>DAOUFY010000001.1:0-1709 GCA_034429745.1 Anaerolineales bacterium
ACTCTCCTGAACAAATTATTGCTGCTAAGCAAGCTTCTTTAAGTAGCAACTCTTCTACAGATATTGATCAGGCGGAGTTGGATGCTCTGCTAGCCTCTTTGGGTGATGACGAGCTATTCTCTGACGAGCCACCGCAAGTCAATAAGCCAAACAGCGCGGCATCTCCACCGAAACAAGAAAGACCACTAAGCCAAGAAGAGATTGATGCTTTGCTTGCTTCGCTTGGCAATTAAAGGAAGACAAAGGACAGAAAATGAGTCGAACGGCACGCCAAGAGAGAGAACGGCGAGATATGATCATCGTTCTTATTTTGACTCTTTTGTGCGTAATTTTATTTGGAGTAGGCAGCCTAATTTCATTTGAGTCAGGTGGCTTTAACATGGCTGGTATGTATCCTGACGAAACTATGGTAACAGTAGTGCCAACACTTGACTCTAACCCTAATGCCACGCCTACCCAACAGGCTTCTCCCACAACTTCTGCTGCCCAAGATCAAAAGAAGCCGCAAGGTTCAGAAAGTGGGTTCGGAGTTAGTTTTTCTCAATTTATTGATGCATTTGCGGCAGAAGGTTTTTCTTTCGAAGAGAAAAGATCCATTCAACAAATCCGGGAAGTGGAAGGTAAATCGGCTAATGCGCTGGCAGCGCTGAAGATTGTTGGGCATGGTGAGGTTATTGAATCAACTCAAATGGTTATTCATTATCCTCGAAATGACCCTGAGGAATTAAAGAAAAATTTGGGTTATATGGTTAAATCACTCAAATTAGCGCTGCCACATTGGAAGGATGCGGTAATATGGTTTTACGCGAATGTAGCAGCGTTGGCAAAGAAACAGGAAGAACCGCGCGAAAGCAGTGTAGTGATCGAAGGTGTGCGCCTACACCTCAACCTGAATACGATGCCGGATTTGCTTTTTTTATCATGTGAGTCAATAGCTCCTTAGCTTTACTTAGTTTTCTTTTCTCCCTGCCTGCAGGTTATGAAAAAAGGAATGGTGAATCAATCTCCTCCGCAACCGATATATGTTCGTCAGCGCAAGCCGGCGACTTCCGTCCCGAGATGGCGGCGAATTTTGCGTGATGCAGTACAGGTGATTCTGGGAAGCGTGCTTATCTTTGGCGTGGGGGTTTTTTTACTGGGTGTTGTGCATCAGATTCAATACCAAGGGCGTATTGTTGCAGGAGTTTGGTGTTATGGGGTTGATTTGTCTGGCTTGCCCAGCGAGCAGGCAGCAGCTTTGCTTGCTGCAAAGAATTCTTATCCTGCGCAGGGGCTGATTGGCTTTAGGTATGGAGATAATACGTGGATCTATAAGCCAGGCGAACTCGGTCTTTCTTCGAATATCCAAGAAAGTGTTGCCCAAGCAGAGCGATGGGGAAGACGGATGGGGCTGCTGCCAAGCTTGAAAGAACGTCTTCAAGCTTGGTTTTTTGGAGTTGAGCTGCCACTGCTGCGAGTATATGATGAACGGATTGCGAATCATATCTTAACCCAACTAGCTGCTCAAATAAACCAGCCAGCTGTGGATGCTCAGCTTCACTTGGAAGGTTTAACTGTAAAAGTAACACCAGCTCAGACAGGAAAAACGCTGAACGTTCAGGCAACGTTAGAAAAATTACGCGAACTCATTCTCAATGAAAAAAGTGGCTGGGTAGATTTGGTTGTAGAAGAAACGAAACCGACTGTCGTAGATGTGGAACAAGAAGCGG
>DAOUFY010000002.1:0-9268 GCA_034429745.1 Anaerolineales bacterium
TGGAAAAACAAGAAATTTACATCAGAAAAAATAAAATTTTGTATAATAGTTATAAGGAGGACCTGCCATGAAGATAATACTATTTGGCGGTAGCGGTTTAATAGGTAAAGCAGTTGGTACTTCGCTTCACCAAAATCAAAACGAGATTATCATACTGACACGCAGCCCTCAAAAATACACATCATCTCCCCAATATCATTATGAATATTGGGATGGAAAGACAACACAAGATATTGAACACTGGTTCAATGGAAAATACATGGTTATTAATTTAGCAGGTGAAAATCTAGCGGGCAGTAACCTGTTCGACATGCATTGGTCAAAGGAACGGAAAAAGGCAATTCTTGAAAGCCGCTTAAATGCAGGAAAGGTTATTACAGAAGCAGTTTACTCTGCGTCAGAAAAACCGACCTTAGTTATCCAAGCTTCAGCTATCGGTTATTATGGTTCTAGCTTATCGGGTAAAATGTTTACTGAAGAAAGCCCGCCTGGAGATGATTTTTTAGCTCATGTCTGTGCACAATGGGAAAATTCGACTGCAGACATCGAAAAGTTAGGAATTCGACGGGTTATTACAAGAATAGGGATTGTCCTCAGCGCTCAAGGAGGAGCTTTGCCCAAACAAGTTCTTCCATTTAAGCTTTTCCTTGGGGGAACAATTGGCAGCGGCCAGCAATGGTACTCATGGATCCATATTCAAGATGTAGTCAATGCGATAAAATTTATCATCTCTAACCAACAAATGTCTGGGGTGTACAATCTTTGTTCTCCCAATCCTGTTACCAATAAAGAATTCACTAAGATTTTATCTAAAGTACTTAAACGCCCGGCATTCTTTTCAATACCAGCATTTTTCTTGGACCGACTCATAGGTGAATCTTCACTCCTCTTAACAAAAGGACAAAGAGTACATCCTAAACGATTATTAGAAGATGGATTTTCTTTCCAATTTTTTGACTTAGGTGCAGCGTTACGCAATACACTCAAAACTTAGTGAGGACTTCATGCAATCAATCAATATAATAATTATTATTGCAGGTATATTGTTGCTCATCATGGGTAGAAAATTATACTGGTTATCCGTCGGAGCAATCGGATTCTTATTAGGCTATTACATAGCCACGCGTTTCTTTTCCATCGGAGAAAGTTGGATTAATCTTCTTATAGCGATCATATCTGGCTTTACCTTAGCTTTCATTATCTATTATTTTCAACGATTTGCTATAGCATTGGCAGGTTTAGTAATTGGCACATATATTGTTATCTTACTTCTGGATTATTTAAAGACCCCACATAACTCCTTTTACTGGATAGCAATTGCTATAGGAGCATTTCTGGGAATCATTTTTGGTATTGTCCTTTTTGATTGGACTCTTATTTTGCTATCTTCACTTACTGGTGCTTTTTTGATCATTCAGAATTTGCCTTTTTCACTGCCGGCTTTCCTAATGGCAATAGCTTTCGTACTCTTATTTCTATTAGGCGTTTTCATTCAATCGAAATTTATGGGACACCACTAAAGGATATTTAGGATATAATTCATCAAAGTGAAAAAACATTTTATAGAGGATTACAAGAAATGAAAATACAAAATCCAATGGGTTTATTACTAATAAGTATGCTGATGGTTCTTTCTATAGTTATCCTATCTGCTTGTGGAAAATCAACTCCACAACCAACAATAATGCCTGAAACAGTATTGACTGAAATCGCATTTCAGGTAAGTGCGGGTTTGACCCAAACCGCGGTAGCTAAACCTACACCTACAATTGAAACTCCGCCTACCCCAACTGAAGCTATTCAACAAGAAACTCCTACCCTTTCAATTGCCACCCTCGAAAGCAGCAATCAGCCTGCCGCACAAGAACCTCCTCCAACTGAGGCTATCCAAGCGCAACCAACAAGTCAGTCGGATTGTACTTATCGTGCTGAACTTTATTACGAATCAATAAAAGATGGTACGATGATTGAAGAAAACAAAACATTCACGAGAGTCTGGGATTTTAAGAACGTTGGTACATGTACCTGGCCCGTAGGGACATATCTGCGCTTCATTGGAGGAGATATTATGGGAGCAGATTCAGTTCAAATCATTGTAAATGAGAAACCAATACCTCCGGGTGGCAGGGTTAGAGCTGAAACACTATTGAAAGTACCAAACTTAACAGCCGGTGTCTTCACACAGCCCGTTCAAGGAAGTTGGATGCTTGCCACACCTGATGGGCACCTTTTTGGGTTGGGAGCTGATGGTAAAGGCTACATGTGGACAAAAATCGTTGCTTGCTATAAAAAGGGATGTAAAGAATAATTTGTCATGAACTTTGATGAAGGCAAAAGGATTGTCCTTGCCTTATTAAAACGTAAAGGCAAGGCAAAAAATAGTGAAATTCTTCAAGCCTTGAATGGAGATGAGGATTTATTTCACTTAATAAGGGAAGACCTCATCTTTAACGATCTCGCTGAAGATAAAAAAGGGGTAGGATTAGTTTTTATTCCTTCTGCTACAAACCAAACCCTTCTTCAAGATAAAGCTGATGAAAAGGAAGAGCCCTTCCCAACAAATACTTCAAGGTCTTTTGAGAAAGATACCTCTCCTTCAAAGACGGAAAAAAGGACAAATCGTCCCTCTGATATTGACATTGCCAAAGACGATGAAGACGAAAATCTTTGGAAAAAATGTGATCCTTGGTTAAGTGAACACGACGATGAAGATGACATTTGGGGATCTTCTAAAAAGAAAAAGCGAAATATCTTTGACGATGAAGATGACCCCTTTAAAAAGCAAGAAAAAATTCATTCCCGAATGACTGATAATGTTATAACCCGCCGCAGATCCCTCAGAGACGATGATATCAATATAAGTGATGAGGATGAAGATGGCTATGATGAAGATGATAATGATGAAGATGATAATGATGAAAATGATAATATTAGGGATAAATTTTTAAATTCCAAAGGCGAAAAACCATGGGAATTATTCCAAATTCCAATGGAAGAATCCACTGTTAAAAAGATAAATCTAGTCTATGATATTAATGAAATTCAACTTCACCCTCTCGCATTCAGAATTCAAAAAGATTTGTCTGACAAGGGTTACCGAGTTTGGATAAATAAAAAACAAGTTGCTGGTGATGAGGTTCTCATTCCGCTTATAACACCTGGTAGCATAAAACGTCCCAACGGTTCTAACTTAAATGACCTCATTCTAGCTAGAAGCAATCATTTTCTAATTCTTCCTCTCATCGTTTCACCTTACCCTTTTCCCTTAAATATTTACAGGCTTGGTTGGATAAATATTCAAGATTGGCAAAACCCAATCCTTTATCAAAACTTACTAAATCAATGCATACAAGCAATCGAACAATATAAAGAGTTTGATAGTCCTTATGAGGAATTATTTAACTTCCTGAAACCATTAGATTTCGGAGCAGAAGCTTCCGCTTTAGCTTTAGATTTTACCGGGAGAGAATGGTTGTATGAAGAATTTGACGATTGGGTCTCACAAGAAGACTCTCGAATTTTCATTATCACTGGCAATCTGGGAGGAGGCAAATCAGCCATTATATCTCAATTAGCCATTAAACATCCTCTAAGCGGAGCATATTTCTTTTGCCGAAACCAATGGTATTCTACATTAGACGCAACTTCATTGATCACAACACTATCAGCTCAATTGCTCTCTCAATTTACTGAGTTCAAAGATTCTCTGCAGCAAAGCACCTTTTATCAAAATATCCATTTATCCTCATCTTCCTTGAAATTTTCTGATGTCCCATTAGAAACCCTACTTCATTCTTTGATCCTCCAACCTCTCGCTCAAGTACGCGGAGATACTCCGCTATTGTTATTCATTGATGACCTTCACCTAGCAGATCAGCAAATCATCCAAGAAAAAAACATTATTAGACTACTCAAGGATAACATTGCTTTTTTCCCAAATTATGTAAAATTTATCTTTAGCTGCTCAAAAGAAGCGAAATTAACCGACACCTTCAATAAATATAACCCTACAGTTTGTAACTTATCCCGAGATGAAAACTATGTTGATATAAATCTCTATTTAGAGAATAATTTCAGTGTTTACCCTCTGTACGATATGCTAACGGATAAAGAAGTTGAACCAAAAGACATGGTTAAACTCATTATCCGCAAAAGCCGAGGTAATTTTCTTCATGCAAAACAATTAGTAGCTGCTATCCTATGGAAAATTGCCGAAATAGATAAACCAGAATCTTTTCCAGACAGCTTATATGATATATATCTTGGTTATTTTAATCTCACCTTTTCAAATGGTGACTATGGCTTTATGCGAATGTTACTAGAAGTGCTGTTGGCTTCTTACGAACCATTATCAGCTTCTCAATTAGCTGAATTCCTCAACAGCGACATCTCCACAGTAGAAGATCATTTATTAAAAGTTATCTTCTTTTTCCCCCTTCGGGATGGTAAATATCAAATTGCCCATTCCTCTATAAGCGATTGGCTTTCTGGTAAAACCACCCCTAATCATCCGTATATAATCAACCTCGTTGATGGTCATAAACGTATTCTAGAACATATTCAAGCCAAAATATTTACCGCTTCACCTCCTAATGAATATGCTTTATTTTATGCAATACATCATTTTTTAGCAATAAAAGATTATAATTCTGTAATAAACTTATTAAATAATTATGATTATATTCGGATAAAAATAGAAAATGGGTACTTCCGCAATCTGCTTGAGGATTTTAGTTTTGTTATTAAGATTTTTTCTTCAATGGTAAATTCAAGAGAAATCCGTGAGCCAATTATACAATGGTTAAAATTGCTGCAAGCAATTCTAAAATCTTCAGAACGTTCCTTCAAACAAAATATATCTCAATTAGCCAACAATTTAACCGGCCGCTGTCTTGTCTTTACTCGCTTCGATTTTGATAATATTCCCCAAAAATTGTTATCACAAATTCGAGAAAAAACTAAAGAGCCCTGGTTGCGTCCACTGCTTCCAACGCTTACTCCCCCTGGAGGTGTTTTAATAAATGTTTTGAGGGGTCATCAAGGCAAGATTAATGCTTTAGTTTTAACTCCCGACAGTAAGAAAATTATTACTGGTGCTGATGATACAACTATTAGAGTTTGGGACCTTGAGCGGGGTTCACAGATCTTTCTCTTCACCAAACACACAAAAAAAATCAATGCTTTAGCTGTTAACACAGATAACACAATCTGCGTTTCCGCTTCTAACGATAAGTACCTTCACGTTTGGGATCTTATTCAAGGCAAATGCGTTGCCACTCTAGCTGGACATACCTCCTATATAAATTCAGTTGTAATCACTCCCACTGGAACTAATGCAATTTCCGCATCGAGTGATAATACCATAAAAATTTGGGACTTATCAGCCCCTTTCACAAGTGCAGTACCTGACAGTACACGATTAATCAATACTTTATATGGACATACTGATAGTGTTGAAAAAGTTCTTCTTTCACCAGACGGACGGAAAATTATTTCATCTTCAAACGATAAAACTATTCGGGGATGGAGTCTTACAACCGGAGAATTACTGTACACCATTAGAGGCCACAAATCCATTATTAACTTGTTGTATATTACGTCCAACAATCGTTTTATAATTTCAAGCTCAATCGAAGATTATGCATTGAAAATATGGGATATCGAAGATGGAAACCTAGTTTCCATTATTCGTGGGCACACTGGACCAATCACCGCGTTGGCCGTTTCTCCAGACAGTAAGTGGATAATCACCGGCTCAGCGGACAAAACGATTAAAATTTGGATGATACCACCTGGTTTAGAGTACGCAAAAAACTTTCAACCTCTAGAACTTTTCACCCTAAAAGGTCATCAAAATTACATCCGTTCATTAGCTATTCTTTACAACCGCAAATTGCTTATATCCACTGCTGCGGATAAAATGATTAAAATATGGCACCTCGAAACAGGTAAAGAAATACGAACTCTTCAAAGTGACACTGAAGGATATCATAGTATTTTTGTTAGCTTAGATAATAAACGCCTCATTACCCCGGCTTTTGATAACACTGTAAAAATATGGGACATTTCTTATGGATTGGAAGTCGGCTTAAGCAAAGATATTCAAATTAACATTGAGCCGGCTCATACTAATGATATCAACGCAATTGTTATTTCTCAAAACGGCAATCATGTTATTACTGCATCAGGAGATGGTCGTTGTAAATGTTGGAAACTAAATAATATTTCTCCATTAATATACCCGCTAAAAACTACCAATGATGTTGAATCTCATATACTCACAGAAACTTTATCTTTCAACAATCACGCATCATCTGTATATTCTGCAGTTATTACTCCCGATGGAAAACATTGTGTCTCTGCAGGTTACGGTATTCACCTCTGGAACTTAATGGAAGGCACAGAAATTCGCGCATTTGGTCAAAATGAATGGATTTTTGCTATTGCCATAACACCTGATGGTAAATGGATTATTTCCGGTTCAAGTGAGCACACACTAAAGATTTGGGAACTCTCTTCAGGCAAATCGCTAGGTTCTCTTGGCGATTATCGTGAAGCTGCCAGTTGGATTACAAGCCTTGTCGTTATGCCTGATGGTAGAAGAGTAGTTTCCGCAGGAATAGACAAAACCATAAAAATATGGGATTTGCATTCTGGCAGAGAAATACAAGCAATACGTGCCCATCAAGACCAAATTAATTCCTTATGTCTTTCTTCTGATGGCAAATTATTATTTTCTGCTTCTAATGATAAAACGATCAAAATTTGGAAAACTGAACAATGGAATGAAGTAGCCACCCTAAAAGGGCACCTTTCAAGTGTTCGTTCAATAGCAGTATCACGGTCCAACCAATATTTAGTATCTGCTTCTGAAGATGGAGTTTTAATATTGTGGGAATTAAGCAATTACACTTCAGTAGTAAAAACATCCACATTTGATAGATTTTATGCAGTTGCCATTACTCCTCATGCAGAATATATCTTAGCGGGAGGTTACTCTGGAAGGCTGCATATCTATCATCCCGAAAATATTAATACTCTTCCTAAAAACTAACCTATTAATTTACCTTCCTTTATCCATTCAACAACAAATTTAGCAACTTGCCGATACCTCTCAGCTTGTGGATTATTCTGATCCCAAGTAATAATAGCTTCCCCAGCTGCTGCAGCTTCTGCTACTCTTACACTCCTTCCTATTTGAACAGGCAGCATCCTCAAGTTTGCTCTTTTTAAAGCTTCCACTGCTAACTTGTGATGCAAAAGACGATCATCATAAAACGTCATCAATACGCCAATCATATCTATCTGTAAGTTTAATTCTTCTTTTATCTTTTCCAAAGTATCTAAAAATAAAGATAAACCTCTTAAATCAACTGTTTGAGGCTGAGTAGGTGTAATAATACCATCAGAAGCAACCAACCCACAGATAGACAATAAGCCTAATGAAGGTGGAAAATCAATGAGACATACTTCAAATTTATCTTGTACTGGTGTTAGTGCTTTTTTTAATATATGTTCTCTTCCAATCCTATTCGTTAGCCCTAGTTCAGTTAAAGTTAAATCAATATCGGCCGGCGCAAGAAATAAATTTGGCGCCAGTTCTATAATAATCTCTTCTATGCTATAAGCACCAGGATTCACATTTCCCAATACATCAGCTAGACTTCGTTCAACTTCTTGAATTCCACAAGCTTGGGTCAAAGATGCTTGTGGATCTAAATCTACCATCAGTGTCTTATAGCCGTATTCTTGGGCAAGAATTACTCCTAAATTATGGCTAGTAGCCGTTTTCCCAACTCCGCCTTTATGGTTTGCAATAGCTATAGTCTTCATATTTCCAAGTTTAACATAAAACTGTGAAAAACGTCAATCTTTGTTAGTAAATTTTACAATTTTTTCTCCTTTTCATTACGCTAATTTTAAGTTATGATTAAATTATAATTTGATGTTTCATTATTTTTCCATAATTAGTATCATTCTCTACTGCGGCCATGAATGCAGATTATAATAAACAACTTCTAGGAAAATGGGGGGAAGATCTTGCGACGACTTATCTTCAAGAAAAAGGATATTCAATTATTTGTCGTAATTACCGTTCTTCCTATGGAGAAATTGATATCGTAGCTAATGATCAAGGCACATTGGTTTTTATTGAAGTAAAAACGAGAAATAATCGTCATTTCGGTTATCCAGAAGATTCGATTTCATCTAAAAAGGTCTTTCATATTATCAATTCTGCTCAAAACTATATATCACAATATGATATTGATACCCCTTGGAGAATAGATATTTTAGCTATTACTCGCCATATAAATCAAGAGATAGAGATTCATCATATAGTAAATGCTATCCAGCAATAAACCATTGATCGTTCTTGTTGGCCCAACAGCTGTAGGGAAAACAGCCCTTTCTCTGCGTTTAGCTTCACATATCAACGCAGAAATAGTCTCTGTTGATTCAAGATTAGTCTATAGAGGTATGGATATCGGTACTGCGAAACCCTTGCCTCAAGAGCTCTCCCTTATACCACATCATCTCATTGACATCATTGAGCCTGATCAACCCTGGAGCCTAGCTGATTTTCAACAAGCCGCATACCAAGCCATAGAATCTATTCATGATAAGGGAAAAATTCCTCTTCTTGTCGGAGGTACAGGTCAATATATAAAATCCATACTTGAACAGTGGGATCTGCCTAAACAACCACCAAACCCAATGCTAAGAAATGTCTTATCACAATGGAGCAATCAAATATCTGCTCAGCAGTTTCATCACTACCTTGAAGTGCTAGATCCAATGGCTGCTCAATCTATTGATCCTTCCAATAAGCGGCGCGTCATTAGAGCTCTTGAAGTAATTTTTCAGAGCGGCAGAAAATTTTCCGAACAAAGAAAAAAAGGTCTTCCTAAATATAAATCCTTAATCATTGGTCTTCATCGGCTGCGTCCAGAACTATATCAACGTATTGATATTCGCATTAATAATATGGTAGCTAATGGGTTCGTTGAAGAAGTAAAAGGATTATTAGCAAAAGGTTACTCCCCTCATCTTCCCAGCATGTCTGCAATTGGTTATCGAGAGATGGTACTATTCATAAAGGGCAGAACAACATTAGTTGAATCAATAAGATTAATACAACGGGCAACAAGAAACTTTGTCCGACGGCAAGCCAACTGGTTTAAATTAGAGGATCCTGAAATCCATTGGTTTACTATTAACTCTCAAACTGAATCATCAAATGAACTACAGATTATTGATACTATTAATA
>DAOUFY010000003.1:0-2377 GCA_034429745.1 Anaerolineales bacterium
ATGAAAATCAGATAAAAAAGCAAACTAATACTAATTCCTGCAAAGAAGCCAAATTAAGCTGCATTCACCGACCAGCCTAAACCGACCAATAATGTGGATAATATTATCAGCGCTACCACTCCCATCAACAAGATCCAACGTGTGCGAAACACTTCTTCATTTGGCTGAGGCAAAGTTAAACCTGCTAAATTAATCCAGACTAAACCCATCAGCAGCAGTATTAAGCCACAATGTGATAATGCAGCGAACTTTTCTTCGTTAAAGTACCGTTCAACCCAAGTTACAACCTCTGTTGCAGTTAATGCCCATAAGGGCACTGCCATCCAAGCTAAATGCACGGGTTCACGCTGAGGATAGGCAACAAGCCATAAGAATAGTACCAAGCTACCTATTCCCACCAACTTTTGAAAAGCATTAGATTGAAACCAGGCGCGTATAAACCCTAAACTGCCTACGCAAATAATCAGCATCTCATTAATAAAAAACAGTCCCATAAAATGCAAAGGAGATATCTGTGTGCTTTTTCCCCAACTTGCAAAATAAGAGGAAAATGTTTTTCCAAAAGCAGCAATTCCCGTTGGATAACGCAAGAAAAGTGTTCCCACTGCAATAAAAATTCCCAAAACGCTCAGCCATTCAACGCCAGACAAATAAGGGAATTTTTGTGTTTCAGGTTGCTGAACTCGATCTGCGTTGGAGAACGAGAGATTGATCCACCCCAAACGGCTTATTGTCCAAATTATTCCCAACGCAATGCCCACACCTAATAATCCGTGAAGAATATGCTCCCCTGAAAGCAATGAGATTGCAATAATAAGGATACTTAAGGATTTTTTTCCATAAAGCAAGGCTGCCAAAGCAAAGCATAACAAGCAAATGCTTATCATGGGTCCCCCGGCAATTCGCGATGCAGCCAACAAGCTTGGCTCGCTCGCCAGCCCAAAAGCAAAAATAAGGGCGACTTTCTTGCCTATCCAAGGTTTTAATAAAATAGGCAGTCCTATAAGTGTAATTCCGCTAAGTGCCCCTAAAAAGCGCGCCCAAAAGTTATTATCCCCAAAAATAAAGAACAGAACAGAAGTCCATAGAATATAAAAAGGATTAGCATGAAGCTCAGAGGCGCTTCCCTGCGCAACATGAAGAGCGTCTAATGCCCAAATCGCCTCATTGTTCGACAATGGAACTGTGCCTAGATAAACAAAACGCAGAAACAATGCTAAAAGAAAAATTAGAAAATATGCTACGTGTTCGTTTGTAATTCTTTTCATTTGCCTTCTTCAAATGATGCTTTTTCTTTTATAGATATTATACTCTGATTATAGGCAATTATCGCTCTATAATGAGGATTCATCAAAGCAGTTTTCGTTATTGAGAAATGCTTGTAATTGAAGTCTCATAAATAATTGTAGAGCCTTGTTCAAAAACCGGCGTTAGATAACGCTTGAAGAGAACATCCCGAGCATTATACTTCGTTCTTTCTAAGCCTCCAACTATAATGTATCGAATCTTATACTTTTCAATAATAGACTTCGCCTCTTCCCATGAGTTCGTTTTATATAAGCGTTCAATTTCTACTTCCCGCGAACCCATTTCCTTAGCTCCACCTCGCCATTGGCTTTCATGACCCGGCCAACCAAGTACATTAGGCAAACCGCTAAAGGTAGCAGCCCTACCAAATGCTGAATAACTTCCGCCAACTGCCTCAGCAATTACCCCAAATGGTGCTGTTTGCAGCCACTGCAGAGCAGCATAATCATCCGGCGCCTGGTTTTTATAATAAGCAGTTCCATCCAGCGTCCACCCATCGGGTGGATTAAACCCATTAGTTTTTGATGACACAGCTAAGACAGGGTAAATCAACCCTATACAAATCATAACAGCTACCGGCAGCTGCAGCCAAGACTTTCGTTCTATCAGCATCACCATGATTGCTGCAGCAGCAATACCCCATAACAACCATGCCTGATAATAAAACTTAAATATTGTGTTTATCCGCCACCCAAATTGATCGCGCAAGTAGTAAAACTCAGGGAAAGTTACAAGCAATGTCCCCATCAAGATCAGCAAAGAGATAAACAACACCTTTTGATTCTGGTTTTCTTTATCATCGTTTTGTGAATCATTTTCTTCTATTTTTGAATCAGGTTCAGCTGTCTTTGCAGTCAATCCAACTTTGATCTTATACAACGATAGACTGCACAAGATGAAAGTTGTAATCAAAGTGCCGGGTTGCTGAATGCGTCGCAATAATGCAGCCGAAAATATCTCTGTCCATTGTGCGCTGCCTAACACTCCCAGAGCAGCCTGCTGTACCATAGGAATGAAGGATAAAATCCACCCATATAATAAAGATGATATAAAAAGCCCTAGAAAAAGT
>DAOUFY010000004.1:0-27436 GCA_034429745.1 Anaerolineales bacterium
TATTAAGGATGTGTTAAAGATCTCCGGTTAAAATTTTATTTGTTTATAATAATTTTCATTTATTTGATATTTTGGATAAACTTGAATATAGAAAGGATTGCTATGATAAAAACAAAGGTTTTATTTCTCTGTAGCGGCAATTCAGCTCGCAGTCAAATGGCAGAAGCTTATTTGCGATACTATGCAGCAGATTATTTCGAACCGTATAGTGCCGGCTTAGAGCCCAGTGAGATTAATCCATTTACCAATAAGGTGATGGCAGAAGAAGGCATTTCGCTCGAAGGGCAATATGCAAAGCATGTAAGTCTTTATATGGGCAATCAGCATTTTGGTTATTTGATTACAGTTTGTTCTAAAGCAGATAAAAATTGTCCAGCCGTATTTCCGGGAGTATCTCAGCGTATGCATTGGGACTTTGAAGACCCCGCTGCTTTTCAAGGAGCGGATGAAGATAAGCTACGCAAGTTTCGCCAAGTAAGAGATCAGATTCGTGAACGAATTTTATCATGGCTCCGTGAACAAGGAATTGAGCCGAAAACACAACCATCATAAAACGTATTAACTGCCAACATGTCTCGATTATAATTGAGGCATGAGCAAATATGCGCGTGTGGCGGTATGTGTCCCCTCGTCTTGTGAGAGTTATGATTATGAAGTACCGCCGGAGTGGCAAGCGGATATTGCCAGTGGGCAAGTGGTAGTTGTTCCATTTGGAAAACAGATAGTACAGGGAGTTGTGCTGTACCCTTTGGAACAACCCATCGTAGAAAAACCGCGTCTTATTCAAACTGTGCTGGATAGTGAAGCGGCTATCACTCCCCAACAATTGGAACTGGCTAAAGTTATCGCAGAAGAATCTTTCACTTCTTTAGGAGTGTGTTTATCGCTGATGCTGCCGGTTGGCTTGCGTCAACAGTCGATTCAGCGGTACACGGTGGGACCAGCAGTGGAACATGGGTTTTCTGGTTCACTGAAGCTAACCGAGACCCAAACAAAAATTCTTTCCTTTCTGAAACAAAATGGTTCACTGACGAACCTTCAATTGGAGCGTCTTTTCCCGCGTAAGGCTTGGCAGAACGCCATTCAACAACTAATACGTTTAGAGGTAATTTCAGCCGCGTCAGCTTTAACATCTAAAGCTATTCGTCCGAAAACCTTACACCGCGTCCGCTTGGTTGTATCCAAAGCAGAAGTGCAAGCAAATTGGGATAAATTAGCTCGCCCTCATTCTCATGCATTAAAACGGCGACAGACGATACTATCTGTCTTGATGGAAGAGAAAGAAGCGATAGATGTTGTCTGGTTGCTTGCGGCTTGTACTGCTCGAGAAAAAGAGCTCTTTTCTTCAGCGAAGAATACGTTGATGCAAGATTTGACCGCCTTAAAAGAAAAGGGCTTAATTGCAATAGAAGAAGAGACGACCTATCGCGATCCGCTGGCAACTATTCAAGTGCCACAAGAGACTTATCCAACGCTAACTCCAGCTCAACAACAGGCATTGGATGCTGTACTAATGCAGCTTCGTTCTTTAGATGCTCAAAGATCCCTTTCTCCTTTTCTTTTATATGGTGTTACCGGCTCTGGCAAGACGGAAATTTATCTTCAAGCCGTTGAGGAGACACTGCGTCTCGGAAAACAAGCCTTGGTGTTGGTGCCTGAAATTTCTCTTACCCCCCAAGCGATCCGACGATTCTTGGCGCGTTTTCCCGGCCAAGTCGGCTTGTTGCACTCGAAACTATCGGATGGCGAACGCTATGATACTTGGCTGCGGGCTCGGGCAGGAAAAATAGCGGTCATTGTTGGGGCGCGCAGCGCATTGTTTGCTCCGCTAAAGAATATTGGGTTGATCATTGTTGATGAATGCCATGATTCTTCATATTTCCAAGGAGATAAGCCTCCGACTTTTGATGCTGTGGTGCTGGCGGAACGTTATGCGCGCATTTGCCATGCGGTGTGCATTTTAGGTTCTGCTACCCCGGATGTGGTGCATTACTATCGCGCCCAGAAGGGTGAATTACAACTCCTCAACTTGCCTCAACGTATTGCAGCTCATCACTCAACCTTGCCTTCAATGGATGAGCAAGAAAAATTATCTCCAATGGCGGTTGGACTATTTCAACATGAAAGAACCCCTCAACCGCTTATTCAAATCATAGATATGCGCCAAGAGCTTAAGGAAGGCAACCGCTCCATTTTTAGCCGTGCCTTGCAGCATGCCTTGCAGCAGATTCTTGAAAAGCAGCAGCAAGCTATACTCTTCATCAATCGGCGCGGGGCGGCTTCTTATGTGTTCTGCCGCGATTGTGGGTTTGTGCTTAAATGCCCGCGCTGCGATCTTCCTCTAACTTATCATGAAAATAAGGAAGGGGATGCTCAGCTGATGTGTCATTTTTGTTCTTACCGACGCGGTATGCCTAAAAAATGTCCTTCCTGCGGCAGTGATCGCATTCGTCATTACGGAACCGGGACTCAGCGCGTGGAAAAAGAATTATCAACCCTGTTTCCAATGGCTCGCTTCTTAAGATGGGATTTAGATACAACGCGTCGCAAAGATGCACATGAAGCCATTATGCAGCAATTTGCACTTCATCAAGCTGATGTGCTGATTGGCACACAAATGCTAGCAAAAGGGTTGGATTTGCCTTTGGTTACATTAGTTGGCATTGTATTAGCTGATGTTGGATTGAATTTTCCGGATTACCGAGCTGCAGAGCGCACTTTTCAAACCTTAATGCAAGTTGCTGGGCGGGCAGGACGCAGTGCTTTGGGCGGCAAGGTGATCTTGCAAACTTTTCAACCACAGCATGAGGTGATCCAAGCTGTTGCAAATCAATCCTATACTGCCTTTTATGAAAAAGAAATCCATTACCGCCGCATATTGGGGTACCCACCTTTTCAACAGATCGTACGCTTGGAATTCCGCGCGTTGCGCGCTCAGCAAGCCGAGCAAGAAGCTGTGAGAGCTGCCGAGCAGCTGCAGCGCTGGATTGAGCAAGAGGAATGGCGTGCAACAGAGCTCATTGGACCGGCACCTTGTTATTTTTCCCGCATCAGTGGTTATTTTCGCTGGCAGGTCATTGTGCGCGGTCCCCGGGCAACGATGCTGCTAAAGGGAAGGACTCCAAAAAACTGCCTAATCTCTGTTAATCCTCCTTCGCTATTGTAGAGAAATTTTTCTGCGAAGCATGAGCACGAGCATAACGCAATGCTAAGTTAGGAGACTCCTCTGACTAAGCTAATTTCAATTTATTAGAAATTTGCGTCGTTTTTACACCTTTTTCATGCTGAGGGTGAGTATAATGAAAGCAGAGGGTAGGATGAAAAAAGGAGGCACAACGGATGATCAATAGCGCGCAAAGCGTCTATAACAGTCATGCCCATTATGAAAATCAGCCTTCGGTTGGTAAGCCCGAAGTACATCGTTATTCAAAGTCCAGCCATTTGGCGCGGCTTAATGTTGAGCAAAATTCAGAGCAAGCCGCTACTATGGATGGAGGTTCTTTACCGGTTTCACTGCAGCAGGTAAAGAATTTAAGTTTTTATTTTAATACCTTTAGGGCTTATATGAATCAAATGGAATATTCTGAGCGGCTGCTTTCGCAAGTAAGCTATGCAGTAGGTGGTGAAGCACGCACATAAACCCCTAAAGCAGCGCCTGTAATGGTATTAATCGCATTCTCCGCAGCATGGACAGGGTGAAGGCATTACTACAGTAGGAGTCCAACGCGGCAAAATCAAATCTCCTACATAAACCAGCTTGTCTGTTCCCTCTTCATACACGTAAATCGATCGCTGACCACCTCTAATCGAATAACCGTAGCAGTATAAGCGATTAGGATAAGTTCGCGTGGTGGTGCATTTGTAGCGATTCTCAATAAACTTATCGCTCATCTTTGCGTAATAGCTGCCTTTTACCTCGTTCTTCAGCTGAATAGTGATGATATATTTTTTGCCAATCAACGAACCGTAACTGTAGATATACGCCCCTTCAAAATCATCTTGTGAAGCAGGTTGAACTTGGCTTAAGGCGGCTTGATGTGTTTGTGTCATCGCAATCGCGTCTTGAGTTTGGCGAACCTCAATAGGGCGCGGTGTGCGGGTAGGAATAAGTTGCGGCGGATTATTGACAATTGGTGCTTGATAAACACCCCTCTGCAATTCATCCATTACTTTTTGAACAATTGTTTGCAGCTCTGCTTGGCTAAGCTGCATATTTGATTGAACAGCTTGAGTTTGCACGAGAGAAACAATTTGCTGTTCATTTACCTCAGGCAGTGGGGTGAATGCTTGCTGTGGAAGAAATGCTTGATCGCTTTTTGCATGTGCAACACTGATAGGATTTTTTACCTCGAAAAACTGCTGAGGCGGCAACAAGATGCCGGCTTGGAAAGCAATAAACCCAAACGCAAGCAATAAGCTGCTGCTAAGGGTAAAAATGACTTTTTTCATGGAAATGATATACTCCTCTCTTGGCGGTGTGTTCAGGTTGCAGAGAACAAACCGTTGATGCAGAAAATTTTCCAACGGCTTCTATTATACAGCAAAGGGAGATAAAAATCAAACTTAATACTATGGGAATCCATAAGGCAAAGTTAAAAAGTTGAGGATTTATTCTATTTATTGAAAACATTAACCAACTTCTAATACACATTTGATACAATATTTTTAACAAGTGGGTAAGGAAAAGTCAACTTGGAAAGGAGAGCAAAAAATGTTCGTAAAGCAGCGTATGTCTCAGCCTGTAATTACCGCTTATCCTGAAATGTCTTTGCAGGAAGCGTTGGATCTGATGCATAAAGAACAAATTCGGCGTTTGCCGGTTGTGGATAAGCAGGGCAAAATGATCGGGATTGTATCGGAACGGGTATTATTAAAAGCCTACCCTTCGGATGCTACAACGCTGGATAAATGGGAATTGCGCGAAAAAGTTCATGAGATCAAAATTGAACGGTTGATGACCCGCGAGGTAACCACAGTAACTGAGGATACCCCCTTGGAGGAAGCTGCCCGAATAATGATTGATCAGAATATCAGCGGTATGCCGGTAATGCGCGGTGATAAATTGGTTGGGTTCATCACTGTGGATGACATATTCAAGCTGTTTCTTGAGGTGCTTGGCGCGCGTGAACCCGGCATACGCGTTTCGGTTTTGGCACCGCGTTCGCGGGGCGTGCTTTATCAGATTACCAAGGCAGTGTATGAAGGCGGAGGAGATATCCGCGCTTTGGGCATCTTTCAAGGGACATCAACGGAGAATGGCGAGATCTTCTTCAAAGTAGATGGAATGGAAAAAGATCAGCTGGAGAAAGTGATTACTCCATTGGTAGAACAAGTTGTGGATGTCCGTTAATGCTTAAGGATAGGGCTGCCAAAAAGGGCAGCCCATTGCGTTTTATTTGGCAAATTTTTCTCTCAGTATGGTTTCAAGGGTAGGTGTGCCAATTTCTTGGAGCTCATAGCGCACGCGATGGGTTGGTTTGTCAATCTTAAGAATGCGTCCCAAATTAATTGGGGTGCCGATGATGACGGCATCTACATTAGCGTTGTGAATGGTTTGCTCTAATTCGCGAATTTGCTGTTCTCCATAGCCCATAGCTGGGAGAATTTTACCGGTTGTGGGGTATTTGGCATAGGTTTCGAGTATGGAGCCGACAGCAAAGGGGCGCGGATCAACAATTTCAGCTGCTCCGAAACGCTGAGCAGCGATCCAACCGGCACCATAAGCCATTTCTCCATGAGTGAGGGTGGGTCCATCCTCAATAACAAGCACCCGCTTGCCGCGTATTGCGGAGGCGTTCTCGACCGATAAGGGGGATGCTGCCTCAATCACTGTCGCCCGCGGATTGCGTTCAATTAAGTGCTGACGTACCGTTGCTACATCGGCTGCGTTGGCGGTATCAATTTTATTGATGACAAACACATCTGCCATGCAAACGTTCGCTTCTCCAGGGTGGTAAAGCAGTTCATGTCTAGGACGGTGAGGATCGGCAACAACGATATGCAAATCTGGCTTATAAAACGGCAAGTCGTTGTTCCCCCCATCCCACAGGATGATGTCCACTTCATTTTCTGCTTGACGTAAAATGGCCTCATAATCTACACCGGCATAAACAATGACTTGGTTGTCAAGATGAGGTTCATATTCCTCGCGTTCTTCAATAGTGCAATGATGCTTATCTAGATCATTGTAGTCCGCAAAGCGCTGTACGGCTTGCTGTGCTAAATCACCGTAAGGCATAGGATGGCGAATAGCGGCGACGCGATACCCAAGTTCGCGCAGAATGAGAGAGACGCGGCGGGTAGTTTGACTTTTTCCACTGCCGGTGCGCACAGCACATACGGATACAACGGGTTTGGTTGAGGAAAGCATGGTGTTATTTAAGCCCATCAAGCGAAAATCTGCTCCTTTGGCGATGACCGTAGAGGCTTTATGCATGACGAATTCATGCGGGATGTCGCTGTAGGCAAAAACGACTTGGTCTATGTGCAAGTCGTCAATAAGTTTTTCCAGTTGGCTTTCTGGGTAAATGGGAATGCCCTTAGGATAAAGCTCACCAGCTAGAGCAGGTGGGTATAGCCTGCCTTCAATATTGGGGATTTGGGTGGCGGTAAATGCCACAACTTCATATTCTGCTCGGTTACGGAAATAAACATTAAAGTTATGAAAGTCGCGACCTGCAGCACCCATAATGAGAATCCTTATTCGTTTTGAGGTTCCATTCATCGCGTTATCCTTTCTATTAAGTGTAGCATTCTTATCAATTGGTTCAGTAATCACCTATTGACAAGCACCTTTTCAATTCGTTCTAAAGCCCAATCCATTTCACTGCGAGAGATGACAAGCGGCGGAGTAAAACGAAGTACTTTTTGATGTGTTTCCTTGCATAAAATTCCATGCTGCATAAGTTTTTCGGCAAATACGCGCGCACCCCCGCTGGAAGGTTTAAGCTCTATGCCGATCATTAACCCTTTGCCGCGTATTTCGGCGATATGCGGACTGTTAATTTCCTGCAATCGCTCCATCATGTAAGTTCCTTGTTGTTGGGCATTGTCAATCAAATCCTCTTCAATGAGGACTTTTAGAGCCGTACGGGCAATAGCTGAGGCAAGTGGGTTGCCGCCGAAGGTAGAGCCATGATCGCCAGGTTTGAAGACACCTAGAATTTCGCGTGAAGAAAGCATGGCTGAAATGGGGTAGTAACCGGCGGATAAAGCTTTGCCTATCAGCACTACATCCGGATGCACCTTTTCCCAATCGCAAGCGAAGAGCTGACCGCAACGGCCTAAGCCTGTTTGAATTTCATCTGCCATGAACAGCACTCCGTGCTTGTGGCAAATGTCATAAGCCTGTTTCAGGTAACCTTTAGGTGGAATGATAACCCCGCCTTCCCCTTGAATCGGTTCAACAAGGAAAGCTACCGTATATGGTGTTATTGCAGCTTCCAGTGCTGCTGCATCGCCATAAGGTATTTGTTTAAAGCCGGGGGTGAAAGGTCCAAACCCAGAACGATATTGCTCTTCACTGGAGAAACTGATAATGGTTGTCGTTCGGCCATGAAAATTCCCTTCGCAAACGATGATTTCTGCTTTGTCAGCTGGCACGCCTTTGATTGTGTAACCCCATTTGCGGGCAGCTTTAATGGCGGTCTCAACGGCTTCTGCGCCGGTATTCATGGGCAGCATCATCTCGTAATCTGTCAGCTCACACAGTTCTTTTGCCAGCAGCGGCAGCTGATCGTTGCGGAACGCGCGCGAAGTGAGGGGCAGCCGGGCAGCTTGCTCCAGCATTGCTTTAAGCACGCGTGGATGAGCATGTCCTTGATTGACAGCAGAATAGGCGCTGAGAAAGTCGAGATAGCGCTTACCTTCAACATCCCACACCCATACTCCGTTGCCTCGTTCAAGAACCACATCCAAAGGGTGATAATTATGGGCATTATACTGATTTTCTAAATCAATGTAGGCTTTGGTGTTCATGCTAATTCCTCCAAAAATCCACATGGTAGTGGTTATCATAACATGAATCAATCAAGTCGTCAAATAAAAAAATACGAATATCAAAGAAATGTAGTTGTTATTCTTTGATATTCGCAGTATTTATCAGAAATAATAAATTTACTTTTCTATGTAGTGGAGCTACTTAATAAATGTGCCTTTGATAGGTGGTTCAAAAAATCGAATGCGAAGCGTATCTGCAGTTAGCTTTTCGATAGTAGTACGTTCTGTTACGAGGATAAACCAAGTTTTGCCGGGCTTTAAGGGAAACACCTTGCCTTCAGTGTCAACAATCCGCGGTGGGCGCAGGCGTTGGGTTCTCTTTTCATAGGATTCATTAAGCGTGCTCCAAAAAACCGGGTAGGCTTTTCCATCCCTCAATAAGAGCGCATTATTCTTGGTATTGGGATGGATGTTCATCTCAATCTTTAATCCCTCGATATGGGTGTGTTTTGTGAATACGATGATGATATTGCTGTATTGAAGCTGTCTGCCAGTCAGGCGGTCTATTGATGGATATAAAAATCCTCGCCCATCGCTGTGATCATCGTACCGCAGATATGTTTCGGAAAGCGGATCATATTGCCATTGAGAAGCATTCAGCACGTTGACGAAGTAATGGATAGAATGAACATTTATATCGCTTGGCGGGGGAGCCGCAGAAAACATGTTGCTGGCATACGGTTTTTCGCTTTGGCTTGTTTCAGCTGCAGCTTTTATCATCCGATCAACATTTAAGAAAGCACTGGAAATGCTTTGAGGGTCTTCAGAATAAACGTTGCCTGCACCGCCAATTTCTACACTTGAATGTTTGCTGGCGTAGAAGAGTCGCGCCCCTTGGAAATATTGCCCCAATGTTTGATAAATAATTCTGCCGGATCGCAGCGGTCCTGCTTGAGGTGGTTTTATGCCAATATCCCATGCCAAGTTGTCGTAAGTAGCGGCAGTAAAGACCGGCGAACGACCATGGATAGGCTCTTCATAACTGTTGGGTGTATTATCAACGGCGGGCAATTGATCTTTGGAAAGCGTAAAGCTGCTGCCTAAGTCGGGAAGAAGATGAATATAGTATGGCTGATCTTCCTTAATGTTGAAGGAATACTCTCCGTTTTCATCGGAAAGAGTTTTGGCTTCTATGTGTCCTGTACCCATATTGACTAGGTTGACTTGAATATTGGGAATACCCGCTTCTCCTTCATCTTTTAGCCCATTGTGGTTCGAGTCCAAAAATACTGTCCTGTGAATGGTTTTGCCGCGGTTTGATTTTGATTTGAGTAGATCTCTATCCCAAATTAATCCAACATCAAGATCGCGATTGATTTGTTGCGAGGTAACAATTGCACTTTGTCCACTTTGGGGATCAATATCGCTGTCGCGGCTTTGATCACCTTGATGAAGGGGGCTAAACTTTGTGCCTAAGGGCAAGTTGACCTTAAGGATTACGTTCTGCTTTGGATTAAGGTGAAAACCATAATAACCGTTGGAATCTGTTGTGGTAGTGGCAAGGATGGATTGGCTTTCAGCATCAAGGAGCTGCAAGCAAACCCCCGGTACACCGCGTTCACCAGTATCTTGAATGCCATTGTTATTTTCATCAAACCATACAAAATTACCAATCCAAGGTTCTGGTTCTTGGAATGATTCCCAACGTACAGCACAGTCGCCGATCATGGATGGCATGTAATGCGGAAATTCCCCGTAATAGATGGTTAGGAAACGCGTCATTCCTACCCCAATCCAAAACTCATATACTTGGGCAGCAAAGGATAAGCCCATTTGCGGACGGGTTGCACCTGGAAAATTGGAGATGGAAACTAGCACCGGCGATAAATTTAATAAGGTGGGGTCTTTAACTGCGTTGCCAGTAATGGGATTTACACCCGCTGGAAGTGGAAATTGTTCTGGATTAAGGCTGAGTTCTGCTTGATTTTCCGGGTTTGGTTGAGGTTGATCCGGAGGGTTGCTAGGCTGGGCAAATGGCTGATATGCAGCAGCACTGCCGGCGATCATATTAAGGCATGATAGAAGAATAATACTCAATATTAAGTGTTTTTTCATCATAGTTTCACTTTTTTATGAGAATTATCAATATAAGGTATTCATAGCCAAGTTTAGCTTAAAAGTCCGAAAATTTCAATCCCCTTTAACTCCTATTGAATAATTATGACGACACAAAATTCGTTCCTTGACGACACAAAGAGGTTGTGTTATGTTTAGAACCATGGACGATCAAAAGGTTATGGATATTGATGCGATTGTTGTACCCGGAGGTGGCTTAACGGAGAAAGGCGACTTGCCGGATTGGGTGCGGGTTCGAGTTGATCGGGCTTTTGAATTGCAGCAGCAAGCACGCTATATCATTACTTTAAGCGGCAATACCGTTCATAAACCGCCGCCCTTAGACGCTGAAGGTTTTCCTCAGTATGAATCAATCGTCGCAGCAAAAAAATTGCTGGAGTATGGGATTGCTCCTGAACGGCTGCTGTATGAAACAGTATCGTTGGATACGATCGGTAATGCCTATTTTACGCTGTTGCTTCATGTGCTGCCTTTAAGATTAAGCAGGTTGCATGTGATCACTTCAGCTTTTCATCTTCCTCGCACCAAAGCCATTTTCGACTGGGTATTTAATCTTGAGGATATTCCCCATCATGTGAATCTCACTTATGAGGCAGTGGAAGATGTTGGCATAGAGGAGCGTGTGCTTGCAGCTCGCAAAGCGCGTGAGGCAAAAGGTCTCGAACGAGTATTGGGGTTAGAACGCTCAATCCGCACATTAAAAGATTTCCATATATGGCTTTACACAGAGCATGACGCTTATGCTGTTCATAAGCAACCCCAACGCGAATTAGGAATAGCTCAGGCAACTTATTAGCTTGTTGGTGATATAATTAAAAATAACTGATAGTATTAACTGGCAATCAATGATGTGCGTAAAAGTTTAACACTTGAAAGGTAAGTAATAGTATGTCTGAGCCGCGAACGATACCGATTCAGTGTCCGAATTGTAAATGGGAAACCGAAGGCACTGTATATGATGCAGTCAATGCTGTGCTTGAGCCAAAAAGAAAAGAAGAGTTATTTAAAGGGGAAATTAATGCTTTTCACTGTGAACAGTGTGGATTTCAGGGGATTATCCCGCATCCATTTCTCTATTTAGATCCAGAACGCCAGTTCTGCGTGCAGTTTTACCCGCCAAGCTATCTTGATGATTCGATTTTCTTGGGTGGTTTCTTAAAAGATGGCAGCATCCGATTTAGCATCACCAATGAAGAGGATATTCCTGCCTATATTCGCCAATGGCATATTGTATTTGATCTTGATGAGATGGTGCGCTATATCATCTTTAGAGAGCGCATCTATAAGCCTTAGGTAGAGGGTAAATCGTCTGGATTTGAAGGCTGTTCTGCAGGTTCAGAGGAAGAAGCTGATTGTTCTAATTTTTCGATGATCGCATCGAGTTCACTGTTCAAGCGGCGCAAGGCAGCTGTAAGTTGGGGACGGATTTCATTTATGGTCAACTCGCTTGCATTGCGGATACCTTGAAAAAATTTCTCTGCTTCCTGCTTGGCTTGTTGAGCTTCATTGCTTTGCAAGTTAACCTGAATTGTATCGCTTACCTCTTTGACTAACTGATCAAATCCCTGTTGTATGGCTTGTTTGTGCTGTTGATATGATTCTTCATTCAATGCAAACCGAAGAGCAGCGGTTAAGCTCTCACCTAACGACTTTATTTGATTTCCAACTTGCCTCCAAGCTTCTTGTGCGGAAGAGGGAGGCTCTTGGGAAGCACCAGTTTTTTCGTCATCCATCGCTGTTTTCTCCTGGGTAGGATTAATTTTGTCGGTTTATAAAAGTTACGCAATTCAGTAACAATTATACTTTACAATTATGAGATATGATGATATAACTCATCTGTTCTAAAAATTTTAAAATAAAGGAGACAAACATGACTTTCGTGTGTGAAATTACTGATCAAACCGGGCAACCCACTTTAGCCATCCGTACTCGTTCTTCCGTGGAGGACTTGCCGGTTGTTTTGGGGAATGCTTTTGGGGCAATCATAGACCACATCACCGCGCTTGGTGAAAAGCCGGCTGGCGCACCTTACGCAGCTTATTTCAATATGGATATGCAAGACTTAGATGTTGAGGTTGGTTTTCCTGTCGAAAAGCCTTTGACAGGGACTGATATTATCCAATCAGGATATTTGCCCCAAGGAAAAGCGGCTACCTGTCTCTACACCGGCCCGTATGCTGAGATGGGAGTAGCTTATGAAGCTTTGAAAAATTTGATTGAAGAATCCGGCTACCTGCCGACCGGTGAAGCGTATGAATTTTATTATGATTCGCCGGATACGTCACCTGATAAGACTCGTACACTAATAATGCTGCCGCTTAAAGCGGTAAATGATTAACCCGATCGGTAAGAATGTAAGAAGAAGGCTGCCAAGACAGGGAGCGGCGGGGGTTGATTTCCTTTCGCTCTCTGTTGGTGAAGGCTGTGCTGCAGCAGTTGGTGTTGAGGGTAAAATTGAAGCAGCAGCTGTTGGCAAAGCTGTAGGCTTAGGCAAAGGGGTTGCTGTTGCTGAAGGTGCTTGCTTTTCTGTCGGCTGTGAAGTTGGCGCAGAGGCTGTCTGGCGCGCTTCATTTGTCAGCTCTTCAACGTTAAACCCTAGTTCTTGCATTTCTTGTCTGTAGCGCAGCAAGTCTTTATCTGCTGGGGCTTGTTTAAGGGCATTGTCTAAGGCAAGAAGCAGATTGGCTGGCGGAGGCGTACCGCTGTACCCAAACCAATGCTGCTCCAAGAAATCAATATATTCTTTTTGAATGGCTATGGACTGTGGATCGAGCTTAAGAGCCCTTTGAAAGGCTTCTTCAGCTTGTTGATCTAGTTCATTGCTTTTGCCTATGGGTACAAGTTCATACTTAAAACGTAATGCTTGCCGCAATGCCTGTGCAAGGGCAAGCTGAGCTTTGGGGTCATCTGGCTTTGCTTTGGCTTGCTCTTGAGCGGCGCGGATATTTTTCCAACGTGAAGGGGCTAAGACAGTGATAGAGATGTTGTCTGCGGCAGTAGGTTCAAAGTTTTCAAAGTGCCATATTATTTTATTGTCCTGAATGCGATAGTTTGCAGGTTGAGGAGTATCTAATTCTCCGCTTAATACGGTGTTGTACCCATTCACTTCATAAGGCAGTTGAACAGTGATCGTTGCTTGTTGAATATGGCTGTGCCAGCCGGCTCCAGTCTCTAAAATGTATCGGAATGTGCCAAAGGGAAGGTATCCTTCTGGGCTAAGTTCATAGCTGACTTTCAGCAGTACTTTCTTTTCAGGTGGGAAGGTAACCTGCCATGCTGCTGAAGGAATTGGCTCTCCCAATGGGTTTGGGGTGGTGGTTTGTTTTACAGGGACTTCTTTTTCTTCTACCCAAGCGCGAAAATTGCGAAGAATGTTGGTGCTGCCAAAGCCGCTATCTGCGCCTAAGGGAAACCATACCTCCAGCGTTTCTGGTTCTTTGCCTTGATTGAGCATGGTGAATGTTGCCTCGACATTGGCGATGCATAGGTCATCTGTATTGCCGCTTGGTGCCGGCGGTGGAGTGCGTTCTAAAATGTTGATAAATACTTGCTCAGCTATCATTTGGACGTTGGTAGTAGTGTTTGCACTTAAGCTGCTGCCCGGCGGTTGGTGGGGCGGGGCAACATCTGCCAGCACCTTGGCAGGGAAAAATAAACTGCTGAAAAGCAAAACAGCATACCAAACAGCTCTGTTCCATTGCAACCGCAGAAAGTCGCTGAAATATTTTTCGGACAGATAATGTTTAACTTTTTTCTTCATGTCCATTTATTCTTTTGATGATTGGCTGCCCGCATCTCTTAAGAAAGAGATGACAGTTTCTAAAGTAAGCTGCGGATGGCTCAACTGACCTTCAACTAGGATTTTTCGCTCAAACAACTCATTAAGCAAGGCTTTGGCTTCTCTCACCGAAAGGTTGGAATGATCTTTTAACGCTCTGCGCCATTCGGCGCGGGTGGGCTCTTTTAGTTCTTTTTCGGCGATCTTTACAATCGTGTAAAGCAGATTGGCTCGCTCGGCAAATTCCGCTCTGACAGGAGAGGGAACAACCTTATTGAATACTCTTTCTTCACTGCGCGAAACGCAGGTAACGCCATGGGGATCGGTCCACACATCCACTTTGTCTTGGCTTTGAGCGATTTTAATCAATTGATGGGCTTGTTCTGAGCCATACATTGCCTTGATGATATTCACTGGAACCGGGTTGCTGAACTCGCGTCGCAGCAGGGATATTTGCTCGCACAGCTTGTCTATGAGGGATTTTTCTTGAGCACTCTCCTCTGAAGAAGGGAGTTCGTAGGTTTGGTCAGGCAGCTCAGGCGGAACAATCTCGACGTAATCAAGGTAAGTGTACTTTTCTTTGATAATCAAAGCAGTGTCGAGAGGATTGGCTATCAAAAACAATACTTGCAAGCCTTGTTGGATGAGAGCTTGGCTGACAGCGGTAAAAGCTTTATCACTGCTGCCGAGGATGTAAAGATCTGCTGGGTTTATCGCTGCATGCTTTCCTACTTCAAAAGCTAAGCGGAAATCAGCGTAATCCTTCATCACATATTTCTTACCCGGCGAGGGCTGCTGCAGCTTGCGTTCTTGGCGAATCTCGAAGCTATCCACGTTGATGAGAGTAGCGACCTGATTTAGTCCTCCTTTTTGACGATCGTAGTGGCTGAAATTTGCGACGGCGATGAAATCTTCTGGTGCTAGTGTGCCATAATGTTCTTGGATGTAGCTGACAAGCCGTTTGAAATCGAGCTTGTAATCTCGCCCTTCAAGCTGCTGACGCGATTTTAGTGTAGAGGCGAAGTTCTCTAAATCTAAAAATAATGCTGCACGGGTTTTTTTTTGCATTAATAACATTATAACATAAGCCTTCTGCAAACTATCCTTAGTCAGAAGCTTAACAGGTCAAGGGAGGCTGGCTAGCATTATTCTTGAGTTAATCAACACCTTCAAACAAATCTGTCTCAATGATGCCTGGTTTCGGTGGAGGATAGGCGCGCATAAAATGATCTACTGTAGAGTTGCGTTGCATTAGCCATCCGATAATTCCCCATCGCGGTGGCCCACCGCTCAATTGGCTGGCATGGCAAGCTGCAGCCTGTTCTTTTGCTTTAGCGACTGGGCGGTAATTGATGCGGGCATGGGTAGGAAAATTGCTCTGGTCAATGAGCTCAACGAGATTAATATCTTTATTCTTGCCGTAATGACGCGGATCAATACCAAACAAAGGCATGAGTTTAAGCGTCCAACGCCATTTGGTACGCGGAAAGAAGTTAAAATACAATTTTAGAGGCTGATAGGGTGGAAAGCTGCAGCTAAAGGATTCATCTCCAGCGAGAGAAAATGCCCTAACTGTTGCTTGGTGAACAGCAATATGATCCGGGTGTTTATAGCCGCCGATTGGGTCAAATGTCAATACCACTTGGGGTTTAATCTGACGCATAATTTCGGCGATTTGTTGGGCAACATGCTCAAGGTTTTGTGCGGCAAGTGCTTGAGGATGATGGTTATCTGCTGTTCCTGCCATCCCGGAATCGCGGTAGCCCAGGAAAATTACTTCAGAAAGCTTGAGAACATTTGCTGCACATTGTAGTTCGTGGCGCCGCAGCGCAGCGACGGAGTCAAATCCGTTGAGCATATCTGGCGGCACGGTACCAAGATCGCCATTTGTTGCACAGATTAAATATACTTTTACTCCTTGTGCAGCATAATAAGCTATTGTGCCACCCATGCCGAAAGATTCATCATCCGGATGGGCTAATACAGTCAAGAGTCTTCGCTCGACCACGCTCATAGAAAACGATCACCTCTATTATTCGCTTATTGTTTCTTTTGGATTAGACCCATTTCTTTGATTTTTATTACAGCTTGAGTTCGATCTTCAACGTGAAGTTTATTAAAAATAGCACTAAGATAATTTTTTACTGTTCCCTCTGCCAGGTAAAGCTGTTCTGCGATTTGACGATTGGAGTAGCCTTGGCACAGCAATTTTAATATTTCACTTTCGCGTTCAGTGAAGGAGGGACAGCTAAGATTAGAATGATCATTGCGTGACAGTCGTTGGAACTCCGCAAAGACTTTGCCGGCGATGGAAGGTTCGATCAGGGCTCCTCCGGCTGCAACTGTACGAATGGCTTTGATTAGCTCAGAAGCAGAGGTATCTTTAAGCAAGAAACCGGAAGCGCCGGCTTTTAAGCCCTCGAAGATAAGTTCATCCTCACTAAACGTAGTGAGGATAATTACCTGCACCTCTTTCCATTGTTCTCGGATTTTATGCGTAGCTGCAATTCCGCCAATGCCTGCCATTTTGATATCCATCAGTACAACCTGAGGCTGCAGCTGCGGAATCATAGCAAGAGCTGTTTCGCCATCTTTGGCTTCCCCAACGACAAGGATATCTGTTTCACTTTCGAGGATGGCGCGCAGCCCATCGCGGATCAATTGCTGGTCATCAACGATAAGGACTCTAATTGGGTCTGCCATTTTCACCTTCAGCAGGATAAGGGAGGACCAGAGTTAGCCGGCACCCGTGAGGATGGCCGTTCTTAAATACATTTTCTAAAGTAATTGTCCCTCCAAGCTGAGCTGCTCGTTCTTTCAATCCTAAAATTCCATAACCATTTTCTTTTGATGAAGGCTTTAAACCTCCGCCGTCATCTTCAATCTTGAGCAAAATTTGGTTGTCGCAAAGTGAAAGAGTAATCCAAATATGCTTTGCAGAAGTATGGCGCTGAATATTTGTTAATCCTTCTTGTATTGTACGCAACAACGTGAGATGATGCGGATTGGTAAGCTGAGGAAGAGTTGGTTGAATTTCTACTTCGACGGGTATGTTTGCAGATTGAGAAAAATTATAGGTGATCTGTTGGATCGCATTGGATGTTGGCAAATCCATATAAGAAGGTTGACGCAGTGTTGAGACTGTAGCGCGTAAAGATTGGAGCGCCTCTTTAACATGAGTTCGGGTGTTATATAACATGCTCTCGGCTTTTGGGGGGTTCGATTCAAGCAGCCTCAGTGCACCTTCGAGTTGAATGGACGCAATAGTCAAGTAATGTCCAACTGTATCATGCATTTCTCTGGCTAGGTGAAGCCGCTCTTGAGAAGCAGCCAATTCTTCGGATTTGATGGCATATTCCTGAAGTTTAGCATGGGCTAGCTGCAAGTCTTTCAGTAAGGCTTGGCTTTCTTCGCGTGCTTTTTGAGTTTGATAGAGCATGTTGGCAAAAGCGCCAAGAAAGACATATCCTGATAAAAATGGCAAAGCGTTCGTTGTACCTGTTTGCCAACCATAGCATATGATGTTCGACGTAATGCAGATTACTGAGAAAACAGCAATCCAAAATATGCCTACCTGAAAGGGCATAGATATCATTGCTTCAACGCTGAAGATAAAAAACAGGATCAGAAAAAAATTTGAAGCGGAAGATAAGTAAAGCAGCAGGGTGGTAGCTATGGTTTGCAGGAGAAAGTATAAATGTTTTTGCCAAATATTCGTAGTGGGGGATAGACGGGCGAAAGCAACTGCTTGAAAAATAAGGGTGGAAAAAGCCAACCAACGGCTTGTGATGGTAGGAATTTCTAGAATTCCTCCAACCCCTGTCGTGAGCATAGTCAAATAGGCAGAAAGGTTGAGGAGGTTGATCTTTTGGTTAACATTACTGTTGTACGTGATCACATCCTCACCTTCTGACTATTGTAAAAGAATTATCTCTTACGGAAGAGTTGCAGGTCTAAAGTAATACGCTCAAAATAACTCTTTGGCGGCAACGGGCCACTGCCGTAAGCCATATCAACAACTCGTGCCAAGAGAATCAATGTTGCTGTCTCAAGATAAATCTCGCTCCCAATTTGGGCTAACAGCGGTTCGCCTTTGGCTAGCAAAGCTTGTTTAATGTCTGCATCATTAAAGGCATATTGGGACATGAGAACTTTGGTAACTGTCTGGATGTCGTTTTTATCGAACAGCCATAATTCAAAAGCAGTTACTTTTTTAGGTTCCCCAACGCCAATGCTTTGGGAAATGCCTACCCCGCACTCGCCTAAAAATTCACCAGAGGGTGAATCAATGCTGAATGAATCGTCATATAAATCATCCCCTAAGGTGTATGTGGTAAGAAATTGGGCAATGGGAGTCTCTTCTTTTCGTAGCGTGGGCTTAATACTGCCGGCAGCTTCAACTTTAACTGCTCCGCGAATGCTTTCTTTTTTTTGAGAAAATCCGCTTTCTTCGTTGGTTGGATAAGCATGGGATTGAGGGGAGTAAGATTCCTCCTCTTCGTCGTCATAGATGTCTTCGCGAGCATAGCGCCGTACTTGGGTATTGCGTTGGTAATTGCGCAGGAAATAAACTGCCGCTGCTGCAACTCCGCCCAAAGCGATAACGAGGAATACGATAAGCATCAGTGTTATGCCTTGGTTTTTCTTCGGAGGCGTAGTATCGGTAGAAGAAGATTCTTCTTCTGTTTTTAAGGGTGAAGCTTGCACGATTTCACTGAATTTTGCAATGGCTTTTTTCTCGGTTGCAGAGAGATTTTCTTCATTTTGAATGATGGCAAACAAGCGTTCAGCATCCGGCTGCAGTTCATCCCAGCGCATTTTAGCTTGAAGCGCATCTTTCCTTAGGATGTATGAATCAATAACCATTCGCAAATAGTCCACCTTGGCATCTTCGCGCAAATCGCGTGCTGCAGCATCTTTCCATTCGATGGGGAAGAGCCACCAACCTAAGACGACAAGACCGATAAAGAGACCAACAACAAAACCAAGTACTCCTGTGATTAGGGGACTCTTGAGTTTTACTTGAATGCCTTCCATGGTTTAACTCCCTTTTTTATTCCCAACCTTTACGCCAGTTTGGATGAGCAGCTAGTCTATATTAAAGCTTGATGAGTAATATTATCATACCACATTTTAGTGAGGATGAGCTCGTTATTTCGATGTCTCCTTCATTTTTCATTTCAGAACGAGAGCTGTTTATGAGGCCTTCACTGTTTCTTTTTCTTCACTCACTTCGTCGAGTGAGAACATGGTCTCACATTCTGTGCATTGAGCCTGTTTGCGGTTTGCTACAACTAACAGATGACCGCAAATCGGGCATGGCTTTGCCAAAGGCTGCTTCCATGATACAAAATCACATTCTGGATAACGCGAACAGCCATAAAACACGCGTCCTTTACGAGATTTCCGTAAAACAATTTCTCCGCCTGCTTCAACACTACATTTAGGGCAAGCGACCCCAATCTTTTCCAGCCATGCTTCGGTATAGCGGCATTCAGGGAAGTTGCTGCAAGCGATAAACTTGCCGTAACGCCCATAGCGAACGATCAATTCTTTGCCACATTGCGGACACGTTTTGCCTACGTATTCGGGCTCAGCTTTTACTTCCGGCATTTCATCTTCGGCTTTTTTAACCATTTGCGAAAAAGGACGATAAAATGCATCAACCACGTTAACCCAGTCGCGTTCCCCGGCTGCGATGAGGTCGAGATCTGATTCCATTTGGGCGGTAAATTGGTAGTTCAAAATATCGGGGAAGTGTTCCATCAGCAAGTCATTGACCACAAAACCAGTATCAGTTGGAACAAGCCGTTTGCTTTCGCGAACTACATAGCCGCGGTTTTGCAGGGTTGTCAGTGTTGGAGCGTAGGTAGAAGGACGACCGATGCCATATTCTTCCAGAGTGCGGATGAGCGTAGCATCATTGTAGCGCGGTGGCGGCTGGGTAAAATGCTGTGTCGGCAGCACGCGGATCAGTATTTGCTGTTGCCCTTCAGTTAAGCTGGCTGGAATGGCGATATTTAAAGCCTCATCTTCGGAAGGTTTTTGGTCTTCATCTGCCGCTTCTTCGTAAAGGATGAGAAAACCGGGAAATTGAACTGTGGAGCCCGATGTTCGCAGCAAAAAGTTATGCTGTGGGGATGTGCCGCTTATCTCTACAGTTAGGGTGTCATAGACAGCAGAAGCCATTTGAGAGGCAACAAACCGCTGCCAAATTAGTTCATAGAGGCGGTATTGGCTGCGATCTAAATAGGGCTCAAGAGATTTCGGCGTACGCATGACAGAAGTTGGCCGAATAGCTTCGTGAGCTTCTTGGGCGCGTTGGGCTTTTGTCTTGTAAAATGGAGGAGAAGGCGGCAGGTAACTTGCGCCATATTCCTTTTCAATGAAAGTGCGAGCTTCTTGCTGAGCAATAGGGGAAATGTTTACCGAATCGGTACGCATATAGGTGATTAAGCCAACAGGCCCACTGCTGCCGTCGTGAATATCAATGCCTTCATAGAGCTGTTGGGCAATTGCCATGGTTCTTTTGGCAGTGAAGCCTAACCGGCGGGAAGCTTCTTGCTGCAAGGTGCTGGTTGTGAAGGGAGCAGCCGGCTTTCTTTTTCTTTCGCCGCGTTTGATTTTGCTGACAACATATTCAGCAGCTTCCATTGCCTCGAGAATGGGGCGAACTTCTTCTTCACTGTGAAATTCGAATTCTTTATCATCAACACGAATGAGATTGGCTTTATAGTGATCTTTCTTATAGTTTTTAGGGTGCAATTCTGCAGCAATGTGCCAATATTCTTGCGGGGTGAAGGCTTCAATTTCTCGTTCTCTTTCAACAATGAGGCGCAATGCTACGGATTGCACGCGTCCAGCAGATAAGCGGCTGCGAACTTTTTGCCACAGCAAGGGGCTGAGATTATATCCCACCAATCGGTCTAATACTCGCCGCGCCTGTTGGGCATTGATTAAATCCATATCTAGTTTGCGAGGGTGAGCAAAAGCCTCTTCAATAGCTGGTTTGGTAATTTCATGAAAAACTACCCGCTGAGCATGTTTTTCGTCAATTTTGGCAGCTTCAAGCAAATGCCATGCAATCGCTTCGCCTTCACGATCGGGATCAGTGGCAAGGTAGATTTCATCAGCTTTTTGAGCAAGAATTTTGAGTTCTTTTACTACTTGGCGTTTTTCATTGGGTACTCGGTATTTGGGTTGATAGTTGTTCTCAACATCCACTGAAAGCTGCGAGCGGAGCAAATCGCGCACGTGTCCTACCGAAGCGCGTACAGTATAGCCCGCTCCTAAAAATTTTCCTACTGTGCGGGCTTTAGCGGGTGATTCTACGATCACAAGTTTGCTGCGCTTTGCTTTCTTTTCGTGATCCGACTCAGATTTAATCGGACTTAAACCTTGGTGAGCTTCAGTTGCACCCATGCGGAATAAGGTTGCACCGCATACTGGGCATTTTCCTTTTGTGGCAGCCATGCCATTGTTGGTGAAAACAGGTTCTGGGTCCTGCATTTCTCTTTTGGTTTTGCATTTTACACAATAAGCTTCCACACTTGAACCTCCATAATTGAAACTGTTAGTGAATGTGGATGAAAGCACCTATTCAAAGGATGAATTTTTAATCTTTTCTACAATTAGACGAACTTGCTGCGCTTGATCTTTTTTACAAATGAATAACGCATCTGCAGTATCTACAATAATGAGGTTGTTAATCCCTAAGGTGGCGATCATACGATTGTCTTGTGTGCTGAAAACGAGTGTGTGATGGGTATCTATAGCTTGATGAAGCGGAGCTTGAAGAATGTTGCCATTTTCATCTGTTGGAAAAACGTCAAAAAGAGATTCCCAGCTTCCCACATCAAACCATTCTAAACCTTCAGCGGGTATAACGACTACATTTTTTGCCTTTTCCATAATGCCATAATCAATGGTTTGGGTGGTTAAGTGCTGCCATACTTCAGGCACAATGGAATTAAAATTGGGGGTGCCGAAGACCTCATACAAGCGCATCAAGGCATGGTGCAGCTCAGGCATTTGGGAAGCAAATTCCTGCAGAATGCGTTCACATTTCCAAATAAACATACCGGAATTCCAAAGATGATCTTGGCTTTCTAGGAAAGCTTTGGCTACTTCAACCGTGGGTTTTTCCTTGAACTTGATCACTTGATGAATGGGTAAGACAGTTTCAGCATTTATGATATTGCCAACTTGGATGTATCCATAACCGCTGGCTGGGTAAGTGGGCTTAATACCAATGGTAACCAAGTAATCTTTTAAAGCGGCGAGGTAGGCTTCATGAAGCAGCTGATGAAAAAGAGGAACATTTCGGATGATGTGATCGGCTGTGAGAACAGCCATGACCGCTTTAGGGTCGCGATGTTGCAAAGCAACGGCAGCCAATCCAATCACTGAGGCGGTACCACGTGGCTGGGGTTCAAGTAGGTAGTTTTCCGGCGGGATTTGTGGGCATTGCTTTTGCAAAATAGGAGCTTGTTCGGCAATCGTTACTACATAAATGCGGCTGGGTGAAAAATTCGTGTTTGATTCTATCAAGCGATCAACTGCTAGCTGAAATAAACTTTTGCCTTCAAACAGCTGAAGCATTTGTTTCGGGTAATGTGATCGTGAAAGGGGCCAAAGTCGCGTTCCCCCTCCGCCAGCCATGATCACTGCATAATAATGGTCCATATCTGAAGAAGAGTGTGCTTGCTTATGCTCGAATGACATAATTCATTCCCCCGCTTTGCTGAATCATTCCTTTTAACTCCATCATAATCAAGGTTGCGGATAGAGTTTCAATTGGTATGCCGGATTTTTCCTGCAGTTCATCAATATGTATGGGTTCAATCCCAAGCAGTGAGAATATTCTTTCTTCTAAAGGGTTTTCTGGCAGCACCTTTTGTGCTTGTTGATAGGATGGTGCCTGCTCTAATTGAAGAGCCGATAGGATATCTTTTGGTTCAAGGAGCGGATATGCACCGTCGGCGATAAGCTGATTAGTGCCCTTGCTGCTTGGGGAAAAAATATTGCCTGGGAAGGCAAATACATCTCTACCTTGATCGGCGGCAAATTTAGCGGTAATGAGGGCGCCGCTCGTTTGTCCGGCTTCAACAACTACCACCGCCATCGAAAGCCCTGAAATTATACGGTTGCGGGGAGGGAAATTATTCGCATCAGGGGGTGTACCCGGCGGATAATCGCTCAGCAGCCCTCCTTGCTGGGTGATCCGTTCTGCCAGCCGGCGGTTTTCAGGAGGATAGATGCGGTCAATACCGCACCCAAACACAGCCAGTGTTCGTCCATTATTAGCTAAGGCAGTTTGATGAGCAATGGAATCGACGCCCCGCGCCAAACCGCTGATTACGGTGATGCTGTTTTGTGCCAACACGCTGCATAGTTCTTCAGCGGCTCGCTTGCCATAAGCCGAAGGGCGACGAGTTCCAACAACTGCTACTGCCCACTCATCTTGGGGCAGCAAAGTGCCGCGGCAATACAAGACAGGTGGGGGTTGAGCAATCTCTTTCAATCTGCGTGGGTAGTTTTCATCGCTCCAGGTAATCACATGAATCCCTTGCTTTGCCAATTGATCCCAAACTTTAGGCAGGGAAATTCGGCGGCGAACTTCGGTAAAATGTTCAACAATCTTTTCGCTCAAGCCAAGCTGACGCAGCTCGCTTGGTTGTGCTTGCCAGGCATGAGCAGCACTGCCAAAAGCCGTGAGGAGTGTTTGAACCCGCGCCGCGCCAATACCTTTAACATGGTTGAAACCTAGTAGGCAGAGCTGTTCCTCTGTAGGGGATGAATAAGGTGGAAGGTTATCCTGGTTCATGACGCTAATCCAGCAAGCCGGGCAAAAGGTGGACGATCATTTGTCCTTGATTAAGATCTATGGATACAATGGTGGACTCCAAAGCTGGTATGAGCAGTTCCTTACCGCTATCATTAGTGATGACATATACATCATTTGCCCCAGTTGTGATGATTTCAGTTATTTGCCCCAAGAGCTGCAACGAAGAGCTGAATTCAGGTTCGCGCGCAAAGACCTTCAATCCAAGCAGTTGATGATGATAATACTCACCTGGCGGCAAAGAAGGACGATCGTCAGCGCGTACGTATAAGTATTGGTTATTCAGGGTTTCAATCTCCTCGCGAGTGAGGTAGCCTTCAAATGCGAGGAGGAGCACTTGATTTTTCCAGCGGCTGCTGCGAATTTTTAGCGGCTTGTAATCTTCCCCTACATACAATGTAACGCCTGGTTTAAGTCGTTCTGGGAAGTCGGTATAGACATGCACATGTCCTTCACCACGGATGCCATGTGGACGCCCGATCTGACCGACGACAAGGTAGTCAATCATCCATCACCACAAAGAAATGCACTTAGCGAGCAGGTTCATCAATATCTAGGGTAGCCCGTTTTCCGCGTTGAGCAGCAGCTACATTGAGGAGAGAGCGCATGGCATTTGCCACACGTCCACCTTTCCCGATCACCCGTCCCATATCTTCTTGGGATACTTGCAAGCGAATATGCACTTCACCACCGCGCTGGTTTTGGAAAACCCTAACCTGTGTAGGATAGGTAACAATATTTTTAACAATATACTCGATCAGCTCTCTCATAACTTACCTGCTTATTTAAGGCAGTTTAAAAGCAAAAGGGAAAACTCAGTCTTGACGAGTTTTGGGGTTAGTATTGCGGTTTTTTGCTTCCGCTTCAGCTTCTTCCAGCAACTTGTCAAGCGATTCGCCGGCTTTAAGGCGTTCATAGCGATTTAGCACGCCAGTGCTTTTAAATAATTGGGCTACGGAGTCAGTAGGTTGTGCGCCTTTGTTCATCCAATCATAAATACGGTCTTCTTGCACTTTAAATGTAAAAGGTTGGGTGCGCGGGTTGTAATACCCCAGCATCTCTAAATAGCGCCCATTGCGCGGGCTTTCTTTGTCCATCGCAACAATGCGAAATGTAGGTTGTTTTTTTCCGCCAACACGGACTAATCGAATTCTTACCATAAAAATCTCCTTCTGTAATTATGATTTCAAATACATAGAATGATGATTAAACTTCATTACCCAAAAATTCGCGGCAAGTTGCGTAAGCCGCTTTTCTTTACCGTTTTCATCAGCCTGCTGATTTCAAGGTACTGCTTCAGCAAGCGGTTGATATCTTGAACTTGCGTACCTGAACCTTTTGCAATCCTCCTTTTGCGGCTGGCGTTGAGTATCTTGGGGTTACGGCGCTCCTCTTTTGTCATGGAGTTTAGGATAGCTTCGGTAACTTTAAGTTGTTTTTCGGCATCTCGAGGGTCAAGGGTACGAGCAATCTGGCCCATCCCACCGGGAAACATTTCGAGGATTTTGCTGAATGGTCCCATTCGGCGGATTTGCTTTAGCTGCTCTGCTAAGTCTTCTAGGGTGAATTCGCCTTGCATGATGCGTTGAGCCTGCTGTTGAGCTTTTTCTTGATCAACGGCGGCTTCGGCGCGCTCGATTAGACCAAGAATATCACCCATGCCGAGGATTCGCGAGGCAAGTCGAGAAGGATCAAAAGTTTCCAGAGTATCTAACCCTTCGCCGGTACCGATGAATTTGATGGGTACCCCGGCCACTGAACGGATAGAGATTGCTGCTCCGCCGCGTGCGTCGCCGTCCAATTTTGTTAAGAGCAAGCCGGTCAGTGGAATAACGTCGCGAAAACCCTTAGCGATATTAACCGCTTCTTGACCGATCATGGCATCCACGACCAGGAGAATTTCAACAGGTTGAATGGCTTTTTCTATCGCGCTCAGTTCCTCCATGAGTGCGTTATCCAATTGAGACCGACCGGCAGTATCTAAGAGGACAACGCTGAAACCACCTTTTTCCGCTTTTTCTTTCGCATGGCGCGCACATACGGGTGGTTTTGCCCCTTCTTCGGTATAGACAGGAATATCTAGCTGATTGCCTAAGGTTTGCAGCTGTGTAATTGCAGCCGGGCGATATGGGTCGGCAGCAACAAGCATAACGCGTTCCCCGCGTTGGCGGAGAAGGCGTGCAAGTTTTGCTGCACTGGTTGTTTTACCGCTCCCTTGCAACCCAACGAGCATGATTGCCCGCGGTTTTGGACCCGTTAGGTTTAGCGGAGCCGGCGAGCCAAGCGTAGCGATTAATTCTTCGTGTACAATTTTTATCACTTGCTGGGAGGGGTTAAGAGCTTTGGATACTTCTTGACCCACAGCTCGTGCTTGAACGCGCTGAATAAAATCTTTTACTACGGTGTAATTCACATCCGCGTCAAGCAATGCCAGGCGAACTTCTCGCATGGCATTTTCAACATCTTTTTCGGAAAGTTTTCCTCTCCTTCCCAATTGCGTAAAGATAGTGTTTAATCGCTCTGTAAGATTTTCAAACATACGCCGCTCTTTATATAAAGAAGTACCAAAATGTCTCTAATCTGTAAGCAAGAATTGGATTTTAGCCTATATAATAAAAAAGGTCAAGGGAAACCCCAAAATATTTGGTGTATTAAATGAAGTGAGAAACCAATTCAATTTTACCACGTCATAATATAAAGTGAATGGTCCTTATCCCTATCAAGGCAATAGTTTTCATGTTAAAATGATAGAGAACAAATGTGGTAAATTTTATTGGGTAAAACATTGAACCTAAATTGGAGGCGAAAATGAACGATAAGGTATTTAAGAAACTGGAATTAACCGGCACTTCAGCGGTGTCTATAGAGGACGCGATCCAAAAAGCAGTTGCTAGTGCAGCGGAAAACGATCAACAAGTGCGCTGGTTTGAAGTAACTGAAATTCGGGGTGCCATTGACAAAAACAAAGTGTCCCAATGGCAAGTTTCGTTAAAGATCGGCTGCGTTTTTGAGGAATAGGCCGTTTATTGGATTTACTAGCTTAAGGAGAGGTTATGCGTTGAGAAAAATAGGTCAATGTTTTGCTGGTCTGCTGCTTATGTTGATCGGAGGCTTTTTCCTGGTGCGAGTTTGGCTCCCGATCGAGGTGCAGTTCAATTGGGCATTACTCCTGATTGCAGTCGGGGTGGGCTTGCTTATCTTTGCTGCCGGCAGCGGAATAGGCGGTTTGGCAATTGGTGCATGTGTGCTCATTGGATTAGGAGCTATTTTTTATTATCAAATTATTGCAGATGACTGGAATAGTTGGGCATATTTATGGACAGTTATTCCAGGTTTGATCGGGGCAGGAATACTGATAGCTTCTTTTATCAATCCGCGCTCAAAAATTGATCCAGCTGGTTTTTTTCTCATTACGCTTAGCCTCTTTGGTTTTCTTCTCTTTGGGGGATTGTTTGGGGGAGTATCTTTCTTTGGGATGGATATAAATGCATATTGGCCCATCTTGTTGATTGCGATAGGCTTATTTCATCTTGGTTGGTCTTGGTTGCAGTTTATTTCTAAGTCTTAGCGAGGAGAAAGACGAGGAGGGAAAAGTGTCCACCGCATCTGATTTCTGGAGTACAGCACAAAAAGCAACCATCTATGAGGTGATCGGCAAAAGTGGGATGACCTATGTCATCTTTTGGTTTTTTGATGGCTCTGTATGCGCGGCGCATAAGGTGGCATCAAAAAATAAAGCT
>DAOUFY010000005.1:0-65638 GCA_034429745.1 Anaerolineales bacterium
CTAAATCTCTAGCAGTAACAAATTCAACATCCAACATTTTAAGTCCATCAATAAGTTTTGCTAATTCACTCAAAGCTATATCACCACAATTTTCTGTAATAAAATCAGCGGGAATAACTGTTGCTTCACCAAAAGTATAACTCTTCTCCATAGGCCAAAATTCCCAAGGATGAATATAATAAGTTAATACTGGTGGTACACCTTTCACTATACAAAAATCAATAAATGATTTACTCCTTTCCAGCAGATACAATCCTCCTTTGGTTCGAAAAAGAGGCCATTGATCGCGATCGCGTTCCAGTCCTGGATCATTGCTCTTCATAGTCATATCAGCAAAGTTAGGTACCTCAAGAATTGTACTATCGCCTTTTTTAGTCCAATCAGTACGTGAAGGATGGTATGGTGCGAACTGCTCACGGTAGAAATACATTGGATAACTTACATCACATGTGAAGCCAAGTTCTTCGAGCGCATTAACGACTGTTGTAGAACCCCACAACCGTGGACATCGAAAAGAAGTTACTGTTACTCCTGCGACATCTTCAACCCAATTTTTACAGATTTCGATTCGAGGTTTCACTTCAAAAGGCAATAATGGTTTTATGCCAGGTATTGGAAACAGTTCATCGCCTAGTGTTTCATGATATAATGAATGACACCCAATTTCATGGCCCTTGTCAACCACTAACTTTACGATCTCAGGGTTACTTACAGCACAGTCCCCTGTAAAGAAAAAAGTACCCTTAACTCCTTTTTGATCAAACAGCTGTAACAGACATGGTGTTCCATGTTTTGTTCCTTCATAAAACGGAGTAAAACTACCTACATCCGTTTCCATATCAACACCAAATAAAACATATATTGTCACTAAATCCCTCCTCATAAATATTCCCTAAACATATGTTCTATATTATTTCATAACGCTCCGGAATCAATAAAAAATGATTATTTTCAACTATCCTTTTTTTATACTGCCACCTTAAATTAGTCCTAAAATAATAATTATCATTCTCCTTTATATAAATATACTATTACTTCAAACATCCAATTCATACAATGTGCCAATTTCAGGACTAAGCAAATCACACCCATTTTCTGTAATCACAATACCTTTTTCCCAACGCACACCGAAAGTATCTGTGGCTATAAAGGTGTCAATTTGGAAGCACATATTTGGTTTGAATTGATAGTTAGATGTTGTCTCCACCCAAGGAGCTTCAACCTCAATAAGGCCAGTACCATGCATTGGTCCGTAAACGTAATTTGCAGCATATCCTTTTTCTTGATAAAGGTTATAAAACCGTTTTGCAATATCAGCAGCAATGACACCGGCTTTAAGTTGTTGTTGGGTCCAGAAATGAGCTTCCCTTCCAAAGAGAACAATATCACGTCTTTTCCCTTCCAACTTTCCTAAAATAATGGGGTAGCCAATAGAAGCAGAATATCCATCTACTTTTGCCGATAAGTTTAATTGAACAATATCTCCTTTATTAAATTTTCTATAACTAGAACGCGATATGGCATGACGTGTTGATGCTTCTGAGAATATGTACATTGGCAACCCTTCATACTCAGCTCCTTCTTCATATATGACACGTTGAGCAACACCTACCATTTGCAATTCGGTCATACCTGGTTTAATTTCTCGTATTACTTGTTGAGTAGCTGCCTCAGCAATTCGATATCCTTCTCGCAAGCATGCAATTTCAGATTCTGATTTTATTGAACGAAGCTCAACCATTATAGAGTCCGAACGGATAATTTCAGCTTCAGGAAAGGCTGAACGAATGCCTTCCATTTGCACCAAATTGGTATCTAACCAGCTTGCTACACCAATACGTAATTTTTTTCCATTTACACCAATAGCATTAAATACGTCATTAAATGTTTCGGCTTTAAGTTCTGGATAAAGAGGATCTGCGCTTTCACGATATTCTTTCAATACAAAAACCTTTTCGATCTTTGAACGATCTACTGCAAACTCACGACTCTCAGGCCCAACCATAAGTGCAGCCTCACCGTTCGCACTAATTGCAACCCCACAGCGTTCGAAAAGGGGCCAAAACCCAGAAAAATATCTTGTATTTGCATAATCAGCTTCATTGCCATTGACAATGATTGCATCAAGTTTTTCTCTCTGTAAAATTGATGCGGTTTTTTCTATTCTTTTCTTATATTCTTCATCAGGTATATATACTTTTCCGTGCATAGTTATTTTCCTTTTTTCAATGTAGGCATAATTAATTTATTCACTATGGAAAATCTCTTCCATATCTGAATAGTAAATTCCTTGTTCGTGTGTAGCGAAGCATGGCTTTGTGTATGTCCACCATTGCTGCGTGATGGGATCAGCTTCCATCCGCTTTATGTCAGCGTCATAATCATTACCAATGTATTCAAAGTAAGCAAATAAATCCCCTCCTTTCAAAAATATTGAGTAATTTTGAATATGGCAACTTTTTATTACTTCTAGCACCTTAGGCCATACGTCTTTATGAAGATTTTTATATTCTTCGATACACTCCGGCTTAAGTACTGCATGTTGTCCAAATCTTTTCATTGCTAATTATTCCTCTCCTGAAAATCCCATAGTTGTATAATATGCAAGATTTACTTGTCTTGTGTCTAGGCGGCCATATTGCACAATAACTGGCACATCACTTTCGATTTTTACAGCATATTGTTTTCCCACAGGTAAAACATATTCCCCAAAGTGATCAGAGTTATGGGTTTGAAAACATTTAACACGTTCGGATGGTACAGTTAACCGAATACTGCGAATAGGTTCGCGATCCTCAAAATATATAGTAAATAATAAATGTGCATCATGTTTGTTTGGATTTAATACAATAAAGGACTCATGCCCAATTAAATCGCTATCACCTAACGGAGGACGATCTCCATCTGGAAAAAACCACTTTTGCTTTCCATCCATTTCATTCTTCATTGCCTTATTATCTCCATAAAAGGTTTACAATTTGCAAGTATTAATTTTCGATACCTCTTAATCCAATTATCATTCTCGTTTTGAATTAACATCAATTAAGACAACAATTAATAAAATAATACCCTTTACCACCCATTGCCAATACGTATTAATACTCATAAGAACCATCATATTGCTAATAACCTGAAGAAAAAGAGCTGCAATTACTACTCCTATAACACTACCTCTTCCCCCTGAAAGCGAAGTTCCTCCTAAAACAACTATCGTCATAATGTCAAACAACAGATTTTCACCCAACATTACATTTCCAGACAAGGTTCTTGAGGTTAGGCCCAGAGCACCAATTGCAGTCAATACTGCACAAAGCACAAACGCAAAAATACCGACAAAATCTACATTAATTCCTGACAATCTGCTAGCTTCAATATTTCCTCCAACTGCATAAAAAGATCTTCCTAAAGACGTATGTTGGGTAACAATATATAGCACAAAAGAAATTATTGTCATTAATACAATAGGGAAAGGAATAACTCCAAGATAGCCTGCACCAAGAAAATTGAATGATTCAGGGAGTCCAGGAATAGGCAATCCTCCCGAATAAATAAAATATATCCCTTTTATTATTGTCATCGTAACCAAAGTCCCGATAAAGGCTGGCATTTTTCCATAAACAACGAGAATTCCATTAAAAAATCCAACGACTATCGCCATCAACATAACCAAAGCGATAGCTACCCATACGGGATACCCTAAAGTAACCGCAAAACCTGCAAAGAATATTGAAACCATACCAATAATAGCTGAAATTGACATATCCATTCCACCAGTTAACACTACAAAAAATTGCCCTAGTGAAATGATGGCGATAAAAGATGCTTGACGCAATACATTCAATATATTGGCTGGAGTTCTAAAAGTAGCATTTGTAGCCATAAATATGATCACTATTCCTATAAAAAGAAGCAACAACATCCATTCTTGTAAAAAAGCTTTACCACTAATAAAACGTCTTGTCTTGATTATGAAATCGTCATTCTGTTGCATTTTTATTCACTCCCAATAAACTATGAATGATAACATCTTGGGTTTTTCTCTCACCCTCAACTACATCCATAATAGCTCCTTCAAACATTATATATACTCTATTACACAAGCCAATCAGCTCCTCAAGTTCTGGCGAGACTAGCACAACTGCTTTACCTTGCTTAGTTAATTCATTAATCAATTTATAAATTTCAAATTTAGCCCCAACATCAATGCCACGTGTTGGTTCATCCATGAGCAATATATCAGAATTCCTCAACATCCACTTCGCAATCACAATTTTTTGCTGATTTCCTCCAGATAGCTTTTTAACACTTTGCCATAGAGAATGATAATTTAAATTCATTCTTTTGTTGACTTCATATGCTGCTTTTGACTCCTCTTTATGGTCTTGAAATAATTTCCATTTTTTAAATCGAGACATCGACGGTAGTACCGTATTGTCCTTTATATCAAATAACATATTTAAACCAAGTGTTCTGCGCTCATCTGGAATAAAACCAAGACCTAATTTCACCGCTTGCTGAGGGCTCCTTATTGCTACTTCCTTCCCCTTAATAAAAATTTTCCCTCTAGTGACCTTTTGATTTCCAAATATGGCATGGAGGAGTTCTGTTTTATAAGCACCTACTAATCCCGCAATACCGACAACTTCACCTCTTCTTACTTTTATATTGATATCTCGAAATGTATTTTGCCCAGTCAGTCCCTGAACTTCTAATAGTACTTCACCGAAATTTTGGTTTATTGGTAAATATACTTGCTTTAATTCGCGGCCAATGATCATTTTAATAAGTTGTGGTTTATCAATATCTTTTACATAACCACTATTAATATGCCTGCCATCACATAGTACTGTATATGTATCGCAACAATCGATCACTTCATCCAATCTATGCGAAATGTATATAATGCCCATTCCCCTTTCTTTAAGTATTTTGATAATACGAAATATATTTTCTATATCTTTCTCCTGAAGGACTGCTGTTAGTTCATCAAGTATCAAAACCTTGGATTCATTAAGTACTGCCTTTGCAAGCTGAATAATTTGCCGCTCTGCCGTTCTCAATTGCTTTACAGGCACATTAAGATTCACATCGCACTGCAAAAAGTTCATGAGTTCATGAACTCTTTTCCGCATAGCTTTCCAATCTATAAACGGACCTTTGGTTAAGTATTTACCTATGAAAATATTTTCCAATCCTGTCATATCGCTCATCAAATGAAATTCTTGGTGAACAATGGCTACACCACGTGCTTGTATTTCCTTTATTGCATTAGAACTATACTTTATTAGTTCTCCATTTATGTATAACTCACCGCTCGTCATTTGATATTCACCAGTAATGCACTTGACTAAAGTTGATTTTCCTGCGCCGTTTTCTCCTACTAATCCATGGCATTCACCTGGAAGCAGGGTAAAATTCACTTTGTTAAGTGCTTTTACTCCAGGAAATTCCATAATGCAATCTTTTACCTCAACCAAAGGTCGCTCTTCATCCATCTTAATCCTCTTATACAATTATCTTTTCATCACTCATTATCTCTTTGATGATCATACTTCTATAACCACAACCAACCTAAAGCTTCAATCCCCGAGCAAATAACTGCATTATCAGGAGCTTCTGGATGGCGAATATTGTGAATTAATCTTTTCATTTCATGATAAGGATACATACAACTTTTTACACCCGTTTGTGATACTGGATTTATGTCAAAAAACATTTCTTTAACAATATCAAAATCTTTTTCGTTATACCATAATATTTCATCTAATATTTCATCCTTCTTAATAGGATCTGTTTCCTCTTCATAACGAAGAGCAGCTAAAACAAGGTCATATATAATCGCGTTACGGCGTTCAGCATTGTGCCATTTGTTAAAATGGGGTAACCATACACGTAATTTTTCATCGTTATAAGAAATTTCCCTCAATTCATTAATCATCTCCATAAGATGAGGATGGTTTTGCTTTGCTGCAATTATTGCTGGTATATCTTCTTTTGTCATTTTATTCTTTTGAAATGGGAATGGCGTTGTATAAAGTGGTATTTGACTTTCATGAATTGTTACTATATTCTTCATCACATAAAGTATTTTGTCAGTCAACTCAGCACCAAAGTTCAATTCGCACGCTCTTTTATAGAATTCCTCCATATCCATCATTGAGCCCCATCCATAATTACCATGAGCGAATAAGTGCATAAAATAACCATACCACTCAAACATAAAGCCATTAATTCCATGTACCCCCATCTTAACACTACCAATATGCTGCTCGATATCTCTCTCAATGACTTGCGCATTCGCCTCATCTTTATAACGGATTACATTTGACTCAAATATTCTAAACAGTCTTCCCATAGTAGAAGTAATTGCATTAGATTCTGTATCTCTTGCCCATATTCTATGCTTACCAAATGCTTCACACCATTTAGGAAATTCCGTCTCAGGTACATACAAACCAGGAGCCCAAAATAAATTAATATCTTCCGGCATCGACTCTACACACTCCCGTAAAAAGGCTGGATCCTTCTCTAAAGGAGGCTGACGGAAGGCTCGAATACCTAACACTATTTTGGGGTTTACCTTGCGAACTGCCTCAGTAATTTGATTCAACAACCATATATTAGCTTTATGTTTTGCTTCACCGGGTGTATTTGCTATTGCATGCCATCGTTTCTTACATTCATCGCATTCACAATACCAAAAACCTTCTTCGCTTTCTTCCAAGGTATAACCATCAAACCCAAGTTCTGCAATATGTACCATACTATCAAGAATATATTGAACAGTACCGGGATAACTTAAACATAGCGAGTCAAAATCATTTAAGAAAGAACTGGAAGGTGGTGGTTTCATCCGGGCTTCTGGGTGGGCAATAGTATATCCGCCATTATAGGAATTTAACCCAACATAAGCAAATATTTTTACTTCTAATTTGTGTGCATACTCAATAAATTTATCCAGGTATGGTTCCTCAAGATTTGGATGGGTATAACGTACAGTTAACCAGCGAGAGTTCTCAGCATTCCATATTTTGATGGGTATATTTCTAAACACTGTTTCTGGGTATTTTTCAAATTCAAAAGGCCAATACCCATACATCACCATATTAAATTGGTTTATTTTATTATCAAGACTTATGTTTAAAAATTCCACCCATTCGTCATAACCCCAAAGTTGGCTATCAAATCCAATTCTTCCATAACCTGCATACCAAGAAAAAGTTGGTGCTACAGCGCGTACCGGCAATGAAGGCCAATCAACAATCTCACAACATGGCAACCTATATCCCTCGCCATCTTTTCTTAATAGTTGCTTAATACTGGTAATACCGTTAATAAACCCTGCTCGGCTTTCATACTTTAAAAGAATTTTATTCTCTGAAATCAAGAGATAATATCCTTGCGATTTAAACAACGCCTCATTATCCGCTTTTATACCGTCAAGTTCTTTAACAATTTCAATGTTGATATCGTCAGCTTTGTTATTATTTCTAGTGTGAAAATTTATCTCCTTATAATTCCAGAATCTTATTTTCATTATCTCCAATAAGGAATCAACCTCGGAAACGCCTACTACTTGAGTAATACAAATATTTTTAAATATTTTTGTATATACACCGATATCACGAACTATTTTTGGCTCTGGTATTAAATTAATCATTTCTCCCTCCCAAATTTCACGCTGATTCCTCCGGGCGAAATGACTTTCATTTCGCCCGGGTTAGTTAAGAATTCAAAATATTAAATCGGTTTCTTCTCACCTGCTATTTAATTAGAGCCAAGTCCAGCTCTTCCAATCAAATTCTGCAATATTGGCTGGTGTAATTGCTACCGGTTGAGGCAACTCATATATTAAGGGCACTTTCTGACCCAAGACAAGCACTTTATACATTGCATCAGTAGCTTGATAACCAAGCACTACTGGATCCTGTAAAACCTCACCTATCCAAGCCGGATTCCCTTTATCAATGTAGGTCAATACCTCTTTCGATCCTGCGATGCCGATGAATTTTATTTCAGTTCTATTAGCAGCAACAGCAGCGTTATAAGCACCAATCACTTCAGCATCATTATGTCCCGATACTACATCAATAACTGGTTCTCTCTGTAGAACATTTTCAACTAGACTCTGAGCAGAATCCGCGCTGCCAGCACCAATGTCACCTTCCACAATAATTCGCGCCTTAGGAAAAGCAGCCAATACAGTTTCAGAAAATCCATCTACCCTATCTTGAGATACCTTGCCAGAAGTTGGACGGGAAACAAACAGAGCCACAGGATCTTCCTTATTCAATGTTTTCAAATACTCGACAGCAACTTCTCCAGCTTTTACGCCCAGTGCTTTCATATCGTGCCCAACGAAGGTTGACCATACGATGTCTTCATCACTAGATGGTTGCTGAGCATAATCACCAATAACAAACGGAATGCCTTGTTTTACATATTGCTTCATTACTGGTATTGCCGAGTTTGGATCAGCAGGGAAAAGGATAATCCCTTTCGCACCCCATGTAACCAGATTGTCAATGTTATTTAACATTGTTTGAACATCTGATCGAGAATCTTCGAATTGGAATACAAAATTTGCTTCTGGATGATCCTTTACATATTTCTCACAACCTTCTTTGGCTCCAAGAAACCATGTATAAGCTGTCATTTCCATAATCGAGACACCAATTTTAATTGGTTCCTCTGCTTTCGGTTGTTCAGCAGCAGGTGCCGCTTCCTTTGCTTTCGGTTGTTCAGCAGCTGGTGCCGCTTCCTCTGCTTTCGGCTGTTCAGCAGCTGGCTGACATGCAGTAAATAACATGCTAGCCAACACCAAAATTGTCACTAATAACAATAATTTTTTAAACATCCTTTATCTCCTTAATTCACTCAAATCTTTTTATCTCATTCAATCGTTTATAAATTTATTTTTCTTAATTCTATTTGCTAACTTATTCTCCTACTTCAACCTCCTTTCCATTAATAATTATTTTTTTTGTTTGTCATAGTAACCGCAAGATTCTCTTATAATCAATTCCATTGGCAGCTTAACCACCTGAACAGGATTCGTATTGCCACTAGCCATTCTATTAAGTAACAAACTTGCCGATACTCGCCCTAATTCATACCATGAAGTACTTGTTGTAGTAAGTGCTGGATTTAATAAATCTCCATTTTCGACATCATCGAAAGACACTAAAGCAATCTCTTGCGGCACTTTAATCTTCAAAGCTTTTAAAACCGTCAAAGCTCCGATACTCATTGAGTTATTAAAACCGAAAATAGCTGTTGGCCTTTTTTTCATTTCAAGTAATTTTTCTGTTGCAGATACACCACTTGGTTTTGTCCAATCACCAACTAGGACTAATTTATCGTCATAAAAAATACCGTGATCTTTCAATGCAGCTATATATCCATCTAACCGTTCTTTTGAACTGCTTTCATTTAGTGGGCCAGTTATAACAGCAATGTTTTCATGACCTAAATCGATCAAGTGAGATGTGAGTTTATATGCGCCTAGATAGTTATCTGAGGTTACAAAATCAATTTCCAAGTCTCCAAGTTTGTTATCTATTGCAACAATAATAATTTTTCTTTTTTCAAGTATATTTCGAATATGATCAATGATTAATTCTGATGCTGATGAGGCAATAATAATGCCCTCCATTTGACGTGCAATAAATAAATCAAGCGCTTTTTTCTCCCATTCCGGTTTTCCTTCGGTGTTATAAAAAAGTAATTCATATTCCGAATATTCCGAATTCTTTATGTAATTATAGGCAGCTTTGATTGCATTACTAAAAAAGGGGTTGGATATATCAGGTAAAATAAAACCGATCGTATATGTTCGTCCATATTTTAGACGACGAGCAGAAGCACTTGGATGATAACCAATTTTTTCTATCATAGCTAACACACGTTTGCGTGTTTCCAAGGCCACATCAGGATGGTTATTGATTACCCGAGATACAGTCTGAACAGACACTTTTGCTGCTTGCGCTACTTCTTTGATAGTAGGATTCTTAGTAATCATATTTCTTGATGTTATCGTTCCCGTTATCGTTCCCGTTATCGTTATCATTATATAACAATACAAACATCATGTCAAGATGTATTTGAAAATGCTTTCAACACTAACATTATTATTAGAGGAATCTAATCCTTCTACATCATTATTCGAGCAGGTTTTTATCAAGCAAGCATTGTCCACACATATAATAGGGCTATTATTATTGCTCAACTATTGCTTATCTTCGTTTTATTCAATAGATATATGATAAAGTATTTTCTCTACCGAAGCCCATTTATACTGTTTTCTCTTGTGTTATAATTGATATCGTAATAGAACATAATACTACCTACCTAGTATTATTTAATTTCCTCGCATTACAATCATTATGATTCTCACTTATTACATAGCCTCATGTCATCAGAACAAATCATACCCGACACTTATACCTTAGATATAGAGCCCATTGGACGTAGAATCATCAATACTCGTGAGGATACACTTTTAAACGCTGCTCAAATCGCCGGCTTAGAACTCACAGCTTTATGCGGAGGCGAAGGGTGGTGTGGCAAATGTCGCATTAAGATAATTTCAGGGCAAGTTACACCCTATACAACCGATGAACTCACTGCGTTATCCGCGACTGACATAGCCCATGGCATTCGCCTTGCTTGTCAAGTCAAACCTCTCTCGGATGTTGTGCTTGAAATATTGCCCGAAACATTAACCACATCTCAAAGACTTCAGTTGGAAGGCTCCAATCTGTTAGAACGCCCCTCAAATTCATTAACCTCAGCTTTTGACATAACTTTAACCCCACCATCACTTACAGATTTAACTGCAGATTCAACCCGTATAATAAATGCTCTGCAACAACATGGCATTAACACCCCAGTTATAGATTTGCCTCTTTTACAGCATCTCTCCGATCAGCTTCGTCAATTAAACTGGAATATTCGTATTATTACTCACAACAATCGCATCGCAGGGATATTTCCTCCGCGAACGAAGCCCTTAGGTTTAGCTATAGATTTTGGCAGTACAAAGATTGCTGCCTATCTTGTTGATTTAGAACAATGTCAAATTCTTGCTAAGCAAGGTGCAGTCAACCCACAAGTCGCTTACGGCGAAGATGTGGTAAGCCGCATCGCTTACGCTAACCAAAATCCGCAGGGAAGAAAAGTTCTACAAGAGATTCTGGTTGAAAAAATCAACGAGTTGATAGCGGAATTGTGCCAAAAAACTTCCACATCAACCGATCAAATCATCGCAGCAGTTGCTGTTGGAAATACCGTTATTCATCATCTATTTCTAGGTCTTCCTTTACAGCAGCTTGGTGAAGCCCCTTATATTCCTACAATAAGTACCGCTGTGGAATTCCCAGCTCGCGAATTAAACCTTAACATTGCACTCAATGGCAGCCTCTATATGCCACCAAATATTGCTGCTTATGTTGGAGCTGATCACGTCGCTATGCTATTGGCTGCAAATATTTTAAATCAATCAAGAAAAACTATTATCGCTTTGGATATTGGCACAAACACAGAAATTAGCTTATATAGCCCCCATAAACCAAGCAAAAAAGAAAATTTAGCAGATCGAAAAATCACCGGCAGCTTATACAGTTGTTCATGTGCCTCGGGCCCAGCCTTTGAGGGTGCTCACATCCATGATGGTATGCGCGCTATTCCAGGTGCTATTGAACACGTTCAATTCCGCGACGGCAAGTTATATATGCATACCATTGACAACAAACCTCCCCTTGGTATCTGCGGTTCAGGTATTTTAGACGCAGTATCCGAGTTGTACCGCCTTGGTATTGTTGATTCGTCAGGAAGATTAAAAAAAGATGCCGCTTCAGTCCGATCTTCAAAGGGAGGAGGAGAATATATCTTAGTACCCGCCGACCAAAGCGGAAGCAAACGTGATATTCTCGTTACACGCCGTGATATTAACGAAATACAGCTAGCTAAAGGCGCCATTCGAGCTGGTATCGAAGTACTCCTTCATGATGTTGGGCTTACTTGGCATGAAATTGACGAAATTATTATTGCGGGGGCTTTCGGCACTTATCTGGATATTGATAGTGCAGTGAGAATCGGCATGTTTCCATCCCTTCCTAAAGATAAATTTGTCCAGATCGGCAATGCAGCCGGCATGGGTGCCATTCGCTTGCTACTTTCACAGCAAGCCCGCCAAGAAGCGGAAATTATTGCCCAAGCTTCAGAATATATTGAACTCACAATTCACCCATCTTTCCGCGATATTTATCTCAATGCGCTAAATTTCGAGTAACACTATGTCTAAAATCACCATTCATTTGATAGCTGCAGCCCGTCCAAACTTTATGAAAGTTGCTCCTCTCTTTCATGCTCTCCGCCAATGCAATTGGTGCGAACCTCTGCTTATTCATACCGGTCAGCATTACGATGCCAATATGTCAGAAGATTTCTTTGCCGATTTGAATTTGCCCCCCCCTCACTTTCATTTGGGTATTGGCAGTGGTAGCCACGCTGAACAGACTGCCGGAGTGATGATAGCTTATGAAAAAATATGCACTCAACAACCCCCAAAGTGGGTTATCGTTGTAGGAGATGTAAATTCTACGCTTGCCTGTGCTATTACCGCTAAAAAATGCAAATTAAACGTAGCTCATCTCGAGGCTGGACTGCGCAGCCGCGATATGACCATGCCCGAAGAAATTAACCGCATCGTTACTGACTCTATTAGTGATTTGCTATGGACTCCTTCCTTGGATGCAAACGAAAACTTGATCAAAGAGGGTATTCCCCAAGAAAGGATAAAATTTGTCGGCAATATCATGATCGATTCCTATGAGCTACAGCGGCATAAAATTAACACATATCAATTGCAGCTCCCCTTCAACTTGCCGCAAAAGTATGGTGTGGTAACTCTTCATCGTCCGGTTAACGTAGATGATATCCAAAACCTTTCTACCCTCACAGAACAGCTTTTAGCTATCGCTACACATCTTCCTTTGATATTCCCTGTTCATCCACGTACCCGAGAGCGTTTGCTCAGCTTCAACTTATGGGATAAGTTGAACCAATCTTCACGTATATACCTTATCCCCCCGTTGAGTTATATCCCTTTTATGAAGCTCGTTGAAGGGGCAGCAATGGTCATCACCGATTCAGGAGGAATTCAAGAAGAAACTACTTATCTGAACATACCTTGTCTTACCGTGCGCGAGACAACCGAAAGGCCTATCACGATTACTCATGGCACTAATCGCTTGGTGCAGCGTCAGGATTTATGCACGCAAACTCTCCAGGTTCTCTCAGGTAACTGGCAGCAAGGCAAACGCCCGCCTTTGTGGGATGGCAAAACAGCTCAGCGAGTTGTCGATTCTCTTCACCAAGTAGTTTTTTCTTAACGCAGAAAAATCAAACAAATAAATAATTAATCCTCTAGAATACAATATTCATTGCGCTGCACCCAGCGAGCTAGGTCTTTAGGAGGCTTATAAAATTCCATCTTTTCAAGAAGAGAGTATATATCTTCATCATCAATGAATAATTCGCGATGAGTATCATAAATAAAGCCTTGTTGAATGGCGTGTTCTACAAGGTGAATGAATGGCCCGAAATAGTTTTCAATATTGAATAAACCAATTGGTTTTGCATGCAAGCCAATTTGAGCCCAGGTGATTACCTCAAACAATTCATCAAATGTACCATAACCCCCTGGTAGAGCTATAAAGCCATCAGCTAATGAAATCATAAGTGCCTTGCGTTGATGCATATCTTCCACTACTTCTAAGCGAGTGAGATGCGGATGAACTAATACCTTCGTATTAAAAAAGGTCGGAGTAACACCAATGACCTTTCCCCCATGCTCTAAAGCCCCATTGGCAACAGAACCCATTACACCTGTTTTTCCACCTCCATAAACCAATGCAATACGCTTTTCTGCCAGAATTTTTCCAACACGATAACCCTCATCAAGATATCTTTGAGACACTTTATCTGAAGAACCACAATATACGCATATCTTTTTTAACATTTTGTATGTACCACCTTACCCTTTTTGATAACTGTATTTATTTGATTGGTTCCAAATTGATAAGCGAGATGACGATAATCTTGGACTTCCAACAGTAAAAGATCAGCTTGTTTGCCGACTTCAATAGAACCAACTTTCGCTTCCATTCCGATTGCAAAGGCCGCGTTGATAGTACTGGCATTCAAGGCTTCAGCTGGCATCAAACGTTGATAACGGCAGGCTATTGCCATTACCATTGGCATAGAAAGACAAGGTGCCGAGCCGGGATTATAATCTGTCGCTAAAGCAAGTATTGCCCCATGATCGATTAAGTCGCGAGCCGGGGCGAATGTTGTGCTGCCAAAGTTAAAGTTTACCGCAGGAAGCACAACGGCTGCAGTATTCGATTCCGCAAGTAATTGTATGTCTTTTATAGAGGTTACATCGAGATGATCAACCGATGTTGCACCCATTTCAACAGCTAACTTTACCCCTCCCATGCTGGTGAATTCATCTGCATGTAGTTTTGTCAACAGACCTAATTGTTTGCCGCGCTCTAAAATTCGACGCGCTTGCTCCAAACTAAATGCGCCTTTTTCCAAAAATACATCATTATATAACCGTTCCACTTCAGGATGTCTGTTCCACCACTCCTTAACCATGGGAAGCATTTCATGAATAACTAGATCAACATAGGCTTCCGCATTTTCACGGTATTTTAGAGGCACTGCATGAGCGCCTAAAAAAGTAGGCACAACATCAACCACATGATTTGCAGCACACTGAACAGCTGCTTCCAATATCTTAATTTCATGGGTGCTTTCCAGTCCATAACCACTTTTAATTTCTACTGAGGTTGTTCCCAACTCCAGAAGTTGATCTAGTCGCCTTTTGCCTATCTCGACTAATTGTTCTAAAGAGGCTTCTTGGGTAGCTTGGGCGGTGAATGTTATTCCTCCACCAGCAGCCATAATATCCAAATAAGTAGCACCCTGCAAGCGCATCTCAAATTCTGCAATTCGATCCCCCGTAAAAATAAGGTGGGTATGAGGGTCCACAAACCCCGGACAAACTGCTCTACCCTGAGCATCAAGTACTTGCTTTGCAGCGTATTGACCCTCAAGTTCACTCATCTTGCCTACCGCAATAATAGTCCCGTCCCTCACGGCTACAGCGGCGTCTGAAATTACACCCACATCTTTCATTTGTTCTTTGCGTTTCGGCTTGCCCGAGCTAGCGCATGTGAGCAATTGCCCAATATTACTCACGAGGAGATCTGTATTTGCCATACTAAATGGATTATATCGAAAAAAATTAAAAAAGGGTACAGTTTGGAACCGTACCCTTTTTTTAATTTGACAATGAAAGCGTTTTATCGCTTGATATTCACTAACTCTTGGAGCATTTCATCTGATGTGGTAATCATACGCGACGCTGCCTGAAAGCCGCGCTGGGCTAGGATCATTTGGGTGAATTCATGGCCCATGTCAACGTTTGATCCTTCTATATACCCTACTGCCAAAGTGCCTTTACCCCCGCTGCCAGGCCAGCCAATGACCGCTGCACCAGAATTGAGGCTGAGAGAATACATGTTCTTACCAAGCTGGGTTAACCCTTCAGGATTTGTAAAGGAAGCTAAGGCAATCCGACCAAACTTGTCCTGAAGTCCATTGCCATAAACAGCATAAATATCGCCGTTGTTCGCATCAACCAAAAAATTCTGCACCGCAGCAGCCGCCAGACCATTTTGGAAAGCCATGGATACATTGCTAGTCTGTGCCATTTGAGTTATTTTTGACAAGTCAAATGCATCAGTTGTAGCAAAGGTAATGTTATTGGCTCCAGCGCTGCCAGTAACGGTAATCGGAGCAGTAATTGTTGCGCCAGAGTATAAACCATTCGTATCAAAGGTAACTGTTCCACTGCCGCCGGTTACCGTCCCACCAACTACCGCTGCCCAATTCCATGTCGTACCCGTACCAGTGCTAGCTCCCTTGGTAAAACGTATGGTTACATTATGCAGATAACCTAACGAGTCGTAAACCGACATTACCATATCATACGTTTCACCTACATTTAAAGTCGAATCCAAGTTGCCGCTGAGGATCACTTTGCTTGTTGCACGAGCTTTAGACGAATTCAAAGGCAATTGGATTTTGGCAATATTTTGGCTTGTATCAATTTGTGGGTTGCCGCTGTCATCTAAAATAAGATTCCCGCCGCTATCTTTCTTAAAGGAGGTCCAACCCAAAACCTGGTATCCTGTGGCGATATTCACCAATGTGCCTTGCGAATCCATCTCAAGTGAACCATCACGCGAGTAGAATTGATTGTTACCGCTGTTAGGATCTTGGTAAATAAAGAAGCCATCCCCTTGAACAGACAGATCAAGGTTTCTGCCAGTAGATTCCAATGAACCCTGAGAAAACTCTCTTGAAATAGATCCTAACCTCACGCCTAACCCAATTAATGTCGGGTCCATGCCACCTCTCGTTGTCGTGGGGGCAGCGCCAAAAGAAATGATTTGTGAAAATTGATCTTGGAAATTTGAACGACTAGCTTTAAAACCTTGGGTATTTACATTTGCGATGTTATTGGAAATAACATCCATGGCAGTTTGCTCTAACGTGAGCGCTCCAATTGCTGTTAACATTGATCTTAACATAATTTACCTCCTGAAGATTTTTTCACAAGCCTCCTCCAAGAGGTCCAGCTTGTGAATTAATTGTTTTTATTTAATCCGATTTTTTCTCATTCGCGAGGACAACACTATCAATCTGTGTAAAAACTCCCTCCCCGCGTTTTGTTGCATCCATAGCTGTGATGACCATGCGGCTTTTTACATTGACGATAAACGCCATATCATCCATTAAGATTAACGATTCCTGCCCGCCCCTTTTTTCGGCTTTATCAACCGCCTCAGCTAAACGAGCAAGTCCCTCATCACTCAACTTGATTTGGCGGTTCTCAAGCCGGTTTTGGGCATGCTTGGTAAAGGAAAGCGGCTGAGCTTTTGTCAAGACATCAGCAAAAGTTGATCCTTCTGTTGAGCTCTTTTTCGCCGTTCCAGTATTGCTTTGCAGCGTTTGTTTAGGGTTAAGCTCAATAGGTTTTGTCATAAGCTCTCTCCTAATCCTTTACATGCTCCTTACTGGGCAACAGTTACGTCTAAAATATCACTAATGGCAATTTGCTTATTGCCGACTTTAACATAAACATTATTGTTTTCAACGATTACCCCAGTTACTACGCCCCGTTCCACCTCTTCTTCATTTTTCCAGCCAATTTCCTTATTGATTAAAGAAGAGCCATAACTCAACTGCTGATAATAAGCACTTTTCGTTATTGCTTCTTGCATGCTTTTCAACGAGGTGAGTGAGTTCAATTGTGTCATTTGGCTCATCATCTCCTGATTGCTCATAGGTTCCAAAGGATCTTGAGTTTTTAATTGGGCTAGCAATAGGAGCATGAAATCATCCTCGTCAAGCTTGTTTTTCGATGTTTGTGCTGTCGTCGAGCTGCTCTTCTGGGTTGCTGATGTTGAAGTTACACCTACACTAAGATCGCTCATGTTTACCTCCTTTCATACCAAAAAATCTACTCTTGTAGATCCCAGAGCATTATAAGCAGTTGGATAAGCTGAAACCACTTCTTGAATATTTTCATCATCACTTTGCTGAATCCGTGCTTGGGAATGCTGTTTTCTATGTGATGCGTTTTGTTGTTCAGTTCCCTGTTGAGCTTGGCGCTGATTTATCGTCAGCCCTGTAAGGTTGACCCCGGATTGTTGGAGCACTTGTTGCAATTCTTGGGCATGTCTCTCTAGAGCTTGTTGGGCTATAGCATTATCCGCTAATATGCTTATCTGCAATGCTCCGCCCTGCGAAGATAACTTTATTTCCAAGCCGCCCAGATTTTCTGGGTATAATTGTATGCGCAGGAATTTTTGGTCACCTTTAAGTAATGTTTCTAAATTGGTGATGGTCTGTTGGAAAATTGAGGCGGCAGTATGCGCTTCATGTGCCTTTGATTTGTTTTCTACCATCAGTGACTGATTCAATTGTGTCTGTGGTATTGAGTGTTGGACTATATCGTTTTCTCCTGTATCAGATAATTTTTGCAATACTAGCCCACTCTCCTTCTTGCTTGTTCCAGCCTGCTCCAATGAAGAATTGTTATCTGCAGTAGATGTAAGTTGGATTCCTTCTGCACCTTTATTAAGAACTGCCTGTATTGCCTGTTCATCCGCAGCTGACATAACTATATTCAAAGAGTTTAACTTTACCTCATCAATTTCTGTTTGAGGAATAGAAATTCGCTGCTGCCCACCACTAGCTTTCATTCCTTCTATTAAGGTTTGATGAGCTGCATTAGTTTTACTCCCTTGTTGATTAAAGAAATTCGCAAGAGAATCGAGGCTGCGAGAATAGTTTTGAGAAGATGCTGCTTCAGGGTGAGATGATGGTAAGTTGCTAACAAGGGTGTTTCCTGTGCCTTTGCTATTCTTTGCATCTTCCAGAGCTTGTTCACTGCTCTTTGTTCCATGAGCAGTAACATTTTGGGATTCAGCCTCCGCCAACAACCCATTCAGCTCCTTCTCATTGCCTACACCCTGAGATGCAGATAAAATCCTCTGAGATTCAGCTTCCGCCAACAACCCACTCAGTTCTTTCTCATTGACTACACCCTGAGAGGCTGACAAATTCCTTTGGGATTCAGCTATTTGTTGTTGGTTGATTAGAGCTTCCGCCAAGCGGTCCGGCTCTGCTGATTGATTTTGGATGATTGGTATAGTCTCTCCAACAAAAGGCACATTCAATGATTTTTCCATCGCTATTGTGCCATTTTTACCGCCATCACTATTTCCGATGACACTTAACAATACTTTCCAAGATTGCGATGCGTCTTGTTCACTTGCTGCCTCTTGTATAGCTGCAGTCAATTTTTCTGTTTCTTGTTGCTCATCAGACAACTGTTTTGGTGATATTCCTAATGCAACCACTTCATTGGTATTGTTCAGTTCCTTATTTCCTCCATTTCGTTCTAAGTTTGGTATTTTTATCTCCTCTTCAGTTGAGGAAATGACGTCGGTTCTAGAAGAGGCTTGATGATCCTCTGCATGCTTATTAATACGCTCTATGCTTGCTTTATGCTGCGATGAAGCAGAGCGGCCGTTGATTTCCTTCGTTAATGTTTCAGCAAATGGCACCTGATCTGAAGGACGATTTTTCTTTGACTGTCCACCTGCCTTATGCAGCGGCGGAGAAGTTGCTAACACTTTTTCAGAAAATGGATTGGTCATCATATTATCTTACCCTCGTAATATCTTTCATTAACCTTAATTTTCTTGCTACCCATTGGGTAACTGCCGACTGACGTATTGCAGTCTCATTCATTTGCACCATCTCTCGATCTATATCTACATTATTCCCATCTGCACGCGGTGTACCAAAACGCGACTCAGTTTGCTTAAAAAGAATTTGACTCCCGGGAATATCTAGATGTTTAGGATCGGTGCGTACAAGATTGAGATTTTTGGGTTTTCCATTCATCACCTCCTTTAATGTTTGTTCAAAACTCACCTCCTTTGCTTTATATCCTGGTGTATCAACATTGGCAATATTTTCACTTGTAACATCTTGACGTAATGCCAATCCATCTAGCGCCAAACGAGAAAGTTGCAAAGCAGAATCAGAGCGAATAACATCAAACATACTTACACACTCCAAATTTGTTTTGTACGGTTATACGCTTCTAAAACCCGATTTACATAAGTCTGCGTTTCCTTGTATGGTGGTACGCCGTCATACTCATCAACTGCTCCAGGACCGGCATTATAACCAGCTAAGGCCTTTGTGACGTCACCGTCGTAATAATCAAGCAATTGTTTCAAGTAGCGTACTCCAGCATCAACATTTTGTTTAATATCAAATGGATTAGTTACACCTAAACTTGCTGCCGTCTCAGGCATCAGCTGCATCAGCCCTTGTGCGCCGGCTGGAGACTGTGCTTTAGGGTTAAAGCCCGACTCAGATTCGATAACCGCTTCGATCAATTCTTTATCCACTTGATATTTCGCGGCGACTTCATTGATAATTTGAGCAAATGAACTGCGCGAGAATCTTCCCTGAGTTTTCGAAGCTTGACTATCACTTGTTTCACCAAGTGCCATTTCCTTCTGCTGGCGAAGACGTTCTAAGAGGTTTATCATCAGCCGGAAATATACAGTTTGGATTTGATATCCCATTAACATATCATCCATAATCATTTCACCTTCTTGGTTTTCTGGTAATAATTGGCAATATAAATATCATCTTGAAACCGACTTTCTTTGATTTTCATTTCCTGCTGAAAAGCTTCAATCGCTTTCTCTTTTAGTATTTCCAGCACCTCTTCATCTTGGCGAGCTTTTACAAGTTCTTGTCTTTTAGCTTCCGTTAGAGCTTCTAAGCGCACTACTTCTTGCTCTTGATTTTCAATAACTTCAGCTAACATTTCTACATTTAAGCGTAAATGAGATATCTTCACTAAATCAAGTTCACCCAACATTGCTTCTTTTAAGTTCTGGATGAGACTGGTTTGTTCTTCTTTCAAAGCAGCTAAACGATTTTTAGCGCTGAGAAGCTCTGCCATTAACCTGCCCAGTTCAATTTCCAGTGCTTCAACCACACTACTGCGATAATCCAAAACTGCCTGCAAAGAAAATTTTGGCAGCATATTTCACTACCTTTCAGCGCCTATCTCTGCTAACATGGTTAACATGTCCTCGAACGCCGTTGTTTCTGAAGGTGTTTGCTGCAAGAAGGCATTGATTTTCGGTAAAGCAGCTAAAGCGCGGTCAATATCCGGATCGGAACCGCTGACATAAGCACCAATGTTTACTAGATCGCGCGCTTTTTCGTAAGTCGCCATTAATTTACGCATTTCGCCAGCCCATTTTCTATGTTCTGGTTTAGTTACAACCGGCATAACACGGCTTATACTATGAAGCACATCAATGGCTGGATAGTGATTGCGCGCAGCTATTTCCCGGCTTAACCCAATATGTCCATCCAATATACTGCGTACTGAATCGCTAATTGGTTCATTAAAGTCATCACCTTCTACCAATACTGTATATAGCCCTGTGATAGAACCTTTTTCACCTGTCCCGGCTCGTTCGAGCAGTTGCGGCAATAAAGCAAACACCGAAGGTGTATAACCCTTGCTTGCCGGCGGCTCACCAACCGCCAAACCTACCTCGCGTTGAGCCATTGCAAAACGAGTTACCGAATCCATCATAAAAATTACATCCAGTCCCAAGTCGCGGAAATACTCTGCAATTGTCGTAGAAACCCAGGCAGCCTTTAACCGCACCAATGCTGGTTGATCGGATGTAGCGACAACGACCACAGAGCGTTTCAACCCTTCTGCACCCAAATCTCGATCAATAAATTCTGCGACCTCACGTCCTCGTTCACCAACCAAACCTATAACATTTACATCTGCACGTGCATGACGTGCCAAACTGCCTAACAAGGTGCTTTTCCCAACCCCGCTGCCGGCAAATATGCCAATTCGCTGCCCCTTGCCAATTGTAATGAGTCCATCAATAGCTCTTATACCCGTAATCAATGGTTCTTGAATTGGCTTGCGATTCAGAGGATGTGGTGCATGGGCATAAATAGGCCTAGTGTCTAATAAACCTAAAGGTCCCTTATTATCCAATGGTCGTCCCAATCCATCTAACACTCTTCCCAATAAGGGGCGCCCTACTGGTGTACGAAAAACAGTTCGAGTGGGTATAACAGGACTATCTGGCTGTATGCCTTGCATATCACCCAACGGCATCAATATAGTCCTTTGCTCCCGAAACCCAACTACTTCAGCTAGCAGTGTCTCACCTAAACTTGTATGAATTTCACAGACCTCCCCAATTTGCGAATCCACGCCAACGGCTTCCACAGTCAACCCAACCACTTGAACTACCCGTCCTGCTAAACGAGCTGTTCGCAGTTGACGGATTGCCTTGCGGTAACGCTCTAATTGTGGAGGAGTTATCATTGTTTTCATTGCTTAAGCACACCCTAAAAACTAAAATTCAGCGGTACTTCATCAGTACCTTCTCCCTCTGGTAAAACCAGCTCTTCTGAGAATCCCTCAAAGTTGTTGTCATTTGTGATTTCTGCAGAATTTTCATCTACACTCTCAGATCTCTCTAATATATCTTGTTGCTCTTGGTTAGTAAACATTTCTTGAATCAGAGACGTTTCGTCTTTACTGCTGTCTTCTTTACTCTGAATATCAGTGGGTAAGTGCTTTACTTCATCAATTTTTTGAAGAATCCTATCCAACTTCAAATCAACTCGAGCATCTAAACTACCGAAATCCCCCTCTATAACACAACCTCCACGCAAAATATCTTCCGAAGGCAGCCATTCCACTGTGATATTGCGCAGCTGCTTTTGCTCTTCTAACCATAAATCTCCCAAGACTGCAATGTCTTGCGGATTAGCCCGAATGCGAAGATTTCCCAAAGGTTTTGCCTCTTCGACAGCACGTTGAAAAGTTTCTTTTAGTACATTTTCTGGCAAAGCTGCACCATTGGCGAAGAGGTTTTCAATAATGGTCTTTACCAATTGAATCACTTCATCTTCACTGCGCTCTAAGATCAGATCATGGGTTTTTTCCAACCCTTCTATGAGTGATTGAGCAGTTTGGATAAAATGACGAGCCTCTTCACGAGCTGCCTCAAGCCCTTTTTTTATTGCTTCTTGAGTAATAGCTTCTCTGGATTGATTAGCTTGAAAAATTATTTGTGCCGCTTCAGCTTTAGCCTGCTCAATCCTTTGTTCTGATTCTGCCTGAGCTTGATTTCTAATTTGTGCTAGATAGACTTCAGCTTCTGCTTTAGCCTGTTCGAGGATTTGTTGCGCCTGATGTTTAGCTTCTTCAAGGATTTGCTCTGGCAAAATTTGCTCTTCCTCAGGTTCAGCTTCCACACTAAGGTCTTCTTCTTGGGGTTTTTCTTGCAATAGCTCTATCTCAGGCAGATCAAAAGGTTGCACGTGTATTTCATTACGCTTGAATACAGGAGATGTAGCGGATCCTTTGATCTTTTCAACTAGTACGTTTATAATCCCTTGACGATCCTCACTTAAGCTAGCTTGCCTTTTCCATATCGAAGCTTTTTCTTGATCGCTTCTTTCTTCAGGTGGAATCCACGTTTGAGGCTCAGTTACCCCTTCGGCATACATCAGCAACTCTTCCTCGTCTATGGAAGATTGCGTCGTAAAATCCATAGGCTCCCAGGTATTCACTTGAGGCATCTTATCTTTTTTTATAAGACTAGTAAATGACCTCAAAGTCGCCTCCTCCACCATAGATTACAATCTCTTCTGCTTCTTCAAGCTTGCGGACTATTTCAACGATTTTTCGTTGAGCGTCATACACATTCTTTGCTAATTGAGGCCCTAAGATTTCAATATCCTCCTGCAAATTTTGTCGAGCGCGTTCGGATAAGTTATTGAAAATCTTGCTCAATAAAATCTCTGGGGCACCTTTGAGCGCAAGAGCTAAATCTGATTTATTTACTTCAGCTAAAATGCGTTGGATAGAGCGATCATCCAACTTTGCTAAATCATCAAAAGTGAACATATTAGATCGGATTTCTTCGACCAGTTTTGGATGGGTCGGCATAAGTGCATCAAAAATATTCTTCTGAACACCGCGATCCACCTGGTTAAGCATATCCACTAAGAATGTAACGCCACCTGTGGCACGAAAATCCGCCTCTGTGATAACACCTGATAGTTTATGCTTTAGACTGCGTTCAACGACCTCCACTACCTGCGGAGAAACACGATCCATTGTAGCTAACCGTAATGTTATATCTATTTGCAGCGCTTGAGGCATATTCGTTAAAATCTCGGCTGCCTGCTTTGAATCTAAATAAGACAAAACCAGAGCAATGGTTTGTGGATGCTCATCTTCCAGCATCTTAGCTACCTGCACTGGGTCTGCACTGCGGATGATTTCAAACGATGAAACTTGCTTATGGGCTGAAATGCGTTCTAGAATTTCGGCTCCACGCCGAGGACCCACCGCTCTGGCAAGCAGCTGTCGAGTATATTCAATTCCTCCTGATACCATTCCCGTACCACCTGCAAGCGCCAGAGCATAAGCTTCCTGCAAAGCCTCACGCCGAACATGCGCCGGCAGCCGTGAAGCCTCAGATAATGCAAGCATGACCTTTTCAAGGTCAGCTTCACCTAAATATTGGAGCACTGAAGCAGCAAGCTCCACCCCCAACGTGAGCAGCAATGCTGTAGCTTTTTGCAAACCCGTTGGGCGTGAGCCAGTATCCATTATGTTTGTATCCATGAACTATACTCCCATACGTTCATCTTCTGCCAACCACATTTGGATAATTTCCGCTACACTAGCTGGACTCTCTTCTGCTAATTGTGTAATTACCTGCTGCATCTGTTGATCTTCTACCGATGGAGCTTCTTCAGCGTACCGTCCTAGTAAATCTGAAAGCTCTAATTCAGCCGGCACCTCTTCCAAGACATCTGGCTGAGGTAATTCTATCTTGAAAGGCTCCATCTTTTCTTCAAGCTGTGGAGCTGACTCAATACTCATCATCAATTCAGATGGCGTAGGAGGAAGAGCCTTCATTTCTTGAGCTTCTGTCGGAGGAGTAAGTGCCTCGACCGTCGGAGCAGTTACCGGCTGCAATATAGGCATCCAAGCTGCCTCTGAAGCCAATTTTAAATTGCGCAGCAACCGCTGCACAAACAACACAACAGCTAAGATAACAAGAATAGCTGCTGCCGCAGTACCTACTTTTATATAAATATCCATAAGATTTCTCTCCGCTTCTGCTTTACTTTGCTGCTCTTGATATGTTTTATCGAACTGAAGTGTTTCAACAGCTAGCTGATCACCCCGAGCCTCATTGATCCCTGCGGCAGCAGCAACGGCTGCTCGCAGTTTTTGTAAATCAGCTTCATCCTCAATTCCATCCACTAGAACTGACATAGATATGTTCTTAATAACCCCAGGTTTTAACTTTTCTTGGCTTTCCACTACTGAGATTTCATAATTGGTTGTCTCTTCAGACCGGTTATAACCTGCAAACTGATTTTCTTGCAATGTATCGGCTACACCAGGAGGTAAATTGGGAATTGCACCCGCCACATTGCCTTGATCTGTTCCATAGGCATCATAGGTTTCTGAAGTCTTTTGGGAACTGCGAAGAGTGGCTGAATTTGGATCATAGATTTGAGACGTAGTTTGACGCTCAGTCCAATCCAAAGTAACATAAGCTTGAACCACAGCTCGGTTAGGACCTAAAGCTGAATCGAGCATATTTTGCACTTTATTTTGGAGCTCACGCGAATAAGCCAGTTCCGCTGCGCGGCGGCTGTCTGTTTCGGACACTGCACTGATTGAAGTATCCCCCATATTGCCGGCTGAAAGCAAGTTGCCATTCACATCAACCACCACCACGTTTTCTGGTTTAAGCCCTTCAACGCTGCTAGCTACTAAATGTGTGATCGAGCGTACCTGCGCCTGATCAATGTGCTGACCTGGCTTTTCTTGAATGGTAACTGAGGCTGTTGTCGGCTGCTGATCTTCAACCAGCAACGCTCGCTCTGGCGTTACAACATGCACTACCGCTTTCTCCACTGCTTCCAAACTCATAATCGTACGAGCCAGCTCACCTTCCAATGCACGTTGATAGTTGACCCTCTGTGCAAATTCCGTCATACCCAACGTGCTTTGTCCAAAAATTTCAAACCCAACCGTGCTTCCTTGCGGTAAACCTTCAGCAGCAACTGTCAATCGCACATCATACACCATTTCAGATGGCACCAGAATGGTATTGCTATCTTTCAACTGATAAGGAATACCCTTATCCTTCAGACTTTGAACAATCTTTGCGGCATCTTCTTCGTTAAGTTTGCTGAAAGCAACAACATATGTGGGACGAGTTGCCAAGGCTATAAAAACAGGTATTAATATCAACGCAGAAACCACTAACGTAATCAAGATAATGCGTTGAACACGCCCTTGGCGATTCCAGAACGCCGTGAACTGCTCGCGAAGCCGATTAAGTAGCTCGTTCATTTTCAGTTACCTTTCTAGGGGAATTACACTTGGATTCGTGTAACCTCGCGGTACGCATCAACCAAACGATCGCGAATTGCCATTGCAGCTCGGAAATTGATATCCATCTCTTCAAAAGCGACCATCACTTGATGAATATCAACATCTTCACCGCTGATTAGCTTTTTTTCCAGTTGATCACTAGTGGCTTGGCTTTGCTTAAGCGATTCCAGCAGCTCCTTAAAATCTTGCCCAATTTTATTTATTTCCCCTACTCGTGTTTCTACTTTCGGTTGTGGAGTTGTTGGAGTAACCCCCATTGGGCTAATTCGCGTAATATCCAATTCAGCCATGATAAACCTCCATCCTCAATAGTTACCTGCCAATATCAAGCGAACGCAATGCCATTTGCTTTGCAAAATTGATCACTGCCAAATTGGCTTCATAAGAACGAGTTGCAGAAAGCATATTGGTCATTTCAACAACCAAATTCACATTAGGGTAAGTAACATAACCATTCTCATCGGCATCTGGATGAGATGGATCATAAACCTTCATTCCTTCTCCATCATCAGTGGTGATCTCTGCCACTCGCACCCCACGTTGATCGGTGCTGGAATTTATCGGTTCACCGCGCCTTGCTCGCGCAAATTTCGGCAGAAAGGCATTTTCCTCGTCTGTCATGAAAACAACGTCTTTTCGTTTATAGGCTCCACCTTCAGCAGTGCGCGTTGTTTCTGCATTTGCAATATTATTGGAGATCACGTCCATGCGCAGACGCTGGGCATTTAAGCCCGATGTTCCAATTCGCATTTGATTCCAAAAACTCATACGCCAATTCTCCTTCTACGTTCATTTGCATAATAGCACACCTGCCCTCAACATTCTGTAAAGGGCAGGTGAACGCTAGATAAAAAATTTGTTAAACGAAAGAAAAAGCATTATGTTTTGAATTGACGCACCATATTCTGCAAGGAGGCAGCATTCATCATTAACTGCTCAGCCGCTTTATTTACTTGCTCCACCTGAAGTTTAAACGTTTCCGTCGAAGATAACACCTCTTCAACCATTGCAGCATTCTCTGCACTAACTTGTGCAACGCTTACTGCCGACTCTTTTACTACGGCAGAACTAGCCAGCATCTCCTCAGTAGCGGCTGTGTTTTCTTCTACCACTGCACTAACATCAGATATTTTTTCTCCTACTTCATGGCTCAGCTCAACAATCGTATTGGTAATCATCTGATGGTTTTCTGCAATTTGACTTAACGATATAATCAGCTGCTGCAGCTGTTCACTCAATTGTTGCATCTCATCAGCGGCTTGACTGTTGCGTTGTGATATCTGGCTAGCTTTACTCGTGGAAAGCAGTAAGTTTTCTTGTTCTTTATACACATTTTGGAGTGCATTCATCACCCCCTTGACCTGCGCTTCAGTTTGAGAAGCATTGTGAGCAATTCTTTCAAATGAACCGCGGGTTTGTTCAGTACTCTCTACTGCCCTGACCACATCTTCGTTTGTTGCCTGCATGGTCTTCACAGCCTCTTGGGTATCTTGCTGTACAGCTTGGACAATTTGAGCAATTTCCTTTGTTGCCAAGGCAGATTTCTCTGCCAGTTTACGGACTTCTTCTGCAACCACGGTAAAACCACGCCCTTGTTCACCCGCTCGAGCCGCCTCAATAGCTGCATTTAATGCTAATAAATTCGTTTGCGAAGCTATATCTTCAATTGTACTGATAATAGATCCGATCTGCACTGAGCGTACACCTAGTTCAGCTATTCGTTTAGAAAGTGCATCCGAAGTATATTTCACTCGTTCAATCCCTTGTGCTGTCTGATCTAAATTAGCTGAACCTTCCTGAACTTCCATTGCGGTATTTGCAATTCCAAGTTGAACTTGTTCTGCCACATCATTCACATAGTGAAGAGTTTCATCCAGCTTCTTGCCGGCATTTAAAGCTTGCTCCAAACCTAATACTTGCTCCTCTGCCCCAAGACGGATACCTTCAACAGCTTTTGCGAGCAGTCCAATCGCTTCCAAACTTTTCAAAGCCATATCGCCTTGATTCTTTGCACCAGCATGGATTTCCTTAGCCACTGAATCAAGACGCTGCATTTCTTCCAGGACCTGAGTAAGCATCAGCGCCTGATTTTGGGCTCCTTGCGCAACACCTTCAATTGCTTTCGTAAGCTGATTGATCGACTCAGTAGTTGCGTTCAGATTTTCATTCTGTTGAATGGTTCCTTGGGTAATGCTCTCCATAGAACTAACGACTTGATTGATTCCATTTTTGGAACTTTGAACCACCTCTGTCAATTGTTCACCTAATTGAACCAATTCTTGAGCTTGCACACCAAGCGATTTGATGAGGAGTCTAAGGTTGCTGACCTCCCTATTGTAGGTCGAAATCACTATGCCGGCTTTTCTGCAGCGATTTAATGGTGCAATAAAACTGCTATCATCAACTCCAATTGCTGCTGCATCATAACGCTCTTCAATCAACTTTTGGGCAATATGTTCAATTTCTTCCCCAGACTTCATAATTATCCAATCTACTTTGCAATTCTTGGAGCGTAATTTTTCAGCTGCAGCTTTCACGCCTGCTTGAAACTGCTCATCGAACTTAATCGGTCTGCCAATAATTGCTATCTTCAGCGGCTTTGAGGGAAGCACATCCACCGGTATTGCTCTACGTTTTGCCATCTCTTCCGTTTCCAATAACCCTTTTTGTGGGTGCCAATAGCGTGTGTAATTCTCCTGCGTTACTACGTCAATTGTCGTATAAATAAACTGCGAAGGTGGTTTCCAACCGCTGACTAAATGATTATATAAATAGATTACTGAATCATGGCCTTGAGCGTAGGGATCCTGAGACAATACCGCACTGATAACACCTTGGCTGACATATTGCATGGTTTCATCCATTAAGTCATAACCGATAATCTTCACTTCTCTTGCCTTTTTCATTTCTGACACTACTCGCCCAACCACAGGCGTGCCCGTAGAATCAGTAATATAAAAAGCGGCTAAATCAGGAACTTTATTCAGCCACTCTCTTACCAACAACTCCGCTTGTTTAGTATCAAAAAAATGCTCTGCTCTTCCAACAATGGATATTTGAGGATATTTATCTCTTAAAACCTGTTCAAACCCTTTTTCTCTTAATTCTAAGGCGCGTTGATTAAAAAATGCAGTCAAGATGACTACTTTTCCTCTGCCGCCCAATATTTTCCCCATCGTTTCACCGCAAACCATACCTTCTTGAAAAGATTCAGAACCAATATAAAATAAACGTTCTAGGGGTTCTACGGTCAAGACATTTAACTCTTTAGCAGCTTCATTTACTTTTTCACCTAATTGTTGGATCGTTGCTGCTAATGTTTTTAAGCGGGAAAGCGGCTTTAGATCAACAGAAGTTGTTCCAACTTCAATTGTTGAGGTAAAATCCCCCATCGTTAAGTGAACGAGTGCCTGGATAACGTGTGAAATACCCTGATCTGCAATGCTTCTAGCTATATTATTTAAAAGATTCTCGGAAATATGGATTTTTCGCTCATTGAGAAAAATAAACCAGATGCATAAAAGCATGCTGCCCATAGCGCCTAGAAACATCCACGACACACCATTTTTTAAAGAAAACCAGCTTAATAAAGGCTCATTTTGTGCGAGACGGACGGTACCTACGAGAAAAAACAGTAATGCAATGAAAAAAACAATAAGCGAAAAAGAAAACGGCAAATTTTTCGAATTTGTTTTCATTAGGGGTCAACCTCCCAAACCTTTTAGGAGCTTTTGATATATTTTAGCATTACTGCAAATCCCCCCAAAGCATTTTTGCATATATATTCAACATTTATATTTATATTCTATTAACACCCAAACAGGAGGCTACATTAGCGCTTGAAAACACCCCAACTCCAATACCGACTAAAACCGCAGCCTTTTATCAAGCTACTATATTTCTTTTTCTTCGATTTTACCTAACTTCTTTTTATACGTGGAAACAACTAAACCTACCCCATTCGATTAATCACATCTCTCAACGCTGTACTTACAGCAGCAACTTGCTCTTCAGTCATCACGCTTGAAAACGGCAGTGCCAAGCTGCGCCGCCCAAGATCTTCAGTTACCGGATAATCACCTATCTGGTAACCAAATTTTTCTACCATATAAGGTTGAAGATGGATGGGCAAAAAGTATGGTCGGGCTGGAATATCCCTTTCCGCTAAGTGTTTAGCAACTAGGTCGCGGTCAAGTTTGGAATCAAGCCGAATTACAAAAACAAACCAACTCATACGAGTGGTGGTTTCTGTAACTTTCGGCAGTTCTATACCATCAATGCGCCCTAAATAATGTTTATACCAAGCCGCGACTCGTTCGCGTTTTGCTATCAGCTCTTCCAAGCGCTGCATTTGCACCACTCCCAGCGCTGCCGAAAGTTCATCCATTCGATAATTGTATCCTAAATATGTATGCTGCAGCCACGTATCACCTACAGCTCGCCCTTGATTGCGCAGTGCTCGTGCCAGAGCTGCTTTTTCATCATCATCAGTAACAATCATTCCCCCCTCAGCGGTTGTTATCTGTTTGTTTGGATAGAAAGCAAACACTCCAATATCGCCTAAAGTACCTGCATTGCGCCCTTTATAGCTTGCGCCTAATGCTTCGCAGGCATCTTCAATAAAAGCAATTCCATATTGATGACATATTGCTCTCAATGGATCAGCGTCCAATGGCTGCCCAAACACATCTACCCCCAATACCGCCTTCAGCTTACCGCTAAATGAAGAACCGCGGCGTGGCAGCCATCGTTCAGCAGCTTTACCCCCGCGCGTTAAATCTTTTACAGCAGCAGAAACTTGCTCTGCATCAATATTGCCGCTGATCGGATCAACATCTACAAAGATTGGTACTGACCGCTCATAAAGAAGAACATTTGTTGAAGAGACAAAAGAAAATGGGGTGGTAATTACCCAATCCCCATCCTTTATATCAAAAAGTCGAACACAGAGATGCAAACCAGCCGTACCAGAACTCACAGCTACAGCATGCTTGCAGCCAATGCGTTTGCAGAAAATCTGCTCAAATTCAATTATCCTCTGCCCCATACTCAGCAGAGGCGTTTCCATCACCGCAGCAACTGCTTCGCGTTCAGCTTGGGTGATGTCGGGCGATGACATTGGAATTTTCATGAGAAATCAATCGCGGCGTCTTGACCCACTGAGGAGAAATACATAGTAAAGAAGTGTAGATATCGCTTGTATGGCCGCCGCAACATAAGTCAAGGCTGCAGCATCCAATACGCTCGCTACTCCGCTGCGGTCATTATGCGAAATAATTCCTAAATTAACCAAGGCTTCTTTTGCACGCCGTGTTGCATCCCACTCCACCGGCAAAGTTACAATTGCAAACAAGGCTGTCAGAGCAAACAAACCCACTCCCAACCAAGCTAATGAATAACCCAAGCTCCCACTCATAAAGAAGCCAATCATGAAAATAATAGGCCCTAACCAACTGCCAATCTGTACTGTCGGCACCATAGCTGAACGCACATATAACGGCAAGTAACCATGCTGATCCTGAAGAGCATGTCCGGCTTCATGCGCCGCCACTCCCACTGAGGCAATACTATTGCTTTGATACACTTCAGGGCTTAATCTCAATACTTTTTTTGTTGGATCGTAATGATCGCTTAAAAACCCGCGGGTAGCTTCTACAGCAACGTTATATAGTCCATTCGAATCCAATATTCGACGCGCAGCCTCAGCTCCACTCATCCCTGATGCTGCCCGAACTTGTGAATATTTCTTAAAAGCATATTGCACTTTAGCTTGAGCCCACAGCCCAAGCAGAAGAGCAGGCAAAGCAAATATCAGATAGTAAGGGTCAAAATAAAACATAGCTCATCCCTCCCACTTGACATGTTCAAATATCTTTCTCTAATTATCCTATCTATAAGAAAAAAGTCAAGATGATATAAGCCAATTTTATGAAGTTCTAACATTCCTCTCATCCAAATAAATGCTTTGAAAAGCTAGCATACGCTGATATTCACCTGCTTTTGCCAATAATTGCCTATGATTCCCACGTTCAACAATTCTGCCTTTTCTTAGCACAATAATCTCATCCATATTTTCTAAACCCACCAAGCGATGCGTTATCCATAACACTGCTTTGTGATTTATCAAGGATTGGATGGATGTCAGCACAGCTTTCTCAGTCAATGTATCCAGATGTGCTGTAGGTTCATCAAGCACAAGCAGAGAAGCAGGCTTCAACAAAGCCATAGCCAACCCAATCCGCTGTCGTTCTCCAGCACTTAAAAAGCTGCCCCGTTCTCCAATAATTGTCTCATATCCGCTGGGAAGGGTAAGTATTCTCTCATGAATTCCTACTGCCTTGCAAACTCGAACAACCTCTTCTTTCTCAACTTGTGGATTAGCAAGCCGAAAATGATCTAGGATGGGCATATTGAACAAGGTAAAGCGTTGGTGCAGCACAGACAGCTGATTGCGCAAATCCTCTTGGCTGTAACACTCTAAGGGAATCCCATTCCACAACAGCTCTCCCTCCTGAACATCCCAAAAACGCAATAAAAGGTTTACTAATGACGACTTACCTGCTCCGCTGTGTCCAACAACCGCTAATTTTTTTCCTCTTGTTAAGAAAAACGAAATATCCTCTAACACATCGGGTTCTTTTTCATCGTAACGAAATGACACATGCCGAAAAACCACTTCCTGCAAAGGTGAAATATTAACTGCCTGAATAGGGTCAACAATTTTCGGAGTCATCTTAGCAATCTCAATAAGCCGCTCAGCTGATTCTCGATTAGCTTCTAAGAATTGAGCTGCCTGTGGTAAGGGGGTTATTGCTTCAAAGGAGGAGAGCAATGCCATAATGAGGACTGCCAGCAGTACCCCAGGAATCATTTGCTGATTTACCATGGGAATCAACACACACAATGCAGCCCATATTGCAAGGTTAGCCCACAAATTGGTTAAACCTGCTTGAAAAGCATTGATCAACGCCATTTTTGTTTGTGCTTCAGACCAGCTTTGCTGTATGGCTTTTAACTTAGCTAGCCATTGTCTTTCAGCTTGAAAAATTAACAACTCAGCACATCCTTGAAGAAATTCCACAGTGGTACTCGTTAACTCTCTGCGCAGGCTGAGAATAGACCTTCCAATCGAACGACTAAGTCTATACACTCCCAAAGGAGTAATGATAGCAGCACAAATGATTGCCAACCACAGTATAATAATTAAGGGCTTTGCATAAACCATAAAAAACACGGAAAGTGCAGCAACCACCAATAAAGCAACCAAAGGTGGAAAAGATACCCTGAGATAAAACTGATCCAAAGAACTTATATCAGCATTTATCGTCTCATAAATATCTGCGCTTCTCTTCATTTGCAGCTGAGCCGGAACGAGAGGCTCTAATACAGAATAAAACCATGCTCTTAATCGGGTGAGCAATTTCAAGGTTGCCTGATGTGAAATCAACCGCTCAATATAACGAAACACGCCCCGCGAAATGCCAAAAAACCTGACCCCTACAATAGCCACATTAAGATCTGCTATTGAAGGGTGCAAAGCAGCTGCAGAAATAATAAATGCTGCTGCACTCATTAAGCTAATTCCACTCAGCACAGTGAGACTTCCTACAAGGATGGACCAAGAAATAGGCAGGATAAGCTCGGCATGCAAAGCGATCAACTGATTCAACTGCCGAATTTTCAAGTTACTTATCTGCTGTATCATTGGCAAGCTCATTACCCAGTGCTGTATTGCATTGATTACGCTGTTCTTCTGCACCCACAAACCAGTAGATGTGTCGCTTTTCTCTTCAAAATTTAAGGAAAGCGGAATATTTAATTGGGTTGAATCCGCATGATATTGTTCAGTATCGAGACCTAAAGAATCTAAAGTTGGTTCTTCCATCAACACTTCTGCATGGCTAGAGGCATTCACAAGCTCGCGATAGACGCCTTCTTCTTCCAATAACTTTTCATGCGTTCCTCGTTGAACGACACTACCATTTGATAGAACTATGATTTGATCGGCTTTTACAACCGTAGCCAGCCGATGCGCAAGCACCAATACACTTCTCTCCTTTGCTAACCGCGATAAAGCCTCCTGAATATACTGTTCCGACTCCACGTCTAAGGCTGAAGTCGGTTCATCAACAACTAAGAGAAAGCTGTCCTTTTTTAAAAAAGCCCTCGCTAACGCCAAGCGCTGCGCCTCGCCTACACTTAATCGTACCCCTCTTTCTCCAACAATTGTTTCATATCCTTGTGGCATACTCTGGATAAATTCATGAGCATGTGCCAATTCGGCTGCATTTATTATTTCCTGCAAGCTAGCCTGAGGAACAGCAAGGCGGATATTCTCTATGATTGTTCCATCAAACAAATAAGGAGATTGGGCAACCCAGCTTACTTTACTTCGCCACCATTCCATATCTAGCTTACTCAATGGTATATCGTTATAGGTAACTTCCCCGCTGGAAGGCTGGAGAAACCCCAACAATATAGCTGTAAGGGTGCTTTTGCCTGCCCCGCTTGGTCCAACTAATGCAGTTAATTGCCTTGGCTTCATTTCAAACGAGATATCTTTAAGCGTAGCTCGAGTGTTTTGATGAAAAGAAAAATTCACCTGCCGAAAACAGATTTTTTCCAAGGGTTCATACGGCACTGCATCCCCTTGATACATTGGCGACGGTTTCGATAAAACATCAAAAATTCGGTTAGCTGCACTTACACCATTGGTAGCGCTGTGGAATTTTGAACCCAATTGTCGCAAAGGCAAATATAATTCCGGCGCCAAGAATAGCACAAACAATGCATCTTCAAATTCCATAAATCCATACAGTAATCTTAACCCCACACCTACAGCAACTACTGCTGTACTGATTGTGGAAAGCAGTTCTAAACTCAACGCCGAAAGGAAGGCTACCCTCAGCACTTTCATTGTTGCTTGTTCATGCTCTTCCCCGACCGCAGTAATAAAATGTACCTGTTGCCGGCTGCGATTGAACACCTTTAGCATGTTTAGAGCTTGCAATAATTCCAGATAAACTGCGCTCATGCGGCTTAAGGCGTTCCATTGCTTTTCAGTTAAATTACTCACAGCTTTACCAATCAGCACCATAAAAAGGGGTATCAACGGCGCTGTAACAGCAAAAATCAGCGCAGAAAGCCAATCATAACCGAGCACAATAAAAATAATGATTAAGGGATAAACAGCAGCACTCCACAGTTGAGGCAGCCATTCTCGCAAATAAGGGTCTATAGCTTCAATTCCCTCAACAACCGTGTTGACCATCTCACCTACTCGCCCTTGAGCCACATTATAAGGACCTAGCACCAGCAAAGCAGATAAGACTTTTTCGCGCAATTGGGTCTTGCTCTGCCTTGTATAGACTTCAGCAAAATAATCCTTGGCTAAGGAAAGCAGAAAGCGAAACATTATGCACTCAAGCAACCAAATCAACTCTTGGCTCACTTGAGTTAGAGATTGATGATTAAGAAAAACTCCCTGAATAATTCGGCTCAGTAAAAATGCCTGGACTACAACAGTTACTCCCCCAAAAGATACCAACAGCAGGCATAATAAAAAAGCGAACCTAACAAGAGTTGGCTGCCAAACCAAATTAAATAATCGTTTGTCCAACACAGTTAGTTCCTTAAGCAACCAACCAATCAGCGGTATGCGCTTAAACGCATCACATAGCGATTAATTGATCCAAAACGAATTTTATAATCCTCTTCACCGCGCATGAAATCAAACAGTTGACGTCCGTACTCAATTGCCCATTGAATTAAACATCCCAATAAAACCCAGCCCGGCGAGAGATAAGCAAATTTAGGATTCAAACCCGAATTATAAATCCACAAACTATTGGCATAATCAAAGTTTAAATAAGCCGCTGCTTTCTCACCATCAACTTCTAAAAAAGCAAGCTGCAGCCAACCGGCTTCAAAAGCTGCATGGGCAATACTTGTCATCTGCAAGCGCATGCGATCACTTAAGAAAGCGACTTTGTTTTCATCCATCAACATCAGGTTAAAAAACGCATCTAATTCTTCGTCGAGCTTCTCTATCTCCTGAACAATATACCAACGCTTTTTGCTAGGAAGTTCTTGAAAGCGGCGCAGCTTGCGTCGTATTTCATGCCTTTGCTTTTTATCCACTGTGGCTAAATAGGAATCCCAGCTATCTTTCAAAGGAATATAAGGGGCTGGTTGCAGACGTTCTATATCAACTTTCCAGCCCCTTGCTTCAGCGCAGCGGCTAAAATCTGCAACTGTAGGCGAGTCCTCCAACACGTTAACCCAATGTATTTCTTGCCAAGTCGTACGCGGTAGCTGTTCTAAGTGCTCAAACAACGCTTCCAGAAAGCGAAAAGAATTTTCAGGCTTCACAATAACATCTAAATAGTCCGAAATCTCCACACTACCAATGAGTAGTAATTGTTTTGCTCCCAGTTTATCCTTCGTAAAAAAAAGTGGAGCAATACCCAAAAGCTGATCAGACCGATTATCCTCCTCAGCAACAATGATATACAAATCACCCTGCTGCCATTCCCCGCCACCCAAATGCTGCCACCAGGCTTTTATATATTCCGCTCGAAGAAACGGCACATGGCTGGCGCTTTGACAAAGCAAATCGTTCCATGGTTTTGCCAAAGATATTAGTTCATTGATATCAGTAATAACTCTTAATTTCATAGCTTAATAACCTGTTCTAAAGAAAGCTTTACGCAAACAGCAAATGTAAAACCAGAGTATAATTAGGAAAGTATGAGCCAATCTGTTGATATTTCACTTATTCCGATCGCATTTAGGCCAAGCCAGCTTGAGCAAGAACTCAATGCCCTTTTTATTGCCTATCCTCCGCGTTACACAGCCCGCAGCAGAGATGCCGATCGACTCATCTTTTACTTGCCCAACATCGCGCACCTTCCAATCACACGTGATAGCCTTGAAAAAACCCTTCATCATATCCAAAGTACTTATTATAAAACCAAAGGTGCAGTTACTAGCGCGATGCGCCTTACTCTTGAAGAGTTGAACCTGCATTTCCTACGCCAAAACGATCTCGCTTTGCAGAAACAATCAACACCCGAAACAGAAGCAAAAAGCGTGGGTATTCCAATAACTTTTTCTGTCCTGCGCCTTGCCCAAAATACTCCTCCAGCGCTTTTCATTGCCCAATGTGGTCATAGTCAAATTGTACACATCAGCTCAAAAACTGTCCAACGCATCTATGACCCCCAACGAAGCGGTCAAGGGCTAGGCGTAAGCCGTTCGCTCTCCATTCACTTCCTTCAAATTCCGGCCCAAGCAGACGATTATCTCTTATGGATACCCTCACTGACTATCCCATGGAAAGCACCCATCCTACAAGCTATTCATGGACTCGCTTTAGAAAAAGCGCATCATCATTTTTTAGATAAAAATAATTATGACCATCTTAGTGCAAATAACAGAGCTATTTTACTACAAATTCAGCAAGGCAAGGGTGAAATCCACATTATCAAGCCCCATAAAAGTCAAGTCATCTCTAAAGAATCGACTGTACCCGCCAAACCAGTGGAAATAAATACTGAACCTGTTAAACCTCGTGATGGATATATTACACCCACACCTAAAGAAGAAGCTCCTGAAGTCCAGTCTGAAATTGTCATTTCGCAAGAAGCGGAAAGTCGTTCAACACAAAGATCACTCCCCATAAGTGATACAACCATATCTTCACCGAACCAGGAAAGTCCTCAACCGGCTCAGATACCTCCCCTTGATTCTGAAAGCCCAACAGCCAAACCCCAACCTTCAGGTGAGAAAGAACCTTCAAAAGTTGATACTGTTCCAGACACCGCCTCACCTACTCCTCAAATTAAGCGTGAGGCTGTTAGCGCAGATGAGAATAAGCCATCTGATACCTCAACAATCAATATACCTAAACCACAGAGTCCGCCGCAACAGCAGCGAGCCAATATTTTCCAAAGGCTTTCCTTTTTATCATTGCCGCAGCCAATACAACGCTTGTGGAAAAATTTTTTGCTTCTTCTTTACCGAAAACATAAAACTCAACCGAAAAGAGAAGAAGCACCTTCATTCCAACTTCCCTCCAGTGTTATGGTTGCCATTGCTGTCCTGGTGCCAATTGTGGTAGTCGCTATTACTAGCATGGTTTATTTACAGCGAGGCATTTCGTCACTCAATGAGGAATATTACCTTAAAGCTCAATCCATTGCTGTCAAAGCTATTAGTGAAAAAGATCCTCAGCGAAAACGGCGCACTATTCAAGAAAGCCTAGCCTTGCTGGATAAAGCAGAAAGCTATACCATCACCGAAAAATCAAGCGCCTTGCGCGATTACTTAGAAGCTCTTACGGATGAAATTGATGGCATTATCCGCTTAGATTTTCAGCCTGTTTTATCTGGCAGGTTGCCACCTAATGTAGATATTAAGAAGATTCTATTAATCGGTGATGATTTATACCTCTACAACGCTACACAAGGGAACGTATTGCGAGCTGAGCGCACCGCTCAAGGTTTTGCTATTGATCCAAATTTTTACTGCGGTCCAGGCTCCAATGTTGGACCATTAATTGACGTATCACCGCTAACATGGAATGGAGATATCAAAGCAGCTTTAGTAGGCATGGATAAATCTGGTCAATTGCTTTATTGCGGCGGTGAAAAGCCGCTATATCACACGCTTATACCTCCTGACAAGGGATGGGGAGAACCTAAAATTATCGTTGCCGAATATAGCCGTTTATACATTTTGGATACAAAAACGAATGCAATATGGGTTTATTCATCCAAAGAAGAGAATGACTTTAGTGAAAAACCTTTCTTCCTCTTCTCCACCAAAGCTCCCAATATTCAAGATGTACTATCTATGACAGTATATCGCGGCGATATTTACTTGCTCCATAAGGACGGCCACTTGACAAAATGCATCTACAATTTTTGGTATCAATCCTCTACCCGTTGTGAAGATCAAGCGGCTTATACAAATGCTCGTTCTGATAGCTCTTTTTATAAAATAAAACGTCCGGATGGCAGTTATGCACAGTTAAGCCAAATTATTTACGCACCACCGCCTGATCCATCAATTTACCTGCTAGATAGTGAAACGTTATCCATATATCATCTTAGCTTGAGGCTTACCATTCAACAAGAATACCGCGCTCAAAAAGAGCTTTCTAGGAATAAGCGCCCTGCAAGTGCTTTTTATGTTGGTTCTAACCGAGTGGTTTTTCTTGCTATTGGGAACAATGTATATTTCGCCTCATTGCCTTAACGCTCTCCTTTTGGCAATGAAATTTCTTGATGATGATGCAATACATAATAAAGGACCAAAGCTGCACACAACACTGCACAACCTTGCACCACATACATTTGAGGTGACATCCAAGGTCCGTAGTTCATCATATATGCATCCGCAAATCCTTCTTGTATTGCAACATTGATGCGATACCATACCTTAGAGAACAAAAAGGAAATAACAAAGAACAACTGCACAAAAGCCGGCTTCAATTCTATCGAGTCCAATGCTTTTATAGTAAATATCACAAAGAAAGGAAAGGCTGCCGTAAGGAAACGCGACTCCGAAGAAAGACTTAAGATCATATTCCCGACAAAGAATAAGGTTAGGCCAATAGGAAAGCGCTGAATTTGTTTAACAATATCTTTCCAGAAAAATACCGTTAATAATACAAGGGGTCCAAAATATACAATATGAGAAACCAAAAATACTGCCGGGGCTCCAATAGCTTTATAGACTGCATTTCTTACAAACAAGCGCATATACACATACTCGGCTGAGTCTAATCCATAGGTGTTAATAACCGCATTCACCCCCCAAAAGACAGCGATAGAGATCGGCAGATTAACTGAAATAAGAGAAATAATATGGTCTTTTATTTGATATAGCGAGGGAAAATTTAATAACGAACGCAATACTAGCCACAAATATACACAAGCGATCAATATGCTTAAATAAATTACCGATTTGTCTAAAATCCACCATTTATCCTCTAATCCCCTACCAAAACCTTCTCGCAAGGTCTGCAATAGCCATACAACAGCTATTCCGGTAAGTACAACATCTAGCCGCAGATGCGAAAAAAGGAAAGGTTTTTCCCTCTCAGGTGTTGGTTTTGAAAAAAGAAACAAAACGATGCCATAATAAATCATCGTTTGCCATGTAAAAGAGCCCACAATTACTGTAATCCAAAAACCTAACCATTGGCGTTTTAAATAAAAATATAATAATAGGACACCTAGAACAAAAGCCGTCTGATCAGTAAATACTGGTCTGTAAAAATATAACTTTAGTACAAAAACATTAACAAAAAGCCCAATATAAGCAGCCCACCTCCCAAGAGGTGAGAGTTTCATCTCTTCAGTTATTTTTTGCCATATTACTACAGCTAAAATAAGCAGGGCAAGGTTATAAGCCCGAAATCCATTGATAATATCTCTATCGGAAGGTTTAGCAATGCCTAAAATTTGAAAAGAATAATGTAGAACAAAGCTCGGAACCGCACGTTGCACATAATACTTTAGCACTTGATGTGAACCTATGCGTTCAGGAAAGTTGAGTACCAATTCCTTGAACTCTGCTCCTTCTTCATAGCCAAAACCATTTCCCTCGAGAATAATTTCGCCGTAAAAAATTAAATTAAACCCGCCTAGTATAAGTAGGGTTATTAAAAAGATGAAAAGTGGGGATCGGATTAACGCCCTTCCTTTTTCAACCCCCTGCCTAAAATATAATTTACTTCTGGCAAAAAACGGCGAGGAAGGCAAGGTTGGATCAGCATTTGACATAGATTTCGATCTTACTATAGATAAATCAAGAGTAATTTATTTTTTTACTAGAGGGCGTGATACAACGCTGCGCCTAAACGGACCTTGGGTATTGAGACACGTAACCCGAAAACCTGCAGAACCAACATGTAGGATATCCCCTGGTTGAAGCCGGGTTCCTTGAACTGGAATTGGTGAATAATTTACCCATGTGCCAGCTTTTGACCCTAAATCTGTAACCCAAAAGCTTACCCCATCCTCCATACGGACTAGACGAGTATGCATAGCTTCAACAGAAGGCTCTTCTAAAACTAAGGTTGCATGCTTAGGGCTGCTTCCGATAATCACATCTTTTCCTAGTAAGGTAAATGGCTTTGAGTCTTCCACTGACAGAGTTTTTCCAGGAATGTCAAAAAGCCGTACTAGGAATACTGGCGAACTATTTGATTTTTCTTTCGTTTGCCAAGGTAGGTGAAACTGCCTGATTGCACTACCTATGGCAGATTCTTCTTTTGTCTTAGATGAAGCAGCAGCTTTTTCAGCCTTTGGATATAATTTCTCATCCAACTCAATAGATGTCAATTTCGGCTTTGTTATAGGCTCTGTCTTGATCACTACCGGCTGAGTCACTGGATCTAAATATTTATGGCGGCGAATATTTTTCTTCGTCTCAATAAAAATGGTTCGCGGATGGATCCTGCCAGCCAACACTAAAGCCCATAATAAGATCACTGCTGCCATCATAAGTGAGAAAGCTGCAATTAGTTTTCCATATCGCGACAAGAGAGACCCAACATCCTGCTTGGGCACAAAAATTTTGATCCAGATCGGAGTCTCAATGCTAACATTGCTCAGCTCAAGCTGATCGACAACCTCAACCTGTAGAATATGCTGCCCATTGCTTTGATAAGGGGTTAAGTCCCAAACAAATGTATCAAATGGAGGAGCTGTATTTTCCGCTACAATTTGTCCATCAACATATAACGTAGAGCGAGTTAGGGAACGTTTGAAACCATCTGGAAAATCTACCAAAACTTTCAGCTCTACTGATTGGGGAGAAAATTTACGAGAAGTCTGCACCTCACTGCCAAGTATGTCGCTTTCTCCCTCCGTCTGCTCTACCGTACGTATGATTTCAGAGGGTGGAGAAACAAACATTGGCTGAGGTGGTACGATGTTGAGAATAAATGAATGCGGAGAACTGGAATACACCTTATTATTAAGGCTGAGCTGCAACGTAAGTTGATGTGCTCCGCTCGTCCGTATTCGTGAATCATATGATATTCGATAAGTATGCCTCAGTGGCTCAAGGTATTCATCCAAATTGGGCACCGGCTCCGTGCCCGAAAACATGAATATCTTTCCGCCGGTTTGATCAGCTAAATGGGCTAATTGTGTCGCAGCAGAGCTCGTAAAGTAGCCGGGCGAAGCTACCATCCAAACAAAAATATGCACCCGTTGTTCTTTTGCTCGGGCAATAATGTTCTCGAATGTCGTCTTACCTTCCTCATTTTGTGCTTGACCTTCTTTAGGAACAATAGAAAGAGGTGAGGTGATGAACAATATAGCTCTGCCCATTCCGGGGTGCGGAGTTTGATCAACAGCTACCTCTAGTGCCTTAGTCAATACTTCAATACCCTTGCCTGAAGAAATCTTGTTGGCAAAAGCCTCTGTCTTAAAGGCAGTCAACCACTCAGCATAACTGCTTAAGTGAGTTTTTTCTACCCCCCCTACAGTAATTAAACTCAGATCATCGCTCCCAGAAGATATTGTATTTTCTTCTCGAGATGAGAGTTGATCAGGGTTATTTCCCGATTGTTCAGCTAAGGTTTGCGCCCAGGTTTCAATTGAGCGTGCTAATGCATCATACCGCGGTGTTCCTTTTGAGTCGCGCAAAGCAAACATTTCATCCGAATTTATCGCCATAACAAATTGAACACCAGGCTTTACACGGCTCACCTCAACCTGTTGCATAGGTTTTTCATCTTCCAGAACGAGCAGGTTCTGAGAAGACAATTCTTCACCGTCATTCATTGAAATACCATTTAAGGAAAAATATGCTTGTATTTTGGGAAATTTGCTTATATCCGTTAATATTAAATCAAGAGGTGAATCTTCTGCTATTTGTGCTACACCCACTGAAGATAATCCAATGCCTTCAGCTTGTGCCTGACCTAGAAACAGGCAATTCACCAATAGGATAAACAAAATCAGAGCTGCAATGGTTTTCCGTCGTCTTTTACTCACGTTGTTAAGCATAACCTAATCAGTTAAATACATCATTAATGAAAAATGAAAAAAACTTAAACATTTCATTAATGTTTTCTACACTATTCCTAAATCAGAGCTATCTTTTACATTGTTGGGATACAATTATAATAAAAATATCAGCTAACAACCATCAATTAATAGCCAAAGTAGTAAAGGAGATAACAATGGAGTATAGATTTTTAGGAAAATCAGGGTTACAAGTATCGGCTCTCTCTTTTGGAGCATGGGTTACTTTCGGTGATCAGCATGGCGAGGATATAGCTATAGAAACAATGAAAGCTGCATATGATGCCGGAGTCAACTTCTTTGATAATGCTGAAGTATATTCTCAAGGCAAAGCAGAAATTATCATGGGCAACACCATTAAAAAATTGAACTGGAAACGCTCTGATATCGTCCTTTCAACAAAGATTTATTGGGGGGGACAAGGTCCAAATGACAAAGGACTTTCCCGTAAACATATTATCGAGGGAACAAATGCTTCATTAGCCCGATTGCAAACAGATTACGTTGATCTAATCTTCTGCCATCGCCCTGACCCATTCACACCTATTGAAGAAACCGTCCGTGCAATGAATTTCCTAATAAACCAAGGAAAAGCCTTTTATTGGGGTACAAGCGAATGGAATGCTGATCAAATTTGGCAAGCCGTACTCATCGCGCGTCGCGAGCACCTTATTCCCCCTTTGATGGAACAGCCCGAATATAACATGTTTCGCCGCGAAAAGATGGAAAGGGAATTTGTTCCCCTCTTTAAGGAAATAGGATTAGGAACAACAACTTGGAGCCCATTAGCCAGCGGCCTGTTGAGTGGGAAGTACAATGATGGTATTCCCAGCGGTACACGCGCTAGCCTGCCGGGTTATGAATGGCTGAAAAATAGATTTGAAAACGAAGAAGGCAAACGGAGGATAGAAATAGTAAAAAAACTTGTACCTATCGCCCAAGAAGTTGGATGCACTATGGCTCAGCTTGCCATAGCTTGGTGTTTGAAAAATCCTAATGTAAGTACAGTGATCACTGGTGCATCAAAGCCTTCACAAGTTACAGAAAACATGCAAGCAATATCCGTAGCTGAAAAATTAACCCCATCCATTATGGAAAAAATCGAAGGCATTCTCCAAAATAAGCCGGAAGAACCCTACAACTTTCGTTTGATGAATTAACTTAATCCTTTGGGAGGGACTCTTTATGTACCTAAAAGGAAGCTCATGGAGCATGCGCCGCAAGCGAAAACCAGTCAATTGGCTGAGAGTATTCATTCTTTCAGCTCTGATTGGCATTGCCCTATACTTCAATCAAAATGTTGTGCCGGAGATCCCTCCCATTGGTATTCCTTCCCCCACACCAACCCGTAGCCCAGAATCTTTCGTCAATGAAGCAGAAAACTACTTTAAGGAAGGAAAACTGCTTAAAGCTGTTGAAACCTACCAAAGCGCTATTCGATCTGACCCTGACAACCGCGAGAATTACTTGAAATTAGCGGTGTTACAAGCCATTCAAGCTGTTGGCAAGGATTATACAGAAGCTCTGCAAAATGCAAACCTAGCACTTGTTGGCAATGATAGTTATGCCCTGGGACATGCAGTTAAAGGGTGGATTTTAAACCTTAATGGAGACTATTTAGAAGCTGAAACCTCACTCAAAAAAGCCTTAGAACTCGAGCCAAACAATCCTATTATCTTAGCCTATTACGCTGAAACTTTAATCAACAAGGGCGAATATGGGGATGTTGAAAAAGCTATCCAAGCCTCCCGCGAAGCACTTGCTATGGGTCCTAATCTCTACGAAACTCATCGAGCGCGTGGCATTGTTTTATTCTCTACGGGCAACTATGAAGAAGCAATTCAAGAGTTTCAAAACGCCCTCAATATCAATAAAAGTATTCCTGATCTATATCTCTACCTCGGCTACTGCTACCGCGCAGTAGGAGATTATGGACGAGCGAATGAGTCTTTCTTACAAGCCAATGCCCTCAATCCTAGCGATTCAATACCCGATCTGGAAATATCTCGTACTTATGCAACCGTCGGTGAATTTTCCAAAGCCGTTCAATATGCTCAAAAAGCTGTAGAAGAAGAACCGCGCAATCCCCACCGCTATGGAAATTTAGGTATTATGTATTACAAAAATCAACAAAACACTGAAGCCGTTGATGCACTTTCAATTTGCATCAAAGGCGGTGTATCCAAAAATGGCGAACCAGTAGAAGGTTTGCCATTAGATCGGGGCAGAGTTGTTCAATATTATTACACATATGGACTTGCTTTAGCCAGATTAAACCGCTGTGCAGAAGCAGTGCCTATTATGCAAGCTATTATTAATGCCATTCCAGATGATGAAATTGCCGTTTATAATGCCAATGAGGGGTTGAATATGTGTAAGGCAAACCTTGAAACACCACAGCCCGCTCCACAGGAAGGTACTCCGCCTTCTGAAACTAGCAACGCAACGCCTAACTCGGCTGTAAATCAACCAACAAAACCAAAGCAGCCCACTCAACCTGCCCCCAATACACCCCCTGAAGGGTATGAACAGCCAACTCCTATTGAGTAAAACCTGATAAAGTATTTTGGAGGGCAAAGCATGAGTTTTCGCGAACAACCTTTGACAGGAAAACAACCCACTTTCCATCGTGAGATGCGGAGTGGCTTTTCCTACCGCATACTTCTATGGGTCTTTCTCATTCTTGGAGCAGTGTGGATCAATACCCAAATGAATAGAGGAATAGTGCAACCATTCTTTCTGCCCACTTTTACGCCTACACGCAATGCCGTGAGTCTTTTTGAAGAAGCTCGCACCCATTTCGATGCCGGTAGAATTGACGACCCTGATCCAAATCAACCCGATTCCATCAAAGCATATCGGAAGGCACTTGAATTAAACCCAAACAACAGCAAAGGCTGGGCAGATTACGCTTATGTGCTTACCTACTCTTCCAACCTTTTATCCACTACAGAACAGCGAGTAGAACGATTGAAACTAGCAAAAGAAGCCATTGATAAAGCCGTATCTCTTGCCCCCGAAGACAGCAATGGGCACGCCATTAAAGCCTTTGTTTATGATTGGTATGCTGTTTACCAAGAAACCCCTGACGAAACCCAAACGATGCTTAGCGAGGCAGAACAAGCCGCTGTACGAGCTCTGCAGCTTGACCCGCAAAATGCTCTCGCTCTATCCTATTACGCAGAAATTCTCGTTGACCAACAAAAATGGACCCAAGCTGAACAATATGCTAAACAAGCCGTTGATTTAGGACCTGACGTTATGGATACTCATCGCGTATATGGTTACGTTCTCGAATCACTAGGCTACTATAATGCAGCTATCGAACAATATCTCAAGGCAGTTGAGATAAAACCTAATCTTACCTTCCTTTACATCAGAATTGGGCAAAATTACCGCACTTTGCAAGTATATAATCGCGCTCTTGAAAACTTTGAAAAAGCAGCAAAAATCAACCAGGCTTTAGGAGTTAAAGACCCTTTACCTTATATTGCTATCGCTAAAACTTACTCTCAATTAGGTGAATTCTTCATTGCTGCGCGCAATGCAGAAAAAGCCTTGGCTTTCGATCCATCTAATGCTGATACTTATGGGCAATTAGGTACAATTTATGTCAAGTCGCGCAACTACGAAGGAGCATTACCTGTACTGAAATGCGCTGTGGAAGGATGCACAGCCGAAGAGAATGAAATTGCTAAAATTGCCATTACCCCCCTTGAACTTACCACCTTGCCAGTTGCTTATTATTACTTGCAATATGCTTCAGTGATGGCTGCGCTCAACATGTGCGATACTGCACTGCCTTTGCAGGAAAAAGTCGGACAAAAGTTCCCTGATGACCCCGTCATTAAAAGCATCATTGAAGAAAATAAAGTCATTTGCAGTAAAGCAAATCCTTCCTGAATATCAGAGTTTTATAAGAAAATTCCATACCTCTTGACTTATAAGAAAAGATTCGATAAGATAATGCCTAGATTAGCACTCTTGCTCTTAGACTGCTAATATATTTTAACTTTTACATTCAGGAGGTGTTTTATATGAGTATCGCACTCAAACCGCTAGGAAACAGAGTTGTCATTGAACCCATTGAGGAAGATGAAAAGACAGCTGCGGGTATCTATTTACCAGAAAATGCCAAAGAAAAACCTCAACGTGGAAAAATTTTAGCTGTTGGTCCAGGTGAACGCGATGAATCGGGTAAACGGATTCCGCTCGACGTTTCTGTTGGGGAAGAAGTGCTCTTTGCAAAGTATGCCGGCAGTGAAGTAAAAATTGATGGCAAGAAATTGTTAATTATGCGCGAAAGCGATCTGCTGGGCATTATTACCCGCTAATTACAATGCACACCAAATCATAACAAAAAATTCCAATTCCTATTAAAAATTTAAACTAGAACATTAAGGAGTGATGACGTATGGCAAAACAATTGCAATTTTCTGAAGAGGCCCGTCGCAGCCTACAACGCGGCATGGACGTTTTAGCAAATGCTGTTATTACTACATTAGGTCCTAAAGGACGAAATGTTGCTATTGATAGAAAATTCGGCTCTCCCACCATTACCCATGACGGTGTTACAGTAGCAAAAGAAATTGAACTCGAAGATCATTTTGAGAATATGGGCGCACAGCTTCTAAAGGAAGCTGCCACCAAAACTAATGATATTGCCGGTGATGGTACAACAACTTCGACCGTACTGGCTCACGCCATGGTTACTGAAGGTATGAAAACTTTAGCTGCGGGTGCCAACCCTATGCTGCTCAAAATAGGTATTGAAGCCGCAACTAAAGCTGCCTCTGAAGCTATCAGCAAACAAGCTATCAAAGTGGAAACAAAAGAACAGATTGCTAATGTTGCTTCCATTTCCGCTCAAGATCGCAAGATCGGTGAACTGATTGCCGATGTGATGGATAAGGTCGGCAAAGATGGTGTGATCACCGTCGAAGAATCTAAGGGTCTAGAATTTGAGACTGAGTACGTTGAAGGTATGCAATTCGATCGCGGGTATATCTCTCCCTACTTCATCACTGACCCAGAAAACATGGAAGCCTCCATCAATGAGCCTTACATTTTGGTCTATGAGAAAAAGATCAGTGCAGCCTCCGATATTGTTCCAGTGCTTGAAAAATTAGTCCAAATCGGTCGCCGCGAACTCTTGATCATCGCAGAAGATGTAGATGGTGAAGCCTTAGCCACCTTAGTCCTCAACAAACTACGCGGTATGATCAATGTTTTGGCTGTCAAAGCTCCCGGATTTGGTGATCGCCGCAAAGCCATGCTGCAGGATATTGCCATCCTCACCGGCGCTACATTAATTGCCGAAGAAACTGGACGGAAACTTGAAAGCGTAACAGTCGCTGACCTTGGTCGAGCTGAAAAAGTTGTAGCTACTAAAGATGATACAACGATCATTGGCGGTAAAGGTGATCCTAAGGCTATTAAGGGACGCATTGAGCAGATCCGAGTTGAGATCGAAAAGAGCACTAGCGATTACGATCGTGAAAAGCTCCAAGAGCGATTAGCCAAACTTTCCGGCGGTGTAGCCATTATACGTGTCGGCGCTGCTACCGAGACCGAACTCAAAGAGAAGAAACATCGCGTTGAAGATGCCCTTTCTGCTACACGCGCTGCAGTTGAAGAAGGAATCGTACCTGGCGGTGGTGTTACCTTGGTTCGTGCTTTGGATAGCATTGCTTCTCTCAAAGTTGATGGTGAAGATGAGAACATCGGAGTAAACATTGTACGCAAAGCCCTTGAGCTCCCCTTACGCATGATCGCTGAAAACGCCGGCAAAGATGGGGCTGTCATTCTTGAAAATGTACGCCGCATTCAAGCCGAAAAGAAGAATCCTAACATCGGTTACAACGTATTGACAAATGAATACGAAGACATGATCAAGTCCGGTGTTATTGATCCTGCGAAGGTTACTCGCGGTGCCTTGGAAAATGCAGCTTCAATCGCAGCAATGATTCTCACCACTGAAGCTCTCATCACAGATATTCCTGAAAAGCACCCAGCTCCCGCAACACCTCCTATGCCGGAGTACTAAACCGAGTTTTCTCACCTCAATTCAAACAAGAGCCCTCACAAGAAAATCCTTGTGAGGGCTTTTTTTATCAACGGCAGCACCGATGCAGCTATCCAGACATATCATACTTTCCTTAACTTACACTTTGCGGTTATTTACTAAACGTGCAAAATGCTCAAAAGAGCGATCGTAGGTAGCCTCAGCATCTTTTGGGAAAAAACAAGCCGGCAGCTCGCGACTCCGTAGATGATATTGAAGGCATTCACAACAAATGCCTTTACGAGAACAAGGTGTATAACTGCAGTTGCAAAATTTCAAGTTTCTCTGTTTGTTGCATTCCATATGTTAGGCTCTCCAATCTTTTCTCCTTAAGTAATATTCTTTTGGGTTCTACTTTTATTGCACCATACTATTTTCTTTTATCTGCAGCCTTCATCATTTACGATTAAAATCAGCTGCTATCTCTCCCCATAACTCTGTTTGCCACTTTAAGACGCGGCCTGTATAGTGATGGTGTTCAAGCCAATTTTCTGCCCAACGAATCTGCTTCCATAATTCCTTAGCTTCCTCGTGATAAACTAATTTCGTTTGGCACTTTTTTTCGCTAAGCCATTTCAAAGCAATCTCCGAATCAGTATAGATCACATCCGGTTTTCTGTTTTCTTCTACCCAAGATAAGGCTTTTACAATTGCTAAAAATTCTCCAATATTATTTGTGCCATAAGGAAAGGGACCATCGCGAAAAATCAATTCGTGAGTTGTTGTGTGCACGCATTGATATTCCATCAAGCCGGGATTGCCCCTGCAAGATGCATCAACACATAAACTCTCGGCAATAGGCAAATTACCCTGGGGTGCAATAGGCCTTCGTTTCTTTTCTAATGCTTCTACATAAGAGCCTTGAAAAGCTTGTTGTGCTTCTTCTATTGTGGAAAAAGATAAGAATTCAGCTTGAGGAAATCGGTCAACTTGTTCTTTACATGCACCCCAAGAATCAAAAAGGCCAGTTTTTCTGCCCCTCCAGACCACATAATATGCTGACTTCCCTTTTTTCATTTACTCTCCAACGTCTCCTGCTGTCTGCTGCTATTTTTTATATCTCCTTTGGTTAATAATACAACCGCACCCAAAATAAGGATGCCGCCTGCAACTCTTAATAACGTTATTGGCTCACCTAAAATCAACCAAGCGAGAAATATCGTTGTAACAGGTTCAAAAGTTGAGAGCAAGGCTGCATTCGTTGCTCCAACACGTTCTAATCCGGCTAGAAAAGTAACCATAGCAATAATGGTAGAGATGATGATAATCGCAAAAACCGCCAACCACCCCATTATAGTAACCGGTAAATGCAAACCGCGGCTGCTTACAATGGCACCAAAGACAATTGCAGCAGAGCCCATAATGACAGTTGTAGAAGCAAGTACATCAGCTTCACCGATTAAGTGATTGCCAACAATAATATATATCGAATAAATCACTGCTGCACTTATTCCCAACAGAACTCCTGTCAATTTGCCCTCCAATTGAGGTCCAATGGTCAACACAGTTCCAAAGAGTGATAGAACCAAAGCCACCACTTTTATCCGAGTAAGTGGTTTTTTCTCAATCAACACCTCGATCAAAGTAACTAGAACTGGATACAAGTACAATAGCAAGGCTACTAATCCAGCTGAAGCAAATTTTAGGGCAGTAAAAAACGATGAGGATTGCCCGACATAACCCACAGCACCCATCAACGCGTAACCGCCCAACACTTTGCCGCGTGGCAATGGAATTCGTCTTGCACTGACAATCATCAGCATAATCAACGAGGCTATTGTAAAACGCAGAAAAAGCAAACTAAATGGTTCAACCCCTTCTGCATAAGCGATGCGAGCAAAGATTGCCATACCACCAAACGCCGCTGCTGAAACTAGCACCAACATGCTTCCAGTAAATTGTTGTGAGAAAGCTGTCTTCATAGACAAATTAAATAAACCTTCTTTTTATGCCAATTCTGTACTCTAATGCTTTTCAAAAGCCAATTTTACCCCGAGAAGAATCAGAACTGCGCCACTGAACCCCTCCAATACTTCCCTAATATGACTATCCTTGAGCCAATTCCCAATCCTGCCAAAAATCAAGGATATCATTCCAAGCCAAATTAACCCCATGATGACATGGATGCAAGCTAGAAACATGGTTTTTGCCAACACGTTCTCACCTATATGAACAAACTGTGGTAAAAAAGCCAAGTAAAAAACAGCCACCTTTGGGTTGAGCACATTATTTAATAAACCTTGAGAAAAGACCTCTAGGCTGCCGCGTTGTTTTTCAATTAGCGAATAATTATCTTCTGCAGAAAGGTTAAACTGCTTTTTATTAAAAAACAGATCGAATAGAGTTCGAGCGCCCAAGAATATTAAATAAACAGCACCACACAATTTAACCACCTCAAACGCCTGAGCTGACTTAACGAGAATCAGCGAAAGCCCAAAAGCTGATAAGGCAGCATGAAAAAATAATCCTGAACAAATCCCAATCGTGGTAATCAAGCCAGCCCGTTCACCATAACCAAACACATTCTTCATAACCAACATTGTGTCGGCGCCGGGAGTAACAGTCAAAACAGAGACTACCACCAAATATGTCACCAACGATGAATCAAACACCATACTACTAAGCATATTATTTTATATTGCTCCTTTTAGCAAAAAGATACCCCAAATATGAATGCACCATATTCGGCTGAACTTGCACTTCAAAGCCATGCTGATGAAAAAATTCCACCAAATCTTGGTGAGAATAGGCAGTAACACCATCATGGTACTCCATAGTAACTGCTCCAATACGCTGCAGAATGCTCTGTGTTAAAGAAAAAATTATTTCATATTCTGCTCCTTCGCAATCCATTTTTAATAAATGGCAAAAGGGTATTTCATCTCTTTCAAAAATTTGCCTAAGCGAGACAGCTTTCACGGATAAGTCCTTGTGGTGAGCAGTATAACTCCTTGTTGAATACTGCAAAGGTTCAGCGGAGTGCTGCTCAATGAAAACATACCCATCATTAGCACCTACGGCTTCATGATATGCTGTGATATTCGAAAATATATTTAGATTGATATTTTCCTGAAGTAAATGAAAAGTTTCAGAAAAAGCTTCAAATGCGATAACTTTTCCCTCAGGAGCAAGACTGCCTGCTAACAAAGAAAAATCTCCGACGCCGGCACCTACATCCACAATATTCCAATTTTTTCCTATATTGAACCAGCCCTGTGGCAAGTAGAAATTATCTAAAAAGGTCTCTTTAATTGACCAGACGTCCATAGCGCTGCGCACATAAAAACGAAGATGATTTTTACGCAGCGTTAAAAGATAACGCTTCCCCAAACCAGAAAACAAAAATAGCCTTAAAACTGTAGGCGTTTCACAGAATCCATTAAGCAGTTTGATAATAGAAATCAGATAATAACTTGCTTTTCTCAACATGAAAATTTATTATATCATCACATGTGAAGAAGCAACACAGGTTCTCTCTTATCTCTAAGGATCTCGCTTCAGTTATCCATATGAGAGAAGAGATTCTCGCTTCATTAAGGATCATCTTTTGTATTCCCTCTGAATGCGTGGTAAAATAGTTAATGAAAAGGGGATGAATCTTTATTCAATATACCCGCATAAGCGGGAAAACATGATTAAAGGAGTGTAAGGCTTATGGAATCACAAACGGGAACCTTTACAGTCAAGAAAGGTTTAGCTGAAATGCTTAAGGGTGGTGTAATCATGGATGTCGTTACACCCGAACATGCTCGGATCGCAGAAGACGCCGGCGCCGTTGCTGTAATGGCACTTGAAAGAGTGCCGGCAGACATTCGTGCTCATGGTGGGGTAGCACGCATGTCGGATCCAGAAATAATTCTCAAAATTATGGATGCTGTTTCTATACCAGTTATGGCTAAATGCCGCATTGGGCACTTTGTTGAAGCACAAATATTAGAAGCGTTGGGTATTGACTATATTGACGAGTCTGAAGTGCTGACACCGGCAGATGAAGAGCACCATGTGAATAAGCACAATTTCAAAGTGCCTTTCGTTTGCGGAGCACGCAACCTTGGCGAGGCGCTTCGTCGCATAGGTGAAGGAGCTGCCATGATTCGCACAAAAGGCGAAGCCGGCACAGGAGATATCGTAGAAGCCGTTCGCCATGCGCGCACAGTGCTAGGTGAAATTAGACATCTAGTTGGCTTACCTGAAGAAGAGGTAATGGCGTATTCAAAATCAATTGGGGCGCCTTACGAGTTAGTGATGGAAACACGCCGCCTGCAGCGTTTGCCTGTAGTAAATTTTGCCGCCGGTGGGGTTGCCACACCAGCTGACGCCGCTTTGATGATGCAATTGGGAATGGATGGGGTTTTTGTAGGGTCAGGTATTTTTAAGTCCGGTGATCCAGCCAAACGCGCTGCCGCGATTGTTAAAGCCGTTACACACTACCAAGATCCGCATATTCTCGCAGAAGTAAGCCGCAATTTAGGTGAGCCAATGGTCGGCAGACAAATTTCCGCTATTCCTGAAGCTGAACTTATCGCTCAAAGAGGATGGTAATCATTATCTATGGAAATTGGTGTTTTAGCGCTTCAAGGTGATTTTCGGGAACATATTACCATGCTGCAGCAATTAGGAGTCGGGGTTCACGCCATTCGTTTACCCGAACAACTTAAGCACATCAATGGTTTAATTATCCCCGGCGGAGAGTCAACAACCATCGGCAAATTAGCTGTAGATTTTAATCTTATACAACCCCTGCGTGAGTTCGCCCAACAGCACGCAATCTGGGGCACTTGCGCAGGAGCAATTTTCCTTTCCAAAGATGCTCGCAACAATCAACCATTGCTTGGAGTGATGGATATCACGGTAGAGCGCAACGCTTTTGGAAGGCAAGGCGAAAGCTTTGAAATTGATCTTCATGTACCTGCTTTGAAATCCGTCGGCAGTGATGAACCTTACCATGCAATTTTTATTCGAGCTCCTATTATCGAATCAGTTCATGGTAGTGCAACAGTCTTAGCAACCTTGCCTAACGGTAAAATCGTAGCTGCTCAGCAAGGACATCTCCTAGCCACTTCATTTCATCCAGAATTAACTCAAGACGATCGCTTTCACCGTTATTTCCTCACACTAGTCCGGGATAGCAATAATGTGTTTTAAATATGGTCTTGCGTTGTTTTAATTGGAGAGATATTCCCATCTTGCACCGCTACAGGGATGAGATGATATTTTTGAATAGCGAGTTGATGTTAAAAAGCGGTTCGTTTAATATTTTCAAATCGCTTCTCTTTTCAGTTTTGCCGCTTGATTCAATGTTTACACTTGTAGGCAGCAACAAAGATAAAAATTCTTTTCAAATAAATCACGCATTAGGACAAGCATACTATCGCCCTGGAGAAGAACACGCTTACCTCACTTTCATCGCCCCCGAAAGCACGCTTATTCCCCAATTAGTATTCGCTATAATTGATGGCATAACTACTTGGGCAGGAAATCAAGGCGCACTACGCATACTTGCCGATATCGAAGAAAACCATCCATTGTTTGAAATACTGCGTCAGGCTGGTTTTTCAGTGTATGCTAGACAGCGAATATGGCAAGTAGTTCAAGCAGGACCGAGCAAACCGCTGGAAAAAACACAGAATCATTTCGTATGGCGGCCGGCATTATCTTCGGATTGGCAAGCCATACAATCCTTATATCAAAGCCTTGTGCCAAACCTCATTCAACGCGTTGGACAACCTATGTTCAACTCTTCCAAGGGGCTGGTCTGCTATCAACATAACGAGCTTGCCGCCTACATTGAGTTTCGTTATGGAGTAAATGGTATTTGCGCCTATCCTCTCATTCATCCTGATGCCCCTGAAGTTGTTTTCTCTCTGCCTCAGGTAATGGATGAGTTGAGCGGAATTGCACCGCGTTTACAGCGCCCAGTATATGCTTTAATCAGCCATTACCAGAATTGGATCGAAAGCGCATTAGTCTCACAAGGGGCACTTATCAGCATTACTCAAGCCTTAATGGTGAAACACTTAACCACTCGGCAACAGGTATTCCCTTCATTAATGCCTGTTCTTGAATTTGAATCATCCCAAACGCAACCGCTCGCGTTTGTTTTAAGCGGAGATAAAACCTATGAGTCATGTACAAATCATTGATGATCTTGATGCTTTACTTAATGTATTGCCACCTCACATCAAGAAAAGTGTTATTCAATTAAATAACAGTGATAAATTGTTGGAAATCATTCTCGACCTAGGTCGAGTTCCAACTGCTCGCTTTATTGATGAGGAAGTCGTCCTTTCACAACAGGAAATTACTCATCAAGATATCAGCTACGTTGTGGATCACATTGGTCAATTTAACGATGATAACAGAGCTGGATTAGAGCGCACCTTGCATCGCATAGCAGCTATACGCAACCGTGCTCAAGATATTGTTGGGCTCACCTGTCGTGTAGGCCGCGCTGTTTATGGCACACTCGATATAATCCAAGATATCATCGAAAGCGGTAAAAATGTCCTTCTCTTGGGTCAGCCGGGGGTTGGCAAAACCACCATGCTGCGCGAAGCTGCCAGAGTGCTTTCTGAAAAGAAAAGAGTGATTATTGTAGATACTTCTAACGAAATTGGCGGGGATGGAGATGTCCCCCACCCGGCAGTCGGCAAAGCACGCCGCATGCAAGTTGCCAAGCCGTCCCTGCAGCATGAAGTGATGATAGAAGCCGTAGAAAACCACTACCCACAGGTAATCATCATAGATGAAATTGGACGCGAGCTTGAAGCTGAAGCGGCACGTACTATAGCTGAAAGGGGTGTACAGCTCATCGGCACAGCCCATGGGTACACGTTAGAAAATTTGCTTCTCAACCCAACTCTTTCAGATTTGGTTGGTGGAATTGACGCAGTTACCCTTTCGGATGAAGAAGCTCGCCGCCGTAATACCCAAAAAACGGTATTGGAACGCCGTTCTCCGCCAACCTTTGATGTACTGATTGAACTGCAAACCCGCGATCGCGTCGCTATTCATCATGACGTAGCCAGCGCTGTAGATACACTTTTACGTGGCCGCCCCATGCCCCCGGAAATTCGCTATCGCGATGAATACGGCAAAATTCATATTGAAACACCGCCACCTACTGCAAGCAATTGGCAAACCTCGCAAGGAGGGCTAAAACGTCAAAACGGCAATGGCAAATCCTTGCCCATTCACTCAACCGCTGATGTGGTTCTAGAAGAAGCCACTGTTGATTACAATCCTAGCAACGATGCCGGAAGAACAGTTCCGCTGCAGCCTATCCGCATATACCCCTACGGGGTAGCGCGCAACCGGCTCAGTCAAGCAGCCAAGCGGCTTGGAGTACCAGCAGTACTCGTTAACGATGTTGCCGAAGCTGAGACACTGGTAACACTGCGCACCTATTACCGCAAACGCCAGCAAACCGTTATGGACGCTGAACGGCGCGGTGTGCCAATCTACGTATTGCGTTCCAACACGATCAACCAAATGCAATCCTACTTAAGCGAACTGTTCGACTTAAATAACCTTCGCCATGGAGAAGGAAACGAAGAAAAAGCCTTCCAAGAAACTCAAGCTGCTATCGAAGCGGTACTACGCGGCGAACCATGGGTAGACTTATCTCCAGCTTCTTCCTATTTGCGCCGTCAGCAGCATGAGATGGCTCGCCGTGCCAACCTCCTTTCGCATTCTCTTGGCAAAGACCCTTACCGGCGAGTGAGGATCTATCGCTGATGTTCATCTCCTTTGAAGGACCTGATGGAAGCGGCAAAACCACACAGGTTTCTTTGCTCGCTTCCTTTTTAAGAAATAATGGATGGGATGTTCTTACCACCCGAGAACCCGGCGGCACACTCATTGGAGAGCAAGTGCGTACCATCCTCGCTGAGAAAAATAACACCAGCATTCGCCCGCGGACTGAAGTTTTGCTTTTCCAAGCTTCGCGGGCTCAGTTGGTGGAAGAGATCATTAAGCCCCACTTAAACCGCGGCGGAATTCTGCTTTCCGATCGCTTTGCCGATTCAACTCTCGCCTATCAAGGTTATGGGCACCAACTCGATCTGAAGCAACTTTACCCCGTAATAGAATTCGCCACCGGCGGCTTAAAACCTGACTTAACAATATTTCTTGATATTGATGTTGAAGAAGGACTAAAGCGGCGCGCTAGTGCCGGTGAGTGGAATCGCCTTGACGCTTACGAAGCCGCCTTTCATCGCCGCGCCTATGCCGGCTATCAAGCTCTCATCCAAGCTGAACCTGAGCGTTGGGTTAAAGTTGATGCAACCCATTCTATTGATCAAATCCATCAAAGGATTTGTGATATTGTCGAGAAGCGCTTAGCCGGTTTTAAACGCAAATAATATTATTTCAACTCCATCTGCCTTCACCGTAAAGAAATGCTTTTTTTCACCAATAGCTGTGGCTTAGTGGCAAAGCTTCACATTCTCTTATAGACAACGACTATATTTTGGAATCCAATGCTCTTGGCTGCTTTTGCGCATACTCCTTTAATGCAAAGTTCGAATGAACAGATTGGAGTGTTAAAAACAACTATTTGAAAAAATACACCGTCCACCAATGAAATGGGATAAAAAGTGTCAATTCACCAATCGCAACGCCTATGACCGCACCTACAAAAACATCAGAAAAATAATGTACCCCCATCATTACTCGCGAAAAGCTTACCATTATCGCATAAACTAGCAGCAAGATGCCAACCCAAAATGGACCAAGAGCTAGCCCAACAACCGTAAGCATTGCACAACGAGCAGCATGCCCGGAAGGGAAAGAATGCGGATTAGCAATACGGTATATTTTTCCCCATTCACCTACCGGCCTACTGCGGCGCACACTGTATTTAAACACAAATACCACTGCTGCGGTTAGCAAAGTGCCAATAAACATCACTAAGGCAAGTTGCTTCCAGCTTCCAATTCCCCATAACCATAAACATCCAATTAAAAGTAAGGATATCCATGGATCTGCAGAATGAGTGAAAATAATTGCTAGAGCACGTAAAAAAGGGGTTTTTTCATAATGGCGTAACTTCGCCGAAATATTTTCATCCCACTGTGTTAATTGTTTCCAATCCATGCTCAACATAAGCTCGCTGAAGGTCTTGCACCACCAAATGATAATGAGCAGGCTTATCCACGTCCATGCCTAATTCAGGATATGGGCAAAGAATAGCTCGACCGCGCACTCCAACTTTTTGAGCTACTTTCTGTGCCACTTTTTCCAATGTCCAGAGGCGGAACAGAAAGGCTAAAAAAACATCAAAGCCAATCAAGGAAGCCTGTTTGAAAGCATTTTTCCGAGTTGCAAAAAGTTTTTGCCACAATAGAGGACGATGTGTAATCACTTGCACATCAAAAGCATGAACATCAGCCCCACAAACTTCTACATCTTTTAGTTGATAATACGAACGCCGTGCTTGAGGAAAACGAGATTCCATTGTCTTTCGGGAAATAACTGTATAATATACCTCGTCATCGCTTTTCAGAACTTCATCTACAAACCAATCTAACATAAAGCCCTTCAATACAGGTATATCAGAAGAAATAGCGATTACTTTCTTCCCTAAAGGCTCAATTTTTTGAAGCGTTTTTACAGCAGCTAAAAGGTTTTCAAATAAACCACCCTGTTGAGGCAAAATCGTCATTGGCTTAGTACAATAGAGAGGAATATCCTCTTCTAGACCCACTACAACAACGCGGTTGATAAAGGTTGATTCACTTACTGCATCAAGCACCCATTGAATCATGGGTCTTCCAGCAATGTTCAATAATGCTTTAGGTTTGCCGAGTGTAAATTCAAATAATGGCTCACCTACTTGAGGTGTTCCGCCGGCAGTAATAATGGCATTCATTAACATTGCTTATCCTGCAACTCCTGCAATTGAGGAGAAAAATTCAATTCATCAAGCATGGCATTCAATTCACTTATTGTAAGTGATCGCTTTTTGCCAGAAACAGCAATGAGCGCAGCTTCCATCATATTCGTCCCAAAAGAGCGTCCATCCAGGATAGGTGTCGTCGTAAGCAAATACTTGGCTCCGCTCTCGCGATAAAGTTGCACATCTTCCGGAGTAGTCGTGTTGGTTACAATTATTTTTCCCTCAAGTTTGGGGGGCATATAGCGCTTGATATAATGGCAATCTCCAGCAATTATTGATGCCCACTGATAAAGGTCGCTCCATTTTGGTGTTCGTACTTCTTGTTTTTCACCAGTCGGATATACCCACTCAAAGGGCAGCCTGCCAACAATAGGCATCAGCATGGCGGCTAAAACCTTTAAACTGCTTGGCTTACGCACAGGTATTGGAATACCTAAACTGAAAAAGAAGTCGCCAAAGATCGTATCATATCCAGCTTGGTAAAAAGACATTGCCATGCCCCAACGGTCAATAGCTACCGTAACCAAAGCTTTGCGGCTTACCTTGTCTAAATAATCACCGATTTCCTTTTCCAATACTGCCGCACAGCGGTTTTCTAATGTGTTTTTTAACCCAGTTCCATCTGTATATGGTGTGTGACGAATAAACCGAAACAGAGGCTGTACAGAATAAAGGGGGTACCAGCGCTGATCAACTAACAAACCCAAGTCTGTACCGCCCACTCCAAATGCGTCCACCTTTCCGTCATATTCCTTAAAGAGCTGAGCGGCTTTTTCCATATCGCCGTCAGTTCCTATGCGTTCAAGAATGACTTTTTCACCTAGGAGGGTAATTTCAACGCGCTTATTGCGCTTTGATGAACCAATACTGATGCTTATTGCGTGCTTCATAATAATTCATTTATTCTAACACCTTTTACGCGAAAAGGGTATAAATTATTCCCCTCTTTTTGCTGTTTTGAAATATCGTGCTCGTCATTTCCATGCCTAGCAATCTGGTATAATTGGGAAAAAATAAAAACCAAAAGGGTGGTATATCATTTCATCCAATAATACGTAAAAATAGAGGGCACGACATTTGAAACTTGTAAATATTTGATGCCGCTTAGCTAACAAGCTAGATTTGAAGTCGAAACTTTCTTCGCCTCCAATATTATTAAGCACTTTATAAAGGTTCCTCGTTCTGAAAGAATCGATACAGATTGGATCATCGTTTTACGGAAATCAAATGTCTCCTCATAAGCCAGAAAGAGCAGAAATCGGTAAGCAAGCCTCAATACACGAAAGCTAATTATTATCAAACACTTTTCATATTGCCATGCAGCATAATTTAAAGTCAACCTTAACCAAAGGGTTTTTTTTCTTTCTATTAACCATCATTTTTGCCCTCATCTATACCCAAGCTCCATTATATTCCTCCAACCAGAATTTGTACTTTCTTTATGGGTTAGCAAAAGCTGGTCAAAACCATCTATCCGCCGACTGGTTAGCTAATACTACCGACCCTGTGCCTTTCTTCAGCTTCCTAGTGTACGCCATTGCCTCTTTACCAAATGGGGAAATTGGTTTTTATCTCTTTTACGCCTTGCTGCAAGGAATATATCTAGCAAGTTTATTGGGTATCGTATTTACCTTGTTCCAAATAAAACCAACCATGATGGATTGGCAAGCCCTTTGGAGTAAAAATGATACAGCACATCGCGAGCGAGCAATTCAGGCATTGATTGCCATTACCATTATCCTCATTCTGCACTCTGCTGCTCTGCGTTTTGTATTGTCGAAATCTTTAGGAGAAGAGTGGGTTTTCCTTTTGGAAGGAGGAGTTGCATTTCAGAGAATCTTAGGCTTAGTGCTGCAGCCAAGTGTTTTTGCAGTTTTCTTAGTTTCAAGCATATACTTTGGGATTCAGCGGCGCTACATAAGCGCAATTTTTTGTGCTGCACTCGCTGCTACATTTCATCCAACCTATCTGCTAGCTGCAGGGTTGCTCATTATGATGTGGAATATACAGCTATGGCAAGATAGCCGAGCAAATAGCCCAACTAATAGCACATTTTCACATTGGAAACCCCCACTAACTGCCATAATAATATCCGCAGTTTGTTTAGCTCCTACCCTAATCCTTACCGTAAGTCATTTTCTTGGCACTCCAGCAAGTGAAGCTCAAGCAGCCCAAAGTATTCTTGTCAATTTTAGGTTTCCACACCATGCAATTCCAAGCAAGTGGTGGAATCCCTCAGTGATTGTTCAGCTGCTGCTGTGTACTGCAACCTTATGGATCATTCGACGCGATCGTCTTTTTTCTGTAATGGCGGTATTATTCTTTACCGCAATAAGCTTAACTCTGCTTCAAATCATTATTCACAACACAACCCTAGCCCTGCTTTTTCCTTGGCGATTATCCATATTGCTGGTGCCATTATCATCTTCTATAGTTTCTATGGCTTTATTTGGCTACTTTTGGAAAAGGATTAAAATCACACCGAATCAGATGCGCTTAATCGAATGGGCTTGTTTTATCCTAATCGCTATTCTTCTCGGCATAGGAATCATAAGAATCAAACTCGATTTCGAGCGAAAATCAGCCGCAGATGATTTGCCTGTAGCCTTATACGCAAAACAAACTCTCCCTTCCAACAGCTTAATACTGATACCGCCAAAAATGGAAGATTTTCGCATTAACTCAGGTTTTCCTGTGTACGTAGATTTTAAGTCTCACCCATACCGCAGCAACGAAGTTTTAGAGTGGTACCGCAGAATCAAACTCGCTAATCGCTTTTACAATAAATACAACTGTCAAGTTTTTCAACAAATTATCAAAGAAGGCATTACTCACCTTGTATTGCCAAAAACTCATCACTTTAACTGTACCACTCCCATAAAAGAGCTTTACAGTGATTCTGCCTACTTCCTCTTTGCTATTGCCAATTAAATATTTGCTTAACTTTTTCAGTTTTTGCTTGTTGTTTTCGGAAAATATAGTACAATGAAAAAGGGTAAGAAAGACTGATAGGAAGTACATTCATGAATGTGGAAATATTTAACTACCTCCTGCAATGCGCCAAAGCAAATGAAAAGGTAATGTTGTATAACACATACAAAGGCATTCCGATTACCTTTGAAGCGGAATTCATCAAAATTAGTCATGGCGTCATTGATCTTAAGGTGCACAAATATCAGGCTTTATGCATTCAGCACTCAAAACGCACCCTGATTAAGCATGATATCTTTCCTCATCCTATCCTTGCTCACCTTAAAAATGTGAATTTTATCAACTTGATTGTATCCTTATACGAATTCACATATGCAGATGATCGGGCTGGCAATCGAAAAAGTGTGCGCGTTGCTCCGGATAAATCTTTTCCCATCGTCATTTCCAGCGGCATTGTGGTTAATGCAGAAGCCGTTGATATATCTGAAGAAGGGTGTGGAGTTTATATAAAAAGCACATATTTTGACCCTAAATATTTTGAACCTAAAAAGAATATTATTCTTGAATATCGCTATCCATTGGAAAAAAGAATTATTATTAAAAATCAAGGGGTAATCACTCATGTGCTTCCCTTAAAAGAGCAAAATCTACATCGTCTCGGTATTCAGACATTTGCCAGTGATGACTTCCGTAAAGCTATTAAACAGTACATTCAAAAAAGAAAGGTTGAAATCATTACTGAACTTGAAACTTATTATCAGTTGCTCATGGCAAAGTTATCACCTATGGCAGCTGCCTCATCTTTACCACAAGTTTCTCATTCACATAAAGGAGAACTATGAATTGGTTAGAAATAACCTTAGACAACGACCTGAACGATAAAGCTGCACTTACTAGCCTAAAATTGCAAAAATTTATCGAAGAAGAACGAAAACTAGAAGAGCTGCTTCCCTTACAGCAGTCCTTGATTGAATATTTAACCTTGCTCAAACAAGCCTTTGACTCTTTATCTAAAGACCCCAATGTGGATTCAAAAACTATGGCTGCTGCCATGATTCTACTTGAAATTCGTCTTCAAGATTCTCTCATTAGCCCTGATTTTTTCATCAACCAAGAAGATATTGACTACGTCAACATAGTAATTAGCAGTATCTCCGGCAAGGGAAATCTGCTAATCTCCCAGCTTCCACAAGCTGAACAGGATGAAGTGCGTGAAATGATCCTCAACGCACGCTTATACGCTGATTACAGCTACTACCTAAATCATTATATCCAAGGACAGAAAGTAAAAGAGGCTGCAGCTATCGTCGAACAACTTGAGTGGAGAAATTCCGTTCTCGGCATGCTTTTACTCTGGGGCGGCTATGTCTTAATCCTTTTAGTGTTATCCTCCATCCCGATCTATTTATTTACAAATCAAGAAACTACTAATGCCTACATTGGCTTTGGTTTCTTAGCAATTATTGGGATTGTGTTATTCATTGCAATTACGCGGTTTCAAAAAGCCAAACAATTTAATAGCGCAGTCAACGCCGTGATTGAGCACAGTGACCTCCTCGATGTAGAACGCTTTGAAAAGGTGGACGCTGAAGTTCAAGGCAACCGAAGCCGAGCACTTGGTTTTCAAAACAGCACAAAAGCTTTAGTAGAAAAGTTTTTCACCTCACCATCACGTCTAAGCAAACTTTCTGCTGAGGAGGTTAAGCCATCGGTTTTACTGCCCTCCGAAGAGACAATTAAATCAACCCTGCCGGAAAAGGCTGACATTATGCTTGAGCAACTCCCATCAACTCTGCCTCCAACTTCATCATCTACGACTGATTCGGCAGTTTCCAGCCAACCCCCACAAGAGATTCGTTCACCTATCACTCCCCCGTCTCCAACACCGCGTTTTTGCGGCAACTGCGGTACTAAATTACCTGCAGGTGCATTATACTGTCCAAATTGCGGGCATCCCGTTCAAATGAAGTGAGGAGTTTATGCTTTGTCCCCATTGTGGTCAGGAACACCCTGAAAATACTAAATTTTGCATTATAACCGGAAAAATTATTGAAGAACCGATGAGCAGATGTCCGCACTGCGGGCGAATTCTGCCACAAGGTTTAATTTTCTGTACTTCTTGCGGCAAAAGGTTGATAGAAAACCTAACCATAGAAAATCCTCTCATTTCCAATCCAACCCTCTCCGAAGAAACCCAAATAACTGAGGACACTCAGTCCATTGAGACTGATACTTCTTTTTCCTCCGATCCTAACTCGAACATTATTGAGCAAGAATCTACAAAGAGAATTCGTTGTCCAAGCTGCTCGCTTGAAATTCCTGCGAACTCCAAATTTTGCATTTATTGTGGTGCTTTGATAGATGATCATCTCGCCGCTGACACATCATTTAGCTATGATACTACAGAAACAGAAAACATCACTTGTCCCCAATGTTCTGCAGAACTGCCAGCCGGCACAAAGTTTTGCATCTATTGCGGGTTCGCGATAAACCAAGAGCAAAGAGTTGTTTCCGAATCCCTTGAATCGCAACATGAGCCCCATCATTGCCCAAATTGCAATACTCCTTACCCTTATGATGAAGAGAGCGGAAAGCCTCTTGCAAAATATTGCACGATATGTGGAACTCTCTTGTTGAAAGAAGATTTGCCGGCTGCAAATTTATCCACAATAGAAGACAACGCTTCAATCGTTGAGCAAAACAAATCAGAGATGATAGCATGTCCACATTGCGGTAATGAATTACCCGTCGCAACAAAATTTTGCATTTATTGCGGCAACGCTGTCTCGGTTGTTGTGAAGCAAAGTGCCTTCCAAGCAGAATTGGATTTATCACATCTAGAGCATCCTATTGTGCTTTCTTCAAATGAAAAAGAAGCCGACACTGAAAGTCCATCAGAGTCCGGTAAAGCAAAAATATGCAATTATTGCAAACTTGTCTATGAGGATCAAGACGGCATTTGCCCTTCCTGCGGCACTTCAAGCGAAGGCAACCTCTCTTACCAACCCAAACAAGTTACAGCCATGCAGAATTGCACGTATTGTGGATTGATATTGCCTCAATCTATGCCTTTCTGTCCATCCTGCAATACACAGCTTCACCCCGAAGCAGAAACCTTAAAAATGGGCATACCATTAGCCACCAACAAATGCACCACCTGCGGTTTATTCTTCTCGGATAACGAAGAAAAGTGTCCATCTTGTGGAACACCAATAAGCATAATACCAATATCCAAGGACGGTACAGAACCAACAGCAGCAGCCGACATCCAAGCATGCCCGGCCTGCCACGCGGATGTCCCCCTCGGTATGGCATTCTGCCCCAACTGCGGCGCAGCTCTACCCTCAACCCCAGAACCAGCAGCCGATACTCTGGCCTGTCCTGCCTGCCACGCAGATGTTCCCCTCGGCATGGCATTCTGCCCCAACTGCGGCGCAGCTCTACCATCAACCTCAGAACCAAAAGCCGATACTCAGGCCTGCCCGGCCTGCCACGCGGATGTCCCCCTCGGTATGGCATTCTGCCCCAACTGCGGCGCA
>DAOUFY010000006.1:0-3321 GCA_034429745.1 Anaerolineales bacterium
TAGATTCTTCCCAAAACGGCTTATTAGATAAAGCTGATGAATTGTTTGAAGGTATTTCAGAACTATCAAAAAGTATTCGCAGTGCTTTAGAGGAAATTGAATTTAACCCAAAACGGTTATCTTATATAGAAGAACGATTATCACTGATCTATAATCTACAGAAAAAGTATGGATCTACTATTGAGGATATTTTAAATTACAGCTCAAAAATAGCAAATGAATTAGAATCTTTGCAGTATGCTGAAGAACATGAAAACGAACTAAAAGAACAAATACATAAATATTTATCACAGCTAGAAGTCTTAGGAAAAGAATTATCCATAAAAAGGCATAAAGCCGCAGAAACTTTAGCTCAACAAGTCAGATTAGAACTCAATGAACTAAAAATGTCTGGCGCTGATTTTCAAGTTATTTTTAAATCCTACCTGAGAGACGATGTACCCGATGAAACATTTGATAATGAATTTTTTGGAGAAGAAAATGGTTTTGAAGATATTGAATTTTTCATCGCACCTAATCCAGGTGAAGGATTAAAACCATTAAGTAAAACCGCCTCTGGTGGAGAGACTTCTAGAATAATGCTTGCCCTAAAAAATGTACTTGCCAATGCGGATCAAATTCCTACACTCATTTTTGATGAAATCGATCAAGGCATAGGAGGTCGGGTTGGCTCAATAGTGGGTCGAAAAATTTGGAATTTAGGTAGAAAACATCAAGTATTATGCATAACTCACCTTCCCCAACTTGCTGCTTTCGGGGATCAACATTTCCAGGTTCAAAAAATCATTACCGAAGGTAGAACAAAAACGATTGTTCGACAATTGACTGGGGAAGATCGTATCTTGGAATTAGCCCAGATGATGGGTGAGGTAAGCGACGGTACGCTTCGCTCTGCTTTTGAATTATTACAGTCAGCAAAAAATGCTAACCCCTTATAAAAAAAATCCAATCACTTCTATTATTTTATTAAAGCTCCAATTTAAAAAGAGAAAAAAACGACTTTTTTTTCCATTTTTTATAAGTACGAGGACATTGTTGTTTTTCTCTATGGGGTTTATGCTTATTCTTAGCATAATTGCTCTTTATAGTATTAAAAAATATATATTTCAAGAATTGACTAATGTTAATGAAATTCATTACCTTTTTGAACCCCCTGATGGCTTGTTATACCATCCTACTCGAATTTTTGATCGCAGCGGAAAAAAGCTCCTTTTTACTTTCTCTAATCCGTATATCGAAAATGTGCAATACTACCGTGTTTCATCACAAACTAATTTATCACTGCCCAAATGGTTTATCACAGCCCTAATTGAGCAAGAGGATCCAAATTTCTGGAAGCACCCTGGCTATTTAATTGACTGGATTTCAATCACAAATCCTGCTATCCCTCGGACAATTCAGGAAAAACTTCTTGATAAATATGTATTAGATGAGTATCATTCACTTGAAAGGCTGCTTCAACGTTATATCCTTGCCTCACAAATAACAAAATTTTACGGAAGAGAGCGAATCATTGAATGGTATGCGAATAATAGTTATTTTGGTAGGTTATCAACAGGTATTGATGCAGCAGCACAGACTTATTTTAATAAAAGAGCTTATCAGCTTAATCTCGCTGAATCAGCTCTATTAGCTGTACTCATAGACTCACCTAACGACAACCCATACGACAATCCATTAATGGCTGAGAAGAAACGAAATAAACTGCTTACCCAATTGTTAAACCACAAGAAAATAACAAGAGAAGATTATCTTGAAGCAATTCGTTCACCAATAGTAACGCAAAAAGACAAAATCCAACCCAAATTTATATTCACACCTTTTATTCAATTGACAGTAAAACAATTAGCAGATGTTATTGGATGGCAAAAGATAGAACAAGGCGGATTGGATATAATCTCAACTCAAGATTATGATCTACAACATCAAGCCGAATGCCTTATAGAGTTTTACAATAAGTCAAGCATTACTATTTCCACTCTTGCCAATAGGTTGGTATTAGATCATTGCCAAAGTGCAAGATATCTTATTCTAGACCAACAACAAATACCTACAAAAGACTTAAAGATCAATATTACCGTCCTGGATAGTAATTCATCTCAAGTTCTTGTATTAGCTTCTTCGCCAACCTATAACGATAGCGACTCGATACAGTCTGGTAGATCTCCTGGGACACTGCTTTTTCCTTTTTATTATTTAACAGGATTAATGAATGGACTAACCCCATCGTCATTTATTAACACCCATGATGTCCAAAATTCAACCCGACTTCGGGCAGCACTCCTTAGTCAAGCATACGTTCCCACCACAGAAGTTGTTAAGATGATCGGTAAAGAACAGGTAAGGAATCTTTTAGAACAATTTGGCATTAGAGCAGCTAAGCAAAATGATACAGAAGATTTTGAAGAATTGCCCTTTTACAATTCTTCAATAAAATTATTAGATTTAGCACATGCCTATGCAACATTAGCCAATTACGGAAAAATGACCGGCATCAACCCGAAATCCTCCATTAATAGAGATACCACTCAAGATCATGGAAAACTTCAACCTAGCTTTTTACTAAAGGCATTCAATTACAAAGGAAAAAAAATCTTTGATTGGTCAACTCCAAATACAAGAAACCTCGTGAACGAGGAATATTCTTATCTCATAAATAATATTCTCAGCGATAAATCTAATAATCCCAAAATCGCTCATCTATTAAGTGACTTCCAATATCCAATATCATTAATTCTTGGAGAAACAAGTCAATATAAAGATTATTGGATTTTAGGCTACAATTCCTCAATTGTCAGCGGAATGTGGGTAGGAGAAGTCCAGAATTCTTTAGAAATCAAAGGATTTGAAAAACCACACACCTCACTATGGAAAGCACTAGTAAAATATGCCCTAAAAGGAAAAAATATTAAGCAATGGAATAGACCAAAGGGTATAATTATTAAGGATATATGTGAAGTTGATGGAAAATTGCCAACCGAGAATTGTCCGATTATTTCTAAAGAAGCGTACTTGCAAGGAACTGAACCTACCGAAAAAGGGCATTTAACTCAAACTTTATTTTTCAACAAAGAAACGGGAAGATTAGCTACAATATTTACTCCTTATGAATTTATTGAAACAAAGAGCTTTTATCCCAATGCAAGCAACAGATTTCTCATTGATAATATACTTTCTGAAGCTGATGTAATCTTCAACCCAAATAAGTCAGATTCTCCTGTTAAAATAATCTTCCCTCCGCCCTTCAGTTATCAAAGAAATAACATGAAACTTCAGTTATCTTTTGATGACGACCAATATAAGCGATACAGAGTTCTTATT
>DAOUFY010000007.1:0-9751 GCA_034429745.1 Anaerolineales bacterium
CAATCGGAAAACAGCCGCAAGCCATAGCCTCTAACAGAGTATTAGGAGTACCATCATGAGTGCTTAAAGACAGGGTAATATCTGCACGTTGAAATTGTCTTGCCATTTCTTCTGGAGGCAAAACAGGTAAAAGTTCTACGTACTCTTTGGCATGCAGATCTTCAAGCCAAGATTCAGCGTTTTTATTTCCTTGCATTGCTGTGCAGATGAATCGTACTTGTGGCAATCTGGATTTTATTAAAGGCACAGCTTTGAAGAATGTATCATTACAAACATAAGCTCTAAAACCTCGCGGGTTGATTACAGTTTTCCATTGGACATTTTTTGGGGCACCATCATAAAAGAAAATATTGGTTTTAACACCACCTCCACCTGGTAAAACGATTGAAGGTTTTTGCCTGTCAAACCCCCATTGATAGGCAATTAACTTATCCCGTTGGCAATCAGTATGTAATCCATCCGCCCTCTTAAGTGTTTGCAGGGTAAGCCTTTTCATTAATGGATTAGCATTTCCATGCAATGTAAAATCATTTCCCCACACCGATATTAGCAGAGGGGTTTTATGCTGCTGCATCGCTTGCGCAGCAAGCATTCCTTCATAAGGGATTCGCATAGCATGCACTAGCTCAGGTTTGATATTTTGGAGAATTTTGCTTACTTGAGGTGATTTTGTTATCACTTGCAAAGGGTATAGGTAATGTTTTATAATAGATCGTAGAGATGGAGATGTGAATGACTTGATTGTCTCTTGTAATTCGCTTTGTCTCTTTACATTGGTATGGCGTTTTCGTTCATTCTTTAATGAAATATCACCCAAAAATAGTGAGACAATATGCAATGATTTCAATTTTATTGCCGCTTCGCAAGGTTGAGTAGATATAAGATGAACCTCATAGTCGTTTTCAATAAAATAATTAATCCAATTTAGTGCAATTGGTGAACGACCATCTGCGATAAATGCAATTCGTTTATTTCTCATTTGCTTTTTATGACTTCAATTTAATAGTAGTAATGGCGTTAAGAAAACTTTCCACCATCTTTTCAATATTAACTTCCTCTTTTGCTACTCGATAGGATTCCTCACCCATTTTTTTCAATCGCTCAGGATCCGATAATGCTTCTCTTAGTGCCAATTGCAATGCATTTACGTCATTGGGCTTTATTTGCCAGCCGTTATGCTCACTTACAAAAGCTTCTTGACTACCATCACCTTCAGCAACGATTATGGGAAGACCATACCCTAATGCCTGTTGGGCAGCTAAGCCGCCCGTACCAGGTAAAACAAACAAATGTGCTGATTCAAACCACCTCTCCAATTGCCTTCCGTAAAGGGATCCAGTAAACAATGTGTGCGGGTATTTCGTACGAGCTATATCTTCAAAATACTTTCTTGCTTCCCCATCCCCTACAATCACTAATTGCGGTTGCAGTTCCTCAGGTAACCCTGCGCACGCTTCAAGTAAGTGGTCAATTTTCTTTCGATATTGCAGTCTTCCAACAAACAACACGGTTTTCTTTTTGATATTGAAATCTCTTAGTGGAATAGACTTGTCTGGTTTTGCACTAGTGGCATTAGGAGCAATGAATATTTTTTCTTTAGGTATGCCAAGTTGGTTATATGATAGTGCCCCTTTATGACTATACGAAATAACGCCATCCATATTTTGAATAAAACGCGCTCTCTCTTTTTCTATCCATCCATTCTTGCTTTTTTCTTCTCCCTTTCCTAATCCCCATCCAATCACCACCCTTTTTCTTTTATGCATCCAACTCACCGCCAATCTTGTTGAAAGGTATCGAGGATTCGCTTCAACTATCAGCACATCGGGATCCCATTCTCTCAACCATTTCACCAAACCCCATTGCCAACATAAAAATATTCGTTGTCCAGGTTTGCCAATATGCCAATTGACTGCTTTGCAATAATGAGCAATATTTAACCAGTCTGCTGCTTTAATTTCCTCACTTCGCAAGGGGTCTCCGGCAAACACGCTTAATCCGTTTTGACATTGTTGTGCTAATAAATCAAAAAAATTGACCCGATATGAAGGAAGCACCCTTTGTTGAATTGCTAACTTTCCCATAAATTTCATGATGGTAACCCTAAAAGGTAATCCCTTTTTGTAATACTCGTACTATCAAGAAGCTTTTCTTTGGGATTATCCAATTTTTTGACTATATAATTATATTTTGTCAACTCATTCCATACAACCTGACCAGCATCTTTACTATGAATTTCTATAATCATGAATGGCTTAATTGTTTGTAAAATTCTCTGCATGTTTTTTATAGCCAAAACTTCAGCTCCTTCTATATCCATTTTGATTAATTGGGGATAGTGGTCAGTGTTTTGTTCAGCAAACTCATCTAAGGTTATCATCTCCACAATTAATTTATCCTTATTTTCTTTAGTTTCTTTTTCATTAGCCGTAACAATTGTTTCTACCTTGCCTGTGTCATCAGAATTTCCTAAATAAAACACAACCTCATCTCTTCTATCTCCAATAGCATATGGGCAAACGATAACTTGTTCTTTTACATCATTGGCTTCAACATTTTTAACTAATCGTTCAATATTTGCCGGCAGTGGCTCAAATGCATACACTTTTCCATTTTTACCTGTCAGCTTTGCAAACAAGACAGTTAAATACCCCACATTTGCTCCCACGTCATAAACTACCCAGCCCGGCTGAATAAGCTTTCCCACGCTCTCAAGTAAGGCAACCTCATAAGTTCCAAGCCAATAATCCTTCTCTGATTGCATGTCTAAATAAAATTTGCATCCTCTCAAAGGTCCCCCTGCAATCACCTGTTCACTGATGCCTGAGGGCAATTGGCGGTTTAAGCTTTTTCTAATCAGAGTCGTAAATATGCCCAAGCGATACACTCCCCTTTTTAATTCACTCGGAAGAATTTTTGCTGCAAATGCAGCTAGAAAAATTATCCATTTACCCATGGAGTATTACCTCCAAATAATCATTTACCATCTTTTCAATACCAAAATTTGCCTCGCAATGCTGACGCGCCTTTTCTTTATATCCCCTTAAATTACTAAGAACGACTTTAGCAGCGTCCAAAATATGACTAATTTGGGGGGGCTCCAATTTCCACGCGTTGCCCCCATAAGGTACAACCTCACCAGCTCCATTTCTAATGATCTCCGGCAACGCACCAGTATCAAATGCTACCACGGGAACTCCACACCCCATAGCTTCTAATACAGTGTTAGGGCAAGCTGGATGTATATCTGAAGCATAGAACAGTGTCGCTGAACGCAGTACCTTAGGGACTTCTGTTTGATTTAAGATCCCTGTAAATTGAATATTGATTTTTGCATTACTCCCCCATTCTTTTTTTATTCTATCGCTGACCTTTCCAACAATAAGCAATTCAACAGGCTTCGTTTGAAATGCCTGTATTCCCTCTGCTAGCGCAACGCCATACTGAAGTCCAAATTCATATCCTCCACCCAAACTCCCTTCCACCATAAGCAACCGAATTGCATCGTTCCCTATTTCCCATTTCTCTCCTTCAGGTGAATATTGGGTTAGATCAATCCCGTTATAAATCACTCGTTGAAAAATATCCAATTTTCCATATATTCGCTCCCACCATTGACGAGCAAATTCACTTTGATAGACTACAGCAGTAGCAATTTTTCTGCGAATATACGAAAGTAGAAAATTTCCATATTCTGCTTTTATGAAATGTTTTAAACCAACCCACTTCTTTCGATGGATCCAATTCATTCCATCCAATCGTTGAACGATCCGTACCCCTTTACGTTTCGCATCTACAAGTGTACGCAGATCTTTACTTCCTCCAATAACCAATATGGCTTTATAAGGTGTATCCTTTACTGATGTAGCAATTTCAACATTTCTTCTACTTAATTCTTTCTTAAATCTCTCATAAAAAGACACCATTCCACCAACTCCATGTGGAGTTGGGACAATACAAATTTTCTGATTCATATTCATAAATTTCTAAATCCTATGCGTCTTGCTGGAATGCCTGCCCAAATTTCATTTTCTCCTGTACTTTGCAGAAGAACCGCATTTGCACCAACAACAGTACCTTTAGCCACTTGAAGCACCCCCTCTTTGCATAATACCTTACACCCACTGCCCAGAATTACATCGTCTTCTATAATCACTTTTTCAAACTTTGAAACTTCTGCGGGTATATAAACATCTGCCCTTCCAATTGTTACGTTGCTATATATTTTTACATTATTCCCAATACTCGTTTTAGAATGAACAACTGTACCTACAGCTCCATGTTCTAAAGTTAATTTCCCTTTTAATTCAACAGACAGAGGCAATTCAACCCCTAGTACCTTCAAAGTGTAATAGGACACTTTATCGAGAATAGGATATTTCCGCAATGACAACAACATAGAATAAATATCTTTGCCCATAAACTCATCTCTTTTAGTCTTCTGATCTAACCCCATTTTTATTAATTATGATTATAATATGACTTATGGAGTTTTCTCATTTGTTTTTTGATTTAGATGGAACACTTTACACAAACAATAATGGAATTTGGCAAGCAATTAAACAGCGCATTGGAATGTACTTAACTGAAATCATGGGTTTCAGCGAAGAAGAACAAATAACATTAAGAGAAAAATATTATCAGTTATATGGGACTACTTTACGGGGATTACAAATACATCATAATGTAGATATTGAAGATTACCTATCCTTCGTGCATGATATCCCTTTAGAAAAATACTTATCGTATGATGAGGAGCTATATAAACTGATCACCACACTGCCACAAAAGAAGTGGATTTTTACTAATGCTGATGAAGCCCACGCACGCCGTGTTATATCCATATTAGGGTTAGAAGGCTGTTTCGATGGTATTATTGATATTCATAAACTAAATTACATATGCAAGCCTTACTTATTTGCTTACCAACGCGCGCTTGAAATCGCTGGCAATCCATGTGTAAAAAATTGTATGTTCTTTGATGATTCACTAAGAAATTTAATACCTGCTAACAATTTAGGAATGACCACAGTATTAGTAGGTAACATAGAAGATAAACCAGAACAAATTCAAAACATTAAATTTCTAAATTCTTTGCACAACCTTAAACAAGAATTTCCTTATTTATGGAGCTAAACAGCTACTTTATAAAGGGGTGTATGAAAAAAAGTATCCTTTTCAGTATAACTAGCTTTTTACTAATAACAATCATTGTTATTCTAAGCTTTTTTAGCGGCCTTATTGTTGGAAAAGCTTCCTCTGCGATTGAAGGTAGCAATTTGCCACCTTTATTTAATAATCTCACATCACCGCTTCTGGATTCCAATAGTTTTATCAATAAATTCCTTCAACCATACATCAATATTTCTTCACTCCCTCAAGAGGGTGGGACGCCCAATAATCTTCAAAAACTTTTTATTCCTTTTTGGGAATCTTGGAAAATTGTACATGATCAATACATTGACCAACCCGTTGATGATAAAAAACTAATGCAAGGTGCTATCCGCGGCATGCTTGAATCTCTCGGTGATCCCCATACCAGTTATATGGATCCAGAACAATACCAAGCTATCAATCAAGAGATGGAAGGAGAGTATGAGGGTATAGGGGCATGGGTAGATCCCACAGCTGAATATCTGACCATCATTAGTCCTATGCCGGGTTCACCAGCAGAAAAAGCCGGATTACAACCTGAAGATCAGATCATCGCAATTAATGGGGAAGATATGACAGGCATTGACGGAGAACTTGTCCGCCAAAAAGTTATCGGACCTGCAAACACAAAAGTTACTCTCACCATCCGGCGGAAAGGTGTTGAAAAACCTTTTGATGTTGAGATCATTCGGGCAAAAGTTACCGTCCCTAGTGTAAAAACAAGCATGTTGGAAGATGACATTGCCTATGTTCAACTTTACATTTTTGGTGAAAATACAGCCAAAGAGCTTAGGCAACACCTTAAAGATATACTAAATAAGAAACCTAAAGGATTAATCCTAGATCTTCGTTATAATGGAGGTGGGTTTCTAAACACTGCGGTTGATGTTGCTTCTGAATTTATTAAAGATGGTATCATATTGTACGAAGATTATGGAAACAGGAAGCAAATTTTCAAATCTAATGGGCGCGGCTTGGCTACCGATATACCCTTAGTTGTACTTATTAATGAAGGATCAGCCTCAGCTTCAGAAATCGTCGCAGGTGCAATTCAGGATCATCAACGCGGTGAACTTGTTGGCGTACGCTCTTTCGGAAAAGGCTCTGTACAAAATTGGGTTACCCTTTCATACAATGGAGGAGCAGTCAGAGTTACTATTGCGCGCTGGTTAACACCTAATCAAAAACAAATAAATAAGAAAGGATTAACTCCGGATTACGAAATACCTATAAGTGAAGAAGATTATAAAAACAAAAAAGATCCTCAATTGGATAAAGCTATTGAAGTGCTAAAAGAAAAGATTAATAAAAAATAATCAATTGCTGAAAAATGAAAAATGAGTTATAATCGTTCGGCATTTGTTTAAAAGAGGAGATAAGGTTATGACTAAAAGAACATATCAACCAAAAATTAGAAGACGGGTCCGAGTTCACGGGTTTCGAGAAAGAATGTCTTCTCGAAGTGGACGAGAAGTGCTTAAAAGACGTAGATTAAAAGGGCGTCATCAACTTACTGTTAAAATGAATAATCATGTTAAAAAAATAGATTGGAGAAGTTAACAAAACCAATTGACATCAAGCGGGTGAAAAATGAAGGGATAACCTATCCACATCCGCTTGTTGTCATGATTGTTCATCCAAACCCTTCTTCCATCGTTCGCTATTGCATCATAGCTGGACGAAAAATAGGCAAAGCAGTCAAACGCAATCGGGTAAAAAGAATCATCAAAGCTGCATTATCCGAAATTCATCATAAATACACGGAAAACAATTTTTCCACGGGGTGGGATATCCTCTTCATCGCTAGGTCATCATTACTAAGAATAAAAACTCCTCATCTAATACCAATAATCGAAGATTTGCTGACACAAGCAAAAATATTAATAAAGAACGATGATTAAACCAAATCAAACAAATGTAAAACTCATCAAATTGATCCAAGAGGCACCTAAAAAGATCTTGCTGTTATTAATCCGTATATATCAAATGACATTATCAAAGACATTGCCTCCCAATACTTGCCGATTCTACCCAACCTGTTCACATTACGGTTATCAAGCTATTGAGAAATATGGGGTATTTAAAGGTTCATTGCTAGCGGTTTGGAGAGTTCTGCGTTGCAACCCATTCAATCCCGGAGGTTATGATCCCTTATTATAAAATTTATCCCAATATAATAAACCATTGAGAAAAATACTATGAGAATAAATTTAAAAATATTTTCTTTATTAACCTTCCTTGCTATTTTCTTATCTTCTTGTTCATCCACAAGTGTTGCTCAAAGTTGGCCAGGTTTGACGATTGACAATAATCGCCAATTACTATATGTAGCTAACCAACACAGTGTATATGCCGTAAATCTTTCTAATGGCCAGTTAAAATGGCAATTCCCAGAAAAAGAGGATGGCAACAAATTATTCTATGCCGCTCCTTCTTTAACTCCTGATGGGCAATTAATTGTTGGTGGTTATGATCATAAACTGTATAGCATTAACCCAGAGAATGGAGAATTGCTTTGGACATTTGAACAAGCTAAGGGCAAATACATCGCTTCTCCATTAGCAACTGAAAAAGCCATTTACGCATCCAATACTGACGAGAATTTATATGCCCTTGATCTCAAAGGCAACCTTCTCTGGACCTTTCATACAAAACATGCAATTTGGAGTAAACCAGTTCTTCATAACGGATTGCTATATCTTTCTGCAATGGATAACCATTTATATGCCATAAATCCTGAAAGTGGCAATTTAGTATGGAGTACTGATATGCAAGGAGCCAGTGTTTCATCTCCTGTCTTTGATTCCGAAGGTAATTTATTTGTAGGTACTTTTGCTAAAGAGATGATATCCTTTGATTCAACTGGGAAAATTCGCTGGCGCACCCCTACAGAAGGCTGGATATGGTCAACTCCATTATTAGATGATCAGCAATGCTACTTTGGCGATATTTCGGGCAACTTTTACAGCTTGGATAAAAACACTGGAGCAATAAAATGGAAAATCTTTCCTAGCCCGGCACCAATCACTAGTTCACCTGTTATGAATAATCAGACAATTTACTTTGCTAATGCTGCCGAAAACCTCTATGCTGTTGATAAAATGGGTAAGGTATTATGGAATGTTCCTTTGGGAGCCCGTGTTCATGCAGATTTAATCCTTGCCAACAACACGATTTATGCAGCTACGGATAAAACTGATGTCTTAATTGTCGCACTTTCCCTTGAGGGGCAGCGAAAGTGGACCTTTTCTCCTCCTAAAAAATAAATGGCTATCTTTGCTCACTTTTCCAGACAATATAATTGAAGGATAATAAATTATGGATCTATGGAACCTGATTATCGTACAACCTATGTTGAACTCCCTACTAGCTATTTATAGCGTATTAGGCTTAAATTTCGGTCTTGCGATTATCATTTTCACTTTTATCATCCGCTTGATCACCCATCCTCTTACTGCACAGCAGCAAAAAAGTGCCCAAGCTATGCAGGCAATGCAAAAGTCAAAAGAATGGCAAGAAATCCAAAAAAAGTATAAAAACGATCGCGACAAACTCGCCCAAGAACAGATGCGACTATATAAAGAACTTGGAGTGAATCCTTTTGGTTCATGTTTGCCGATGTTGATCCAATTTCCAATCATCATCGGTTTATATCAAAGCATCATGCACGCTTTAGCTAACACTCCAACCCAATTATTGGATCTATCCAAATATATCTATCCATTTTTCCCAAATGCGGAAAAGCTGATTCCTCTAAATCCTCATTTTTTATGGATGAATTTAGGAGAGCCGGAAAGATTGTATGTCTTTGGAGTTGGCATTCCAGTATTGGCTATATTAGTAATGATAACCACTTATCTTCAATCTAAAGTAATGACTCCTCCCTCTATGGATAGCAATGATCAAAGCGCTCAAATGACGCGTATGATGAATATTTATATGCCTCTTATGCTTGGTTTTTTTGCTTATCAATTCTCTGCCGGCTTAGCAGTATATTTCGTTGCTAGTAATGTCTTTTCCATTTTTCAATATGCACTTTTAGGTAAAATAGAATGGCGTAAGATTTTATCTTTTGGGAAATAAATGAAATTTATAAAAATTCATAATATGCGGGATGAAAAGTGATATGAACGATGAACAACCGACCCCTACCATAGAAATTATTGCTCCTACAATTGATGAAGCTATTGAAAAAGGCTTAAATGAACTGAATTTATCACGCGAAGCCGTTGAAATAGAAATTCTTGATAAAGGCTCACGCGGGTTCTTAGGCGTAGGTGCTCGCCAAGCGAGAATTCGGTTAAGTGTAAAAAAACCAATAACAAGCTCCACCTCAATTGCGCCTTCCTCAAGAGATTCTTCTTCAATAACTATTCCCCAGGAAGATCAACAAACTGAAGATACACAAGAAGATACAGAAAATCTTATCTGGAGTGATGAATTTGTAACCAATGAAAAAGAATTATTAAAAGAAACCACTACCATTCTAGAAACGTTATTAAAACATTTAAAAATCAGAGCGTTTATTAAAGCCTCAATCAAAGAAAAAGCATCCGAAATCAATCATTTTCTATCCATTCCCTTTCCAACAAAAAAA
>DAOUFY010000008.1:0-13324 GCA_034429745.1 Anaerolineales bacterium
CATAAATAATTCATACTCATTATAACTCACATTTATAATACCCTTGCATGGCGTTTAATAAAAAATCCCCAAAAATTCTATAAAATATGATAAACTATGATTAAGGTATTTTAGATGAATTATTCTGAATTTATCAATTGTATTATCTAGGTTGAACCATGAAAATACAAGATGGGTTAAAATTAATCATAGCGTTGGCATTTATTATTGTATTTTTGGAATCCTGCACACCAAATTCCTTTAACCAAAAACACAGCAATTCCTTAACCCAAACTTCTCAAGCAGCTACACAACAAGCATTATTACAAGCTGGAACAATTATTCCCACAAAGTCCTTAAGTGCCCTTCAGACTGAAGCGGCTATCATTTCCACAGAACGATTTAAAATTACTGAAAAAATACTAGCTACTCAACAGAAACAAGAAGCTGAAACCACTCAAAAAGCTCAGCAGATTTTAGCTGCAGAAACCTCCGTTGAAGAAGCCCAGCAGCAAGCTACCCAAGAAAGCAATTTATTGACTAACATAGTTTGGAAAGCCAGCTTCGAAAAAGGCAATCTCTCAGAATTTCGGGGACATGGTGATTTTGTTCGCCAAGGCACATCTGGAATGTATTATTTCATTACTCATGCTTATCGCGGCAACTACGCAGCCGCACTCTCTATAGACACAACTGCCCCTTCAGAAACCGGCGCTCAAGCAGCTTTTCTGTTTGTATGGGATCAAGCGCTCTTAAAGGGTGATTATTATTATAGCGCATGGTATTACGTTCCTGGCAATATTATTACTAAAGGATGGTGGAATATTTGGCAGTGGAAATCTACGGATGATGGCAATAGTTCTAACAGCAAACCAGTCTTCAGTTTTGATTGTTCCACAACCACACAACCTAAACAATTGGCTCTTGTTTTTCGCGCTGATTTGGATGATATGAGTATTAAAAAGTTCTTTATTTCCCCAAAGCCTTTCCCTACCGATCGATGGATCCATTTAGAAGCCTATTACAAACGAAGTACAGGTAATGACGGAGAAGTCATTGTCTGGCAAGATGATGAGGAAATTTTCCATGTAACGGGTTTCCCAACTCTGCTTGCCGATGAAACTATATATTGGAGCGTAAATAACTATTCTGATAATATTGAACCAAATCCTGCCGTTATATATGTGGATGATTTAGCCATCAGTAAAATTCGTATTGGGAAAACACCATTGCCATGATCAAGCAATTTTTTTCCTCTTCTCTTTTTGATGAACATACTGATTTAAATATCAAAGTAATCAGTGAGGAGAATTTCGCTTATAACCGTTCATGGAAAAAATTATTATTAGATTACCTGATCACCATTCCGCTAATTATTCTGCTAATTCCACTATTCATTATCGTAGGGATTGCTATAAAGTTAGATTCTAAAGGTCCCATCATATTCAAGCAAAAAAGGGTAGGTATGGATGGGAAAATATTCAACATGTATAAATTCCGCTCAATGTTCACCGATGCTGACGATAGTATTCATAAAGCACGAATTCAAGCATATTTTGAAGGCAAAATAGACCCAGAAAAGGGGGTTAAACTCACTGAAGATCCGCGCATAACAAGAGTGGGCAAATTTATCCGCTCAACCAGCATAGATGAACTACCACAGCTTTTCAACGTATTAAAACGCGAAATGAGCCTTGTTGGACCACGACCTGTACCAATCTATGAAGCCGAAAAATATAAGCTATGGCAAAGCGAACGTCTCAGAGTATTGCCCGGTATAACAGGTTTATGGCAAGTTAGCGGACGATCACGTGTCTCATTCGACGAGCAATTGCGGTTGGATATTCGTTATATTCGCAATCAGTCACTGTTGACAGATATAAAAATATTACTCTACACTATACCTGCTGTGCTGTCCAAACGAGGTGCTGGATAATCCTATGCAGCCCATGGGCCAACCATCGCTCACTCGATTCATCAGCGGAATCTTATCTTCGGGTGCAGGAAATCTAATCACCATCATTTCCGGCTTCTTTTGCATGCTTGTATATACCCGTTGGCTACCTAAAGAAGAATATGGATTTTTTGTCCTTTTTCAAATCTTATTAGGCTTGGCAATCAGCGCAAGCGGCTTGGGGATTGACTATGCTATCGCCAAGTTTATCTCCAGTTCTGAGCAAACTCAACATACCTTCGACCTGATCAATACTATTGTAAATTATCGTTTCATTACTCTTTTAGCAGCTTCCGCAATAATTTACATTGTTCTATATATACTGGAGAACACCTATGGACACACCATGCTCATTAGCTTTCTTTTTCTGCTGCCCCCAATTCTCATCATTGAAGCTCTATGTCTCAATCTTCAAGTGATAGTGAGCAGTACCCTCAATTTCAATCTAGCCGCCCTCATGGATGCCATTTACAGCATTATTAGCTTAGTGTTGACTGTTATTGCCATTGTATTCTTGGGTTATGGAACTATTTATTTAATTTACATACGTCTCATCAGCCGTAGTTGTTCCCTCTTTTTTGCTCTCTATCAATATCGCTTTCCCTACAAAGTCAACATTAAAACAGACTCTTTAAAACAAATGCTCAAGTTCGGTTTTCCCTTATATATAAACAATTTCTTTAACTATGTTTACTCAAAAGCTGATAGCATGATTATCGGCGGTTTTTTAGGACCTAGTCAAATCGCGATATATGAAGTTGCCCAAAAAATACCAGAAAGCTTAAATATGCTTTATGAATCTTTTATGCGGGTTTATTTTCCTACCGTCTCAAAGTTTTATGCACAAGGAAATCGTGAGCAAGTGAGCCATTATTTAAATCACACTAATCGCTTGCTTACCTTTTTAGGTCTTCTGGTTACTTTAGGGGTTGTCATATTACAGAAAGAAATTATCGTCCTATTGTTTTCATATCGCTACATCGAAAGTGCACCAATTCTTGCCATGCTTATGTTTGGGTTAGTGTTAATCATACTTGACAACAATTTAGGTAACACGTTGGTAGCCATTGGTGATTCTTCAAAACCTCCTATCATCAACTTTTTCCGCTCAATCCTTACACTGGTAAGCTATACCATTTTTATTCCTCTCACAGGTGCTTTAGGAGCAACGATCGCTAAAGCACTAGGTACTGCAGCAGCTAATCCTATTAATGCATACTTTTTACTCAAGAAACACATCCAAGTGAACTGGCAGATATACACCAAACCCATACTTATTTTCTTTGTTTGTGTTTATATAAACTCTATAATGCACCTCCCCATTTGGGTCAATTTCATTATTGTTCCTTTATCATTCATAGCATGCTGTCTTATTTTTTCCATCATTAGGCTGCAAGATTTTACTCTATTGCTTTCTGAAATTCATAAATATATTTCTAAGCCGAAAATTAAGGGAGCCGACAATGAGATTGCTTTGGATAACTAATTGGCTGCCTTTTCCTCCTATTTCAGGAAACCCTCTGAGAGTGTTCAATTTGCTAAAAAGAATTTCACAAGAGCATCAAGTAAATTTGCTTACCTTTATCAGAGACACGGATACACAAGAATCTCTTCAAGCGTTATCTTCCTATTGCGAGGAAATATTCCCAATTCCAGCAGATGACGTTTCGATCAGGGATCTCCTATTCTCGGCTTCGCTTTTTAATAAAATTGCATTTTTATTTTTTCCTTGGCGAGCATATCTATCCCGCCGTATGGTTAAAAAATTGCAGGAGCTCACCTCGAGTGGCTCTATAGACGTTCTTCAGATCGAAGATTCTTTTATGGGGGAATACGTCCACTATTGTTCTCCGCTGCAAAAAGTTAAGTGTGCACTGACATTTCATGATATTGATTACCTAAAATACCAGCGCTTAAGCAAAATAACTGCTAACCCCAAGAGAAAAATTAAATTTTGGCTGCGCAGTATTGCCATGAAGCATTGGGAGCCAAGGTTGGCTTCGTATTTTGATGCAAACTTTTTTACCTCAGCTTTAGATGAAAAAATCATGCTGAAGGCGAATCCACGCATTAACACAATGGTGCTGCCTAATGGAGTTGATACCAAAGAGCTCCAACCTCTGCCGATAAACACTTCAGAAAAAAGTATCCTTTTTGTTGGCAACATGAGCTATTTGCCTAATGAGGATGGAGTATTATATTTTTATCATGAAATATTGCCGATCATCGCTAAGCATATATCTAATTTGCATTTTTATATCGTTGGGCTTAATCCTTCAGATAAAATTAAAAACTTAGAAAGCACAAGCGTGCATGTAACCGGCTCAGTCCCTAATCTGCTCCCATATTACCAAAGGTGCACAGCTTGTATTATTCCTTTGCGAGCAGGAGGAGGCACGCGCTTGAAGATACTCGAAGCCATGGCTTATGGCAGACCTGTAGTGAGCACATCGCTTGGCTGTGAAGGGTTGGAAGTAGAAGATGGCAAACACCTGCTAATTGCTGATAGCCCCCAAGAATTCGCTGAAAAAACTATCCTTTTGCTTACAAATAATGATCTGCAACAAATGCTGATTAACAATGCGAGAGAGCTGGTTGAACAAGTTTATGATTGGGATATTATTGCTCAACATGCATTGCACATGTATGAAAAATTACATGCTGGTTAATCTAACACAAATAAACGAAAACTGTTTGGTATAATCTATAGCATATATGCCTTACATTTATAAAAAACTTATTGAAAGCTGAAGATTGGTTAAGCATTCACCTAATAATAAATATATGCAAAGCCAAGAACATAAATCTCTTACTATTCTATGGATATTTCCTGGCAATTTAACTTCTGCATTAGACCAAGCAACGTGGGTCAGTACAACCAAGGCTTTGCTTAGTTTTGGATGTGATGTAATTTTAACGAGCAATGAAGAACAGGGACATAAGTTAATCGAAGGGGTAGATGTCGATTGCTTTTCATCCCCCCACGTGTATTTTCTTGGAAAGCTTATTTATCATCTCAAGGTGATAAAGGTAATAATTTATCATAAAAAAAAGTTAGATGTTGTTCTTTTTCATCCACCCTCAGGTTTATTTTTATTGCCTTTAATTTTCCTTAGAAAATTTATCCCTCATTCTCTCCCTCTTCTTATTGCGGATATACGTACTGCATACATGCCCAGCAAGGCTGAAACGAATTGGCGCATGGTTATTTGGCGCATTTATTATCAAATCATTCAATGGCTTATTAATCATTACATTGATGGTCAAACGGCAATCACCCAACGCTTAGCTGATAATTTGCACATACCTCCTCAAAAATGTTGGGGCGTCTGGGAATCAGGTGTTGATCTTGAATTATTCGAGCCATGCATCAAAGATAGAGACTGGTCCCAAATAGAACACTCCGTTCATCTGATTTATGTTGGCACATTAAATGATGGACGCAATGTAGGCGTATTCTGCCAAGCAGTTATTAAACGAGCTTTAGCTGGCGAAAACTTTATCTTTACTGTAGTAGGCAGCGGTTATGAAGCTCAATCTATTGCCCAGCTGGCAAAGGAATATCCAAACATTATTCATTACCATCAACCTGTCCCTCATAAAGATATCCCTTCGTGGTTGTCTAAAGCTCATCTAGGGGTTTTGCCTTTTCCTAATGAATTGAAATTTCAAGTGAGCAGTCCAATAAAACTATTTGAATATCTTGCATCCGGGTTAGGAATTATTGCGACGAGAATAGTTGCTCATGAAGATTATCTTATGGATAGTGAGTTTGTCTTTTGGTCAAAAAATTCTACCATTGAACATTTCGAAGACGCCCTTCAGCAAGTATGGAATAATCGCATTTATCTTCCAGAATTAAGCAAAAAAGCAGTATTAAAAGCCCAATCCTGGAGTTGGGAAAAAGCCGCTTATAAACTCTATCAATCTCTTCTAAAAGGGTTATCTAAATGAAATCTCTCAATCCACCCTCACCAAATGGAATATTCATCTTTTCACTAGACACTGAACTTGCCTGCGGTTATTTTGACAAAGATGAAAAGCGTACTAAAATTTTTTCAAAAAACGGTGCTAGAGAGCGTCAAGCAGTACAGCGACTGCTTAATCTCTTTGAGAGATATCACATTATCGCCACGTGGGCAATCACAGGCCATTTATTTTATCAAAGATGTGAGGAATGCCCAATATGTCCAATGATGGAATGGAAAGGGCGCTATAGTTCATTTGAGGAGGTCTATCAAACCAGCAATCCCCTTTGGTATGGAGCAGATCTTGTCGAAATGCTCCTTAATAAAAATATTCCATTTGAGATCGGATTCCACGGCTATTCTCATCGTCCTTTCAATCAAATCAACCGAGAGCAAGCCAAAATAGAAATTGAAGAGTGGTTAAGAGTTGCTCAGCGGTTCCACATCACACCGGTTAGCATTGTTTTCCCCCGAGATGCTGTCGGACATCTGGAGATCTTCCATAGTTATGGTTTTAAAACATACAGAACAGAAGAACATGTTCCTTTGATTTTTCGCAACCGCTATTTTGGAAAATATCTAAAAACTTTAGATTATCTGCTTTCAGTAACCACTCCGCCCATTTACGAAATCAATCAACTAAAAGTGAACAACGGGTTAGTGAATATCCCATCTTCTCAACACTTGTTTAGTTTCAATAGAGGCTTAGAGAATTACCTTGATCGAATAGGCTATCCAACATTACGTATTCAACGTATTCTCAAAGGTATTCGTAAAGCTGCTCAGCAAAAAAAGATCTTCCATTTATGGGCACATGAATGGGAATTCAGAACCGAGGCAGATTTCATGAGATTGGAAGCCATCCTTCAATGCGTTGAGGAATGCCGCAGTCAATATGGGCTTAAATCCCTCAGTATGGCTGAATGTTCAAAACACGTTTTATCAACACCAATTCAATCTTGAAAATAAATCGCTAAGTGACAGTACCAGTGAAAGTTCTCGTAGTAACCCATAATTATCCTACTCAACAAACTCCCTTTCACGCACCTTTTATAGGGGATCAAGTTGAAGCACTTCGCTCACTTGGTGTAACTATTGATCTTTTGCATTTCTCCACAGACCATAAGCTTAACTATTTAAGCCCAGTAAAACAAATTTTCTCTTTAAATTTTTCTCCTAAACAATACGATATCGTCCATGGTTATTACGGCACAATCAATGGCTATTTAGCCCGATTGCAATGGAAATCTCCTGTTGTTGTAACCTATCTCGGCTCAGATATCAACCACTGGAGGGATGGCTTTATTGGAAGACAACTAACACCTTGGATAGATGGAATTATTGTCATGTCTCCCGAAATGAAAGCAAAAATCAAACGACCAGACGTGTTTATCATTCCTTTTGGCATCAATTTAGAGATCTTCAAACCAATTCCTCAAACTGAAGCCCGGCAGAGGTTGAATTTATCTCAAGATAAAAAATATATCCTTTTCCCATGGAATCCCCGGCGGACACTAAAAAGATATGATTTGCTATCCGCTGCCTACGATTTCTTAGCCAAGCGATTTTCAGATGTTGAAATCATTATTGTTCATAACGTTCCCCATCCAGAAATGAGTTTGTATATGAACGCATCAGACGTACTGGTATGCACCTCGGATCACGAAGGATCTCCTTCCTCTGTACGCGAAGCCATGGCATGCAACCTGCCCATTGTTTCTGTTGACGTTGGGGATGTACAAGCTCTAATCAGCCGTATTAGTAATTGCTATATTTGTCAACGCAATGCAGAAGATATAGCAGAAAAAATCAGCTGGGTGCTTGAAAAAAACGAACGAAGCAATGGCAGAATTTTTATGCAAGGCAAGGATAGTATCACAGCTGCAAAACAAGTTATTGATGTCTATCAGTACGTCCTAAATAAAAAGTCAAGCAAATAATTACGGAGTTTGAATTTATGATGCCATCAGGAACCCCTGCAAAAGTATGTATGATTGTACATAAAGACTATAACGTTGACGGTAGAGTAAAGCAATATGCAAAAGCATTGCTTGCAAAAGGTATAGCTGTTGATGTTATCTGCGCACGCGGAACAACAACTTCTGCCAATCTCAACACTGCACATGAGAATTTAAAAATAATCTATATTCCTGTTACTCATAAACAAGCCGGGTTGCTTAGGCTTTTTTTTGAATATCTCATCGGATTACCGCTCTATACACTTTTTCTGCTCTATATGCACCTTCGCAACCATTATAAAATTATCCATATCCATAATATGCCCGATCTGCTTGTCTTTTGTGCAATCTTACCAAAAATCATGAGAGCAAAAATTATCCACGATATTCATGACCCAATGCCGGAATTCTTTCAATCGAAAACTAAGCGATCGGCCGACCACCCCCTCGTAAAGCTGATACTATTTCAAGAAAAGTTAGCTACAACTTTCGCAGATCAAATCATAGCCTCCACTCCGTTGGTAAAACGCAACTTGGTTTGCCGAAATATTCCAGCAGAAAAAATCACAGTTATCCTTAACCAACCTGATCCAATCATCTTTCATCGAAAAAGCACATCCCTAGAAAATATTTCCCATAAACCCTATTTTACCCTGATTTTTCACGGCACTATTGCCCCGCGTTATGGCTTAGAATTAGCAATAAGAGCACTTCCCATACTAAAAAAAGAGATTCCCAACATTCGCTTGCTGATTATTGGTTCAGAGTCTTCCTATTGCAACAACCTGCGCAAACTGGCGGAAGACCTGAATGTTACAGACCAGCTGGAGATAGCTCCCCCTGTACCGATAGAAGAAATACCTTCATTTTTAGAACAAGCAGATATTGGCATTTACACTGCCATGCCAGATTCCCACATGGAGATTGCAATTCCCGGCAAAATAATAGAATATGCAATGATGGGAATACCCATTATAGCATCACGATTTAATATTTTGGAACAATATTTTCCAGAAAATGCCATATTATTTTTTGAACCCGGCAACTTATCTCAATTCTGTAAACATGTGCTCAATCTATACCATCATCCTGAACTTCGCCAACAGCTTATCGAAAACACAGATAACAGTTATCTACGACAACATTCTCTTGCAATAGAAAATAAGCATTACTATTTTCTTCTCGAAAAACTGGGCTTATCAATATCATAAAAGGAGGCATATCATGAACCCACCATACATTCATCCCACAGCATTGGTTGAAACCGAAAATATCGGTGCTGGTACAAAAATCTGGGCTTATTGCCACATCATGAGACATGTAACCATTGGCAGTGACTGCAACATCGGCGACCATTGCTTTATAGAAAGCGGCGCAGTAATTGGCAATCAAGTTACGATTAAAAATGGCAATATGATCTGGGAAGGGGTTACTCTAGAAGATGGTGTTTTTGTTGGTCCGCATGTCTTCTTTACTAATGACTTATACCCGCGCTCGCCGCGTCTCCCCCAAGCCAAAATCCGCTATGAAAACAAAGATTGGTTAAAAACCACGCTGATTAAGAGAGGAGCTACATTAGGCGCCGGCGCGGTGCTTTTAGCTGGCAATACAATTGGAGAGTATGCGATGGTCGCTGCCGGAGCGGTGGTTACAAAGGATGTGCCTCCTTACGCTCTTGTAGGAGGAAACCCAGCCCATCTAATGGGCTGGGTATGTCAATGTGGTGCAAAACTCTCTTTCAATCAACAGTCAGCCGTTTGCACTATTTGTGGATTACAATACAACCTGATAGACGATTCTACGGTTTGCGTCCCCCGCGAGCTGTCCTAATAATGCTTATCGCTGCAACCAATAATCCCACCACAACAATTCCAATGATGAGGTAAGTACCCAATACAGGTTCTTCAGATTTCGGTTTTGGTACGTATTGATCCATCACAGGAGTAGCCTCTTGTGTTGCAGGTTGTGTTGGTTCAACTGGTTTAACTACGGCTTTAGTTCCAGAAACCTCAGATATTAAGGCAGCCAGGTTAATTTGCTGGGGAATATTCTGTTCAAATACCTCAATACGGTTGGATATGAATGCTAATGCCCCATTGAAGTTATAACCAGAATCGGGCAAAGATATCCTATCAAATGCCCACCTCAATCCTTCATCAGATGTACCGCTAATCACCGTAATTCCGCGCAGTTTGTCCCATGGAGCAGGGATCACCTGCACCAAACCCAAGCTGATGCCTTGCTCTATTCTGTACTGGCCAAGCTGTTCTTTGAGAGTTAAGTTATTTTCACCCGGTACAAATGGCTGCAAAAGCTGATCATTGATAGAAGCTAGAATTGAATTGCGGGTTGGTAGCCCTATTAAAGCTAAATTCTTGCCTGAAAACAGATTGGGATCAAAAGGTGGATTGATTTTTACTTCAAAATTGATCTCTGGTCTCTGCATAAAGCTTCCTAGTAAACGAGCCATATTGATCATTCCGTTCACCTCATCCACCGTTGGCTGATCGGGTAGAATGAAAACTACAGGGTTCTGTTCGTATCCTAAATAGAAAATAGGATTAGGAATAGGAGGTATTTTGTCAAGTTCAGTATTAATCTCATAAGGTAAGTACAATAAGCTGGAATCTCTAATGGTAACCCACGAGGCTAGGGGTTGATACAAGGCACAATCAAGCTCTTTGTCAAGAATAACATCAAAACGAATAATATTTAGGGTTCCAACTCGAATATTTTCTTTGGGAATTGGAATCGTGATTTGCTTCTCGCCCGGCTTTTCATCCAACATTAGGGTTGATATTGGGGATCCATTGACCAACACCGTAATCGAAGAATTTATATAACTTAGATTGGCAGAATTGGCATAATTAATGATAACTTTAACATCATCCTGTAAAACCCAGTCACGAGGGACATAAAATATTAAATTGCGAGATTGTTGTGTACGACCATAAACCACTAATTCTCTAAAATTCAGATCGGAGAATCGAAAGATGCCCTTATTTTGTTCTGAAGCAATGACTTGCGGATATGCTGCTTTGGCAATAAATAATTTGCCACTTAAACCAACAATAGGCGGATGAGCTAAAGCATCGCCTGCCCGGGCTAAACCTTGGGGAGTGTTTGCTGCAACAACTAAAAAAGCCACCCTATTATTAATATACGACCGTACAATTTGCAATACTCCTTCTTCATCAGTTATTCCTGCTATTCTTGTTCCATCCGCTGTAAGTTCCGTCAGCAGCCCTTTATTTTGATACAGCCCTCGTAAAAATGAATTCTGCTGAGGTGAACCTATGACGACCGCCCCTGTGTTGATAAGCATACTCTCAGACACTTGATTTCCTGTTAATAGTTGAATTTTTATGTTCACAAAAGGAGAGTTGCGGCCAATTACCGCTGCAACTTTAGCTGCTATTGTTAAATCCAATTCTGTTGGGTTATCCGGAAGAATAAAGTATAAGGTTTCAGGCAGAAAAGAGTTCTGCAACAAGGGGTGAGGAAATTGATATTGAGTAATTAATGCAGCTAAGTTTTCTTGCGGCAATGCATCCTGAAAATTGAGTACGAGCCGCGAAGTATCTTTTACTGCTAACACTCCATTATAATCACAAAAAATATCTGAACCGCGGTAATAATAAATATAAATAGTATGTGTATTGGCAGCATTATACTTTCGATCTTCAACTAAACCAAAAGGCAACTTTACCTTAAATAGTTTATCTTCACCGATTTCTGGAGTAAAACTTCCTGCAAAATAATTATCAATAAATACTTCAACAAATGGTCTATCAATGCCTGGATGGTATAAGTATCGGTTATATGATGATACTAGCCCTTGAGCTATCGCGGTGGCTTTATCCATTTCATATTCATAGAAACTATAATGCAATTCCAAAGTGCTGCTCGACGGAGAAATCAACCAGCGATCAGGCAAATCTATATCAAACGTCCTTACTTCGGGATAATACATAACAAAAGGAAGTATTCCCATCTCTTTAAAGGTAAAATTAGCCTGATTGCGATATGTAGATACATCAGGCAATGGCGTAGGTGTGGCGAAAACATTTTCCGTATCTAATTGAATAAATTCAGTCGGTAACGGTCTCGGCGTTATTGTCGGTATTAATGTTGGGGTACTTGTCTTTGCTCCAAATGGTACTGTTGGTTTAGGTAACGTCGCAGTTGAAGTGGAAAGCAAAGCAGCCTGTTGATATTCTTCATTTTCCTTGTCTTGGAATTCTGCCAAGGCTATTGTAATCGAAGCAAATATCAACAGCATACCTAAGACAATTCCCCCTATTACAACTTCTCTCTTTTTCTCCATGAAACCAGCTCCTTTGAATAATATGGCTATTTCCGCTTATATAACCTATCATAAGCGGAACCAATGATAATTAGTAAATAATTATTTTATATAAAGCCTACTATAACTACCTATACCTTGATTATACCATTTCTCAAGTTATGGAGGGTTTCACTTCCAATACATAGTTTGGTCTCTTCATCACCTGAGTTTGTGCTTTTTCTAATATCGCTTCAAATGTAGGAGCATCTGTAGGAAAGGATGCCATACCATAATTGATAGGAATACCTACTTGCTTGCTGATAGCCGTTTGCAAACGATCGATCAAACCTTGCGAATCTTGAGTCGTTGTCTCAGGACACACGATGATCAACTGACCTTGATCGTTTAATTCAATCACAATATCAGTGATTCGCGTTTCATCTTCGATGATTTGAGCCAATTTTTGTGCAACATATTTAGCTTTAAGTGACTCTCTTATTTCATTTATTGCTTCTTCAATGATTTCTTCGCCTTCAAAATTATCCAAACCCGGTTCTACTACAATCGTTGTAATAGGATGATTATATCTCCTGCTGCGGATAAATTCATGTTCCACTATTCTTTTTGCCATGGCAATATCGTTATAGATCCGATGCCCAAGTTTTGGAAGAATGACATGATCTATAGATTTCTGCAACTTATTCGTATATGAAACAACCGTTGCCGCCATCCATACTCCAATAGCAAGTATGGTTATTTCAATGACTGATGAAATTAACATCCACCTCATTTCCATACTGCCTAAATAAAATCCAACTTTTAAGCCTGCATACAAACAGCCGCCTAACCCAATCAACCATTCCTTCTTTTGCCTTTGAAGCAGTGGCACCAGCAAAATCAACAATAAGTAAATAGGTAAAAATACCAACAATAGACCTATAGATAATGAATAAGGCAATTTCATACGCTCTAAAAGCTGAAATAGACTATATACACAAATAAAATATAATAATAATAAAATATACGAACGATACAAATTCTTCATAAAACCACCTATCTAAATTATGGATTACGCAACCTTTTTTCTGTAAAATCGTGTCAGAAATATCCATCGTACTTTAACAAGCGAATTACTTGCCAGAACAATAATGCTTTCCGATCTGCCATTCTTCTGAGA
>DAOUFY010000009.1:0-3860 GCA_034429745.1 Anaerolineales bacterium
GTTTTTTGCGAATCAAAATCCGCTGTCGGTGTGGATTCGGGGACTTCTGCTTTGGAATTAGCTTTGAGGGCTTATGATATTGGTGCAGGTGATGAAGTGATCACAGCTGCCAATACATTTATTGCAACTGCGTTAGCTATTTCATATGTGGGAGCTAAACCAATTTTAGTGGATGTCGATCCAAAAACATATAATATAGACCCAGTAAAAATAGAAGAAGCAATAACCAAACGTACAAAAGCAATTATTCCTGTACATCTCTATGGACAAATGGCAGATATGGATGAAATACTTGTCATTGCCAGAAAGCATCACCTGATTGTTATTGAAGATGCCTGTCAAGCTCATGGGGCTCGCTACAAAGGCAAACGGGCCGGCAGCTTAGGTGATGCAGCGGCTTTTTCTTTCTATCCTTCAAAAAACCTTGGCGCTTATGGAGATGGCGGAGCTGTAGTAACCCAAGATGGAAAAGTGGCAGAAAACATCAGGCGCTTAAGAAATTATGGAGAGAAAGAAAAGTATGTGCATGAGTTTATTGGCTACAACAGAAGATTGGATACATTACAGGCTGCAGTATTGAAAACGAAACTTCCTTTCCTTGATCAATGGAATGAAATGCGTCGCAAGCATGCTGGTTATTATTCGCAATTGCTAAAGGATACAGCAATCAATCCTCCCGAGGTTTCGCAGTTTGCAGAACCAGTGTGGCATTTATACGTAATTCAAGTGAACAATCGAGATTATATTAAACAAAAGCTTGCTGAACAGAACATTTATTGTGGCATTCATTATCCTATCCCTATTCACTTGCAAGAAGCTTATCGTAATTTGGGTTATAAAAGAGGAGATTTTCCGATTACCGAAGCATTGGCTGATAGAATATTGTCTCTTCCAATGTATGCAGAGTTAACGAATATACAAATAGAAACAGTAGTAAATTCACTTAAAAAGCTTCTGTAGGAACAAAAATTTTTGATAGCCATTAATAACGGCAATTGGAAACATCTTTTGGTTGAATAATGAATATGTGAAGGATCTCTCCATGCAAAGTGAACCCTTTGTTATTGCTGTTTTTCATCAAAAAGGCGGGGTTGGCAAGACGACAACTGTCATTCAACTTGCTGCTTGTCGAATTGCTAAAGATAAGCACCAAAGAACTTTATTGATAGATCTTGATCCCTCGGGAAGTTTGACAACTGGGTTAGGAATGTCAAATTCCGGCAAGATAAGTGTTGTGGATGTGCTGCTAGGAAATCTACAAATTGAAGAAGTTATGAAGCCTACGAAATATCCTCGCCTTTACATCCTTCCTTCACATCCGGATTTAGCCTTAGCTACAAAATACCTCTATACAAGACCAAATTATTCCAGTATAATTAAAGATGCATTGAATCGCAGCAGACAAGAGGAAAATTGGAAAAAACCAGATCTGAGAGTTCAGCTAAAACGAGAATCACCCCAAAGCAATCTTGTAGGTCCCCCTTGGGTATTGATAGATTGCCCGCCGATGATTAATCCGATTAATGTTGTAGCTTTAACTGCAGCAAAATTATTGTTAATACCCATTCAAGCCGAAGCTTATTCAATACAAGCTCTGGATGGGGTATTTAGGTTTATTGAAGCTGTACGTAAGGAGACTAATCCTGCTTTAGATTATAGATTGTTTGTAAATATGTATGATGAAAAATCCACATTGCAAAATCGTTTGCTGGAAAATATCAGAAAAAAATTCGGAGAGTATGTGTTGGAAACTGTAGTTGGTTATGAACCGAGGATTGAATATGCGCAGATGGCTGCAGAACCGCTGTTTGCGATTTCTACAAATGATCCTGTTGCCCAAAACTTTATTTTTCTTGCTCAGGAGTTGAATACCTATGCCAAATCAAGATTCTTTAGATAATAAAATTAACTCACTGTTTAGTGAAATTACACCACCTGCAGCTGAGCCAATGTCTAGTACTCCAATAAAATCAATCCTTACCCCTGCTTCTAACTATTATAATATTGAACCACAAGGCCCTTATACTGCTTTACCTTACACAGTAGAAACTTCTGAAGCAAGTACATTAAAGGATTATTTAGAAATATTTGGAAGGCGACGGTGGGTTGTGTTATTAACCACGCTTTTTGCTTTTGCGATAGCCAGTATCGGTGCATGGACAGTCCCCCCAAAGTACACTGCTAGGGCAGTAATTCGGGTTTTAACGGCTCGCACTGGAGGTACAACTTATACAGATTACAATGTTGAATACGCAGAACGTTTAGTTGCTACTTATGTAAAGATGTCTTTAAGTACACCCATCCTGACTGAACTAAGCCGCAGCGTCAATATACCTGTTGATGAGCTATTACCAATGATAAAAGTGGATATTTTAGCCAGTACAGAATTGTTCCAAATAGAATTTACTAGTGAAGATCCTGCTTTGGCTCAGTTTGCCGCCAACAAACTTGCCCAACTTGTTGTAGAAGAGAGCAAAAAGCTTAGTACAAATGAAGGTACTCCAACTTCAATCTATATTGCTGATCCTGCTCCATTGCCTGACGCTCCTTCTTCACCAAGCCCTTGGTTGATCTCTGCTTTGGGGCTGGTCGTGGGTTTGGTTGGTGGTATTGGATTAGCAATATTATTTGAAAGCGTTGATACTCGTCTTTATACAACAAGAGCAATTGAAGCGTTATTAGGTGTAAAAGCTTTAGGAGATATCCCCGATGAGAGAGGTTACGATGAAGAAAGCGGGGAAATGTTGATAGATACAAAGCTGCAGCAGGAAGCCTTTCGTCGCTTAAGAACAGCTATTTTCTCTCCTGGCAGCTCTGGTAAATTAAGATCTTTATTGATTACCAGTGCGGTTTCTCAAGATGGTAAATCATCCATTACGACCAATTTAGCTCTCAGTATCGCTCAGACAAGGCGCAATGTTATCATTGTTGATGCAAATTTACGCTGGCCTAAAATACATAAACTGTTAAAGGTAAATAACGAAAAAGGTTTGAGCGACTTGCTTAATCAAGATCTTCTTCCTTTGGATTTATCACCATACATTAAGCAGACGAAATATGAACGGTTATATGTATTGCCCAGCGGTACGCCAACTTCAACCCCTGCAGAATTATTAGGCACTAAGAACATGGAAGATCTAATTGTGGAATTGAAAAAGATATTTAATGTGGTGATAATCGATTCACCTTCATGCCTTAGTGTGGCGGATGCTGTCCTTTTGGCGCCTATGGTTGATGGGGTTTTGTTAGTGGTAAGAAAAGGTTGGGTACGAAAAGAAGTGCTGACGAATACCTATCGTCAATTAAGTATGGCTAATGCCACCCTGATTGGATTCGTGATAAACCGTACAGAGGTTGGCTCTGGTTCAAGGTATGCGAAATCTAAGGCAGTCGAGGTACCTAAACCAACCATTATGGCTTTGCGGCAAACACCTGAAGTTGATGTACAAAAATTGAAAGAGATTCAATCTGAACTTGAGCAAATTCTTTCACATGTTCAAAAATAAGAATCAATCATGTAACAGATATGTTTAGTTTCCCAATAAGAACTTTCGATACTTCTTTCCAGATCGCGTTAGCAATTCTGCTGGGTTTATGCTTAGGCTTGATAGCTTTATGGATACCGGCTACATGGGTATTTATCCTCATGATGATTGTTCCGGTTGCTTTAATTTCAATCCGATATCCAGAATTTAGTCTTTTGGCGATAATTATCATTTTATGTACGATAATCCCGGAAGATCAAATTCCACGTATTAATATTGTAAAAAATTTTTACGTGTCTGATATTTTAGTCATTTTTTTGGCAATTTTCGTTTTTTATAAATGGTTGATTGACCCTGGCACAAAATTAATTTTTA
>DAOUFY010000010.1:0-1656 GCA_034429745.1 Anaerolineales bacterium
GCTCTATTTTGAGCACGATCATCGCTTGTTTCTGCAATTCGTCTAAACCCGCCGCCATGCATCATAATCGCTTACACTCTATTTCATATTGAGCATTTTTTTGACTAAGCTGAGAGTGAATTATGTTTACATAAGCTTCACTAGTTTGCATAAGCTCTTCGTGAGTACCTTGAGCAATAAGTTTTCCATTATCTAGCAAAAGGATCATATCTGCATTCCGCACAGTACTAATTCGCTGGGCAATGATAAAACTAGTTCTTCCCTTCATTAGGTTCTTCAATGCTTCTTGAATATAATATTCTGTACTCGCATCAACGGATGAAGTGCTATCATCTAAAATTAAAATCCTTGGATCCAATAGCAAGGCTCTAGCAATAGCAATTCGTTGTTTTTGCCCGCCGGACAATCCAACTCCTCTCTCGCCAATAATGGTGTCATAACCATCAGGCAAGCGGCTAATAAATTCATGTGCCTGAGCTGCTTTGGCTACTTCAATTATTTCATCCAACGAAGCTTGTGGTTTTCCGTAGGATATATTTTCTCTCACCGTCCCTGAAAAAAGGGTTGTTTCTTGCAATACAATTCCAATTTGATTTCGTAATGACTCTATAGTAACCTTGCGCACATCAAAACCATCAACCAGCACTCTTCCCTCGCTAACATCATAAAAACGCGGTATAAGGTTTATAATGGTTGATTTACCAGACCCTGTTTTCCCCAAAATGGCAACTAGCTGACCTGCCTTAACTGAAAATGAAACATGGCTTAGTACATCTTCCCCCCCTTTAAAGTATCGGAAAGATACGTCATCAAAGGTTACATCCCCTTTTAAGCGTGGTAAGACGATTGCATCGGGCGAGTTTTTTACTTCTACTTGAGCATCGAGAACCTCGAAAATACGCTGAGCTGATACTTCTGCTCTTGATAGCACCGCACCTATCATACCCATCATAAAAATCGGCATCAATAAAAAACTGTTATATCCCAAAAAAGCCACCAACTCACCCAAAGTCAACTGCTTGCCGATAACTTGATACCCTCCAAAAGCTAATATTCCAACTACCGCCAAATTTCCAACGAAAAATACCAGAGGTATTAGTGCTGTTATCTTTTGAATGAATACAAGGTTTTCATTCAATAAGATTTCATTCTGAGCTCGATACCTATTCAATTCATACTCTTCGCGAGAGAATGCTTTTACGATTCTAATGCCGGCTAAATTTTCCTGCATTATTGTATTTAATTGCCCAAACAGCTTCTGCACTCGCATAGCTATAGGCATCACGTTGCGAATAAAGTAGGACATAATTCCAATCGTAATCGGGACAAAGATTAAGGCTACCAATGTTAGCTGCCAGCTCATATTAAAAAGCATTATCACCGTCCCAATAAGTAAGGCGATCGCAGAAATCAATTGAATCAACCCTTGAGAAATAAAGCTACGTACCTGCTCAACATCAGATGTCATACGAGTCATAAGTTTGCCCGTTTGTGCCTGATCGTGGTATGAAAAACTTAATTTATTTAACTTTTCAAAGATTGCATTTCTTAACTCATAAGCAACACCTTGTGCAGCATATTCTGATAAGTACCCTTGGGTAAAATTGAAAACACCTTTAGCAACCGCAACAAGAAACAATCCTGCAAAGATCGGAA
>DAOUFY010000011.1:0-5225 GCA_034429745.1 Anaerolineales bacterium
TGGGAAGAATCTAGACGAGTTAGTTTTCCTAACTCATGAGTTACTTGACCCATTAAATCAATTATGGAGGGTGTTTCTTGATATCCTTCATCAAGCAGTTGAATTATCTCTTGAAGAATCGAAGCTATTCCTTCGGCATTAGATAACCTATCTCGCTCAATTTTAAGTTCTTTATCTTCATCAATTTTCAAATGGGCATTTTGTATTTCTTGAAGTTGATAATTTAATAAGTCACACCGTTTGTTTAGTTCGTTTTTTTGCAGTTCTAATTGCTTTAATTTTTGTAAATTATCTTTGTATTTCTTATATACACTTTTATATGATTCAAGGAGGTCAATCGTACCTGCAAATCGGTCTAATAAAGGCAGATGTTCTGATTGCCGTAACAAAGATAAGTGTTCAGATTGCCCATGAAGGTCAATGAGAATTTCACCAATTCGTTTTAATAGATTTATTGGTGCTACTTTGCCATTTATACGAGCAATATTCCGTCCGTTTAATCGAATTTCACGGCTTATAATTAATAAGTCAGAGTCAATTTCAATTTCTTCTTCTTGCAAAAGTTCAACCAGTTTTTTAGTATGGTTACTAATAAGAAAATGACCTTCTATATAAGCTGTTTCAGCTTCAGTTCTAATGGATGAGGTATCAACACGACCTCCGATTAATGCTTCTACTGCGTCAAAGATAATAGATTTTCCTGCGCCAGTCTCTCCAGTGAATACAATAAATCCTTCTCCGAACTGAACGTGTAGCTCATCAATAATTGCAAAATTTCTAATAACCAACTCTGATAACATAAGGTAGGTTGATTATATCATTATTGATAGTTTTTTATATTAAATTAGAATACCTTTCAATCGTTGAGCGACTGTTGTTGTACACAAGATAAGATATATTCCTTGATAGATTGATGGCATCCAAAACCCATTTAATAAATAAACTGCTAATAATGGCAAAGTACCTAACGCAACGGATAAAGAAATCAATATTGTCAATTTAGAGGAACGTCGGTTCTTAACAAAATGACGCAAAATTTCGGAGATAATGGCGCCGGCTAAAGGTGAAAAAATAATAACAAAAAAGCCTAAAAAGTTTACGATAAAGCTACCTACTAAAGATAGTAAAAAGGCTATAGGAACAGCTATTATATAGTCAGAAATTAAGGCAGAATCAAATTTTTTCTGCTGTTCTTTTTCACAATCCTTGCAGATATAACCGGTGGGTGTAGGAATTGCACATTTGGGGCAAATGTTTTTATTACAACGCTTACATCTTAAGTAAGATTCTACTTGAGGATGATAAGAACAAAATTGTCGGTTCTCTTCATTGAGCATACTCATCTTTGAAATTCTCCCGTAGAGGGATTTTGATTCATATGGGGAGTGAGATTTCGATAAAAATATCCTGGATCCTGAAAACGGATAAATTGAGTTGTGTATTGGCTAACCGTAACGATTACTTGATCAAGATTTTCAATACTATCTGGTTCAAGCCCATCAGCACAAACGACTGCTGGATAAGAGCTGCGTACAATAATACGAACAGAGGCTCCTTCTGCTAATACTAAGCTTTTATCAACAGAAAGATGAGGTGCAAGCGGTACAAGGAGAATGTTTCTTAATTCTGGAGGAAGAATTGGGCCACCTGCGGCTAGAGCATAAGCTGTTGAACCAGTTGGAGTTGATACAATTAAACCATCCGCAACATATGTTGTAAGGAGTTGTTTGTCCACATAAGTTGTCATATGGATTGGATGCATCATAACTCCACGGCTGACAACAACTTCATTAAGCGCTTCCCAGCTTTTTAAAATCTGATCATCTCTGACATGCTCACAATGAAGCATCATCCGATTCTCAATCCAGAAATTTTTATTTTGAAGCATTGTTAACATAGTATCCCAATGTTCAAAGCCGTATTCTATGAGGAAGCCGAAGTGCCCCATTTTTATTCCAAGGATTGGAATATAGCGTGGCGCACATAAATGTCCTGCATGAAGAACTGTTCCATCACCACCAATAGCAATAAAAATATCTATTGGCTGGGAACATAATAGCTGATCATAAGTTTTTGAAAAAATGGAATCCAGAAAAACGTTTTTAACTTTTTTTGATAAGGTGGAATATATTTTTTCTCCAACTTCTTTGGCAGCAGATAGTTTTGGATGATAAGCGATGCATATATTTTCAAAAGGAAACATATTTTATACAGCCTCGTGTTTGCAACCTTATGCTAAATTTTGATCACAAATGTTTTTATAACCACAATTAATGCATTTTATGGGATTTTCATGATTCCTATTTAGAGGTTTACCAGTATTCATTTTTTGTAGAGTTTTTAACTCGTTTATGAGTATTTTTTTATTCTGCTCGTTATATGATATAAGAAAATTATTTTTTGGGTAATGTAATTCACCATAAGGTGGGGCAAGACCATAAGTCTGCTCAATAAGATAACAATATGCAAGCAATTGTATCACATGTTCTTTGTAGGGTTTGTCTTTTACAGTTGGATTGGATTTGAGTTCTATTGGGATAATTTTATTATTGATTTTTACGATGTAATCGGGTTTCCCTACAAGGTGATAGCGCGGATCATAGAGAGGATACTTAAGTTTTTTCCTATCCTTGTTATCAATATAAATGATGTTATCTGTTGGAAAATTAATGGTTGAAAAAAGCTTTTTGGAATATATAAATATTACTAGAGAAAAGAGAAACAAAATGATTAAGGCAAACCAAGTACCCATAATAGCTTTAAGGAAAGAATAATCAAAGCCAACAAAAACACTCCCAACGCTAAATACCGAAGGAGTATAGCCTTACGTATAGTCATTGCATGCTTTTTATGGTATTCAATACCCATCTTTATTTCTTTTTGTTTAGCTGACTTTTCTCCTTTCCTTTCATACCACCATGCCCGATGGCAATATAAAAACGTGCATAGTTCGGAGGCTTTAATATAATCATGCTTCTGAATGTCCATACTGCAACTTATTTGAAAGTAAAGTTAACTTTTCTTCTAGTTGTGATTCACGAAGAATTATGGTAATTTCCCCTCGTGTACGTTCGTTAATGCTTCTAACCAAATCTGTTACTCTTCTCAGTCCTCCTGTAACAGCTTCTGGGTAATCCAATGTAATGAGAAGAGAATAAATGTCATCCATTATACTAAGAATAATTTCGGCTTTTTCTGAGTAACCGCTACGTAAAATATCAAGACAATGCCTTCTTAACTCGCCATTCGCTTCAGCTAGACCTAAGAGATATGGTTCATAGTTTACATTCAGTTCCTGAGGAGTGGGTAAAGGCAACTGAAAAATAATTGAATAAGTAATTGCTGCTTCAACATATTCCTTAATGGCGTCTTGTGTATAACCAGCATAAAATATTTGAGGATATTGTTGAAGTCTTTCCATTAGTGTTGAAGTTAATACCTTTGCTTGCGTTAATTCTTCATTTGCCTTTTCCTTTTCTCCTCTATGGGTTGCCCGAATAGACTGAGCAGAATGGCGAATTATGAGTCGAGCTTGTGCTAGTGCGTATTCTCTCTTTGTTGTTTGTTCTTCAAAATAATCACGAACTTGATCGGATATTTGTTCTAATATATGATTCATCTATTTTCTTTATTTGGATCAATGGATTTAAATAGCTTTTCAGCTAAAGAAGATTCTCCTGGAAGAGATATTTCTCCATGAACGTTTTCGTATTTTGAGATATTTTCAATAAGTGCACGTAAAAATAACTTTGCACTTATAGGAGACATGATTACCCTAGATTGAATTTTTGCTTGATTATCTCCAGGAAGAATATGAGAAAAATCAAAAAGGAATTCTGTAGATGAATGGATTATGCGAACTACGTTTATATAACTAACTTGAAGCTCGTGATTTTCGATGATTTGTGTTGAATGAGGGTTTGGTTTAGTAGGGATAGTTTCGCTCATATGAATTACTTGTTAGAACGGTATAGAATCACTATCTTCGGTAACAATAGTACTTTCATCTGTATCAATACTTTTGCTGCTTAGGAACCGAACAGTATTAGCAGTTATTTCATATGATGCACCAGAAGACCCATCTTTCCTGGTAAATGTTCTAGGCCCACCTGTTTGTGTATCAGGCCGTAATCGTCCTTCGATAAGAACGAGGCTACCCTTCTTTAAGTAGGCATTACAATTTTCTGCTTGTTTTCCAAATACAGAAATTCGAAACCAAACGGTTTCATCAACTTGTTCATTTGATTGTGAAGTGTATCTTCTTGTTGATGCGACTGAGAATGTGGTTACAGGTTGTCCTGATGTGAGATAACGCATTTCAGGGTCTCCTCCGAGATGTCCAACGATTATAACATTATGGTACATGTTTGCCTCCTTTTATTCTAGTTATTCTAGTAAAATTGTTGTGTGATAATTGTACTCGATAAAAATAAATATTGGTATGTATTTTTTAATTTGCCTCAATGTTATATACATTCAGGTTAGAAAAAATTACGTTAAATACACTTGCTTCCGCTGATCTGCCATATACACCAAAAAAGGTGTTATCTTGCTTCTTTCCCTTAAGGGTATAAATCCACTTATCATTTGCATAGAACTGCATTTGGTTTGCATCAGACCATACCCCGATATTGTTAATACTGGGAGCTCCATGGGATAGGATGCTATTTTCTTGCCATGGCAATACTGTGATCGGTTTTCCATCTAATAGACGGACGATTTGGATTTTACCATCGCAGGAAAAACCATAACGAATGAGGTTATTGGGTGATGATATATTGACAAGGACACCCGCTTCATCTTCTTTGGAACATAAGTTAAATCTAACTTGAACAGTAAGGTAATATATTGGTGGTAATGAAGTTTTATATTGGCTGATCATTCGCACCTTGGGCTCTGTTATGTTCATTATAAGCATATTGTTTTCAATAGTAATGCTTCCATTTTGTGAATGCCCTAAATTGCTCCAATCGTCTAAATTTTCCATTGCATTATTTATTAGTAAGTTTTTAAGAAAGGGTGTTGGATAAAACACTTTTTGGGGTGTGTATATTACCTTTACGAAAGGGGTATTTGTTGGAGGAAACCAAATGTCTTTTGATTGAGTACTAACAGGAGTTACGAAAGCTAGGGTTGTGGTAGGGAGCTTTTCAAGGGTCTCAATACTTGAAGCTATATTTTCTTTAGGTCTAGAAGACGTACAAGAAGAAAGCATAAATATCATT
>DAOUFY010000012.1:0-13903 GCA_034429745.1 Anaerolineales bacterium
TGATAGTTACACTTTTCCTTCAAATCGCCATGCTATTCTTACATAAATCCTTTTCATAATGTAAAAGAATTAAGCTAGGCATTATCTTTCATTAATTAACACACCTATTTCTTCCATACTTGTGTATTAACTAATCAGGTAAATTTATGGTGCATTATTTTTCAAATGTAATATATTATGCATTAAATCATTTAATGCATTTAATATTGTATTTTTTAATAAAAAAATAATCCCTTAAAAAATATTTTGACACCGATTCCAGTATATGATATATTGCCGTTTGCTGGTGATTTTAACAGCAAAGTATGTTTATAAGTAAAGGAAGATTTTGTATTATGGAAGAAAAAGAAACTGGTACTGTAAAATGGTTCAATGATCAAAAAGGTTACGGCTTTATCGAACGCGATAGTGGCAGTGACGTTTTTGTTCATTACAGCGAAATTGGAGCTCAAGGCTTCCGTTCGCTTCAGCAAGGTCAACGTGTGGAGTTTACTGTTGTAAAAGGAGAAAAAGGTCTGCAGGCGCAAAAAGTTACTATTCTAAAGTAAACGGTTCGGTTTCCACCACAACCAAGGGGCTGCTTTTCTCTAAGCAGCCCTTATTAATTAATCAAAAAAGCCGTCACTTGACGGCTTTTTCAGTGAATTTTCATTGTTGCAGAACTTAATTCGGAGGTGGCAGAATATCCCCCTCCTCATCATCATCTTCTTCATCAATCGTAAAATCATCTTCGTAGGCATAAGCCAACTCAATTTCATCAGCTGCAAAGCGCACCCAAAGATAAAGCATATCCCCTTCTTGTACAACCGTAGAACGCGCTGCAACAATGGGAACTTCGCGGGTCAGTCCATCTTCAGTCTTAAACTCCAAGTAACAAGGGTGCTTTTCCCGCCACGCTCGGTAGCATCTTTCAACCAATGCTGCGGCATTTTTTGCCCGCAGTGTAGTTTTCGCCACTTCTGATACCCCATATCCCTCATTAATACCGCTTACCCAGCCTTCGTTAACCAACTCAAAGGTCGGCGTTGGTCCTTCGATGATGGTGATTTTATTCTCCATAGCAGAGACTCCTTTCCAAAGAAATGCTTTTAATGCATAGCCTTTTATATCATACCACACTTCAGACATTAAAGCAAAAAGAAAATGCCCACAAAGCGCAAGCGTCCTCTCTTGCTTTAGTCAATCATCTATCCTGACTAGGATTTTTCCGAGTCAGGCAAGCAGCTCAGGTTTTTCAAACACCAAGGTATAAGATAGGCTATTACCGTAGCTTGCTCTTTCGATGAAACCGGCTTTTTCCGCCAAGTTACGCACCCACTTCCGAAATTGAAAGTCCGGATCGGCGATCACCTCAGTTATACACAGCCAACCATGTGGCTTTAGGCTGTCATAAATTTCACGCAGCAATGCCAATTTATTCGGCACTTCCCCCAACACGGTAACGAGCAAGGCTCGGTCATAGATATTTATCCCCAGTTTGCCCTCGCCGGCTGCCGTGTGAAGATATTCAATATTTTCCAGCTGCTCTTTTTCTGCCTTTGCTTGAACTATAGCGAGCATTGCAGTTTGAATATCGGCTGCAGTTACCTTTCCCAACATGCCCACAGCTTTTGCGATGGGAATGGTAAGACGGCCGGCCCCGCAGCCAAAATCGAGCACCTGCATACCCTCCTGGAGGGCAAGGCTATTAAGAATTGATGCAGTGCGATAATTCTTGAAGAAAGGGTTATCTTGATTTACAATCCACGCCAGCCTCGCCGGGCAAGGAATGCTTGTAAACTTTCCAACGATTTGACTAATGATAAAGATCAAGATCAATCCGCCCAAAACATAAAGAAACAGTTGCATTGCCTTGCTCCTTTCGCATTTTGCTTATCGTCAAAAGGAAAAATAATTTGATTAAACATTATACTCTTTTTTGAAGAAACAAACCTTGCTTATTTATAAAAAATGTGGTAATATAAAAGTCCGCGACGATGCGGGGTGGAGCAGTGGCAGCTCGTCGGGCTCATAACCCGAAGGTCAGTGGTTCGAATCCACTCCCCGCTACTAAATAAGAAACCGCAGCCTCTTTAGGGCTGCGGTTATTTGTTCGCCTGAAGTGAATATTTCATCGTGAAGACTGCTTATCTATTATGGATAATTTCTCTTGTCTGGTATTACTCCTCTTACCCCACCACGTGGATTTTCTACATCACCCGCATAGCGCGGAATAATATGAATATGAACATGCGGTACCGTTTGCCCAGCCACCGAGCCTACGTTGATGCCAACGTTAAACCCATGGGGGTGAAAGCGTTCGGTGAGCAAGTCTTTTACCCGATCGGTCATGATCCAAAGGGCAGTTTTGACATGAGTGGAAAGCTCGAAGTAATCGGCAATGTGTTTTTTAGGAATGATCAATGCATGGCCTGGTGAGACTGGGTATTTATCCAATATGGCATAGGCAGTCGCTGATTCGGTCAGCAATTCTCGATCAGCATCGGGAGTACAGAAGGGGCAATTGTTCATTATGGAGTGGGACTGCCGGTGGAAGGGGCGGTATTCATATATTTCAGCATTTTCGGTGCGCAGAATACTTTGGTATGGTAATTTTACATTGCATTGATACACTTGTACCCCATGCCTGAAATGCGTGCGGAAACCGTCTTTTCGAATATCGCGCCTCACAGCAAAATAAGCGCGTCCATCTGGCTGCAGCAGTTCTGAAACTGCCATCAAAACATGCGCCTGCTCTTCCGGCAGCAAAACATTCAGCACATACAAACACAGGATGGTATCGAATTTTCCCTCAGGGGGATCGGGGGCGTAGTATGGATCGTAGCCGCAGACATCAAACCCCTTTTGGCGTAAAAAAGCCACATCTGTTCCCAACCCACTTCCGAAATCCAGCACGCGTCCACGAATCATCCCGGCTCGGAACAGGTAGCGCACAGGAAACGAAGCTTGCGTGCGCTCTTTTACAGTAAGATGGCTATTGGAGTTTTGCGGTGAGCGGTAAACCAAATTCATGGCGTATATTTCCAACCGCTTGAAAAGCCCATATTAGCGGCAATTTGCATTTGTGGGGCAATCGCCTTACAAAGAATATCTCGAAACGTCTCAAAAGGCATGACTGCAAAATCCTTTATGGTGCTAAGGTTGAATAACAAGATATAATCTTCAAGCCAAGTGGCTGCTTTGGGCGTGGAGAGTGCAGTTTTTACTGCCCTATATTGTTGCAGCGCAAACGGCTCAAGGTAAGAATGGTCTGGCAGGTTGTCGCTCTTTGAGGAATTAACCATCTTTGGCACAGGGATGAGATTCCACAGCAGATCATGAGTCACAAAACGCCACGGCAAAAAATGATCGAGTGAATAATTATCTTGTTGGAGCGGCAGTTCAGAGTAAATACATGTCATAGCCTCACTATGAGCAAGCACAAAATTCCAAAATTCCCGCGCCAGCCGCAGGTTGCGTGCCTGAGGCTCGAACAATTTTGCGGCAATGTTTGGTACATTTACATTGTTTTTCTGCAGATAATTTCAGATGCCATAGGCAAAAGCCTGTCAGGATGGTCAGATGCTGCTGAAGGTAGCTCAGCCATTCAGGATGAATTTCTATCGCTAATTGGGGCGTCTCCACAAACCGATACAGACAGGGTTTGGGATTGTAGAATGCTTGGTCTGCCAATTGACGAATGAGGCGGTTTACCTCCCAATCCCTGGCTCCGCGCAAAGTTTGTGCAAAAAACGGGCGCAAGAAACGGTATGGGACAAATTTTCCCAGAGAATAGATTTCACGCCCTACATGATCTCGCTGTTGGAGATGTTCAATCGCCACTTGTTTCACCCGAGAACTTGGGCTATCTACGTCCAAGTTAGAAGTTTCCCTTAAAAGGAGCGTGATTTTCCCCAACTGATCTTGTTTGCCAAACGAAAGCCGAAAGTAATTGACCGGATACCATACATGGGCGATCATGCTTGCCAGCAGCGAGTCAAGCCCATAAACCCTCCCATTATTTTCGCGCACGCTTTCCAAAATGGCTAAAAACCAGTAAAACTTATAAGAGTTCGTAACCTCTTCAAAACTGGAAGCCAGAGCAGAAATGGGGAGAGAAGGTGAATGCGGAATGGAATGCATAAATCAATTATAACAAAATTATCCTTGAGCGCCTGTTTCCGCTGGGTTGGAGGATTTTATACTTTTTATTTATGGGAGTTCATGCCTGCGTCGAAGCACCTCACTTTTGCTGAGTTCTATCTAATCATCTTTTTTAATCCATCAATGATATAATACAAATAAAACAATGCGGGTCTGATAAGTGTCATCTCAACCCCTTTACCCAATATAAAGTAAGGAGAGTTTCCCATGCAGAAAGCAGAGCGCAATTCCTTTATCGTTTTTCCCATTATTGTCCTCACCGGCATTCTCATTGCCCTTGCCGGCAGCTATGCAGGCAGTACGATAGGCGGCATTCCCATTTTTGCTTGCTGTGTGGTTATTATCTTTATCATCCAATGGGTGGCTTTTATCCCAGCTTACTTGCTGCAGACAGAAAAATTTTTCGACCTGACCGGCAGCCTCACCTACATCGCGACCATCAGCATTGCCGCCCTCCTAAGCCCAGCTTTGGGCACTCGCTCTCTCCTGCTGTGGGGGATCGTCGTCATTTGGGCTGCGCGGCTGGGTACCTTCCTTTTCCAGCGCATTCGCAAAGCCGGCAAAGACGACCGCTTCGATGACCTGAAAACTTCTTTTATCCGCTTTCTAAACGTTTGGACCATCCAAGCCTTATGGGTTACCCTCACAATGGCTGCTGCACTAGCCGCCATTACGTCAACCAACCGCAAAGGGCCGGATGTCTTTATGATCATCGGCTTCTTGTTATGGATTTTCGGTTTTGCCATCGAAGTGATTGCTGACGCCCAAAAAAGCCGTTTCAATGCTGACCCGCAGAACAAAGGCAAGTTTATTCAGAGCGGTTTATGGGCTCGTTCCCGCCATCCCAACTACTTTGGAGAAATTGTGCTCTGGATCGGTGCAGCCATCATCGCCTTCCCAGCCCTGCAAGGCTGGCAACTGTTTACCCTAATCTCTCCCATTTTTGTAGCCCTGCTTCTCACTCGGGTCAGCGGCATCCCGCTGCTAGAAAAGAAAGCCGATCAAAAATGGGGCGGTCAGGCAGAATATGAAGACTATAAGAAGAAAACGCCAGTATTGATCCCGCGTCTGTAACAACATTATTACGGGAGATTTGCCAATCAAGCCGCTTTGCTTTTGATATGATCAGCTTCGGTGTGGACCTAAACTCTTGGCGGCGATAAAGCCAACAGTACTTACAGCAACACTTAAAATAATTCCCCAGGCTAAATCCACCACAGTTACCAGCAGCGGCCATCCTTTTATTGTTGCCAGATTTGTCAAATCGTAGGTAGCATAAGTAACAAGCCCGAACAAGGCTGCGCGCAGCAGAGTCGCTCTGAGCGAACCCTTTTCCAGCCCCGGCACAACCACCAAGAATAACAATCCTGCAACAAACAATAGGTAGAATAAGAGTGCTGCCGGCCAATTGATCGCCGGCGCAAAAAGATAGCCAAGATATTCATTGTAAAATGTGCGGGCAACAAAGCCAAGCCAGACCATATCAATAACAAGGAATGAAGCAAGCATAATGAAATAAAGCTTAATGTAATGAGCCATGAGCTTACAATAGTATTATGAGCCGTTGGTGCCAATTACCGCAAAGCCAAATGCGCCGGGACCGATATGCGCACCAATGACAGGGGTAATATCCCGCACCATCACATTATCATCCGGCAAAAACTCAGCAGCCCGCAGGCGCAGTTCACTCACTCGTTCGGGTGCATGGGTATGCAATATCGCAAGCCGTTCGATCACTCCCGCTTCGCGCAGCATTTCAAGCAGACGTTTTGTTGCATGTTCGCGGGTGCGCACCAGTTCAATACCGGGTTTGCCGCAGTACATTGTCAAGATCGGTTTAAGCTGAAGCAGGGTACCGAGGCTCGCAACGTACTTATTCATCCTCCCGCTGCGTTTAAGAAATTCCAGTGTATCAATCACCGCAAAAACACGTGTGCGTTTGATCTGATCATAAAGCGACGTGAGAATTTCCTGTACCGACTTGCCCGCAGCCGCTAACTTCGCAGCCAACTCTACTATAAAGCCGGTTCCTAAACTCAACTGCTGAGAATCCAGTACGGTAACCGGCAGCGATTTCGTTTCCTCAGCAGCAGTCTGCGCTACACTTGCCACCGCGCTCAAAGTTTTTGAGATATGGATGGACAGCACCTCGCTAGCGCCTTCATCTGCCAGTGTTTCGTAGATAGCCCGAAATTTCTGCGGTGATGGCACTGCAGTGGATGGGTGCTGCGGATACGTCGGTAGTTTTGAGTAAAACTCCTCGCGGGTAATGTCAATTCCATCCAAAAAACTATCCTGTCCCAAGTGAATGTATAGGGGTACCACGAGAATCCCATATCGGCTTATCGTCTCAGACGGCAAATCACAAGTACTATCGGTTACAATTCGAACGGTCAATTTGCACCATCCTGCGCAAAGATAACTATACTGACAACCCCAGAACTAAAAAATAGGAACATCTATATTTATTCCTATTTTAACCCATTTTAGGTTAAATTCAGCAAGGATTTTTCCTGTCCTTGACAATCTTCACGCAATAGCCCCTCATCCCCTAGTCCGTTCTCCTCCAAGCAAAGAAGGGGAAGACCCCCCTCTCCGCTCGCAGCAAGGGGTGAGGTCAGTATTCGCCCGCTTTTTACTCTTATCTATTCATTCGCATACAAACCAATGCCAATCGTGCCCGGCCCTACATGGACGCCGATAACCGGGCTGAACTCCGACGTGATGATCTCGATGCAATTCAAGCGCTTTTCAACCTCTGTTTGAAAAGCTTGCACCGTTTCGAAGTCATCGGCATGCACAATGCCGACATAAACCGGCCTTCCCTGTGCCTGCTGCTCCGCTAAGGTGATTAAGCGCTGCAATGCTTTCTTCCTCGTGCGCACGCGCTCCAAAGCGTCTATTTTCCCTTCATTGTTCATGAATAGAATGGGTTTGATGTCAAGCGCAGTCCCTAGAAAACGCGCCGCCCGATTGATCCGGCCGCCGCGTTGCAAATACTCCAGCGTATCCACAGCAAAAAAGACGCGCAGGCGGTTAGCCACATCTTCCGCTGCCTGTTTTACTTCCTGCAAGCTTGCCCCTTTTTCCATTGCTCGAACTGCAGCTAGAATAATCATCACTTGCCCAACGGAAGTGATTCGCGTATCAACCACCTCTACCGGCACTCGATTGAATTGCCGCGCAGCGGTTAACGCTGAATCCACCGTCCCGCTGATGCCTGAAGAAATCAACGGCACAACAATGCCGGCGACACTTTCATCCGCCAAGCTTTCATAAGCCTTAAGAAAATCTTGTGGGGAGGGCTGAGAAGTCGTGGGCAGGGTTTTGCTGGATTTCAATCGCCGGAAAAATTCGCTTGGCGTGAGATCTATGCCATCCAGAAAGGTTTCTTCCCCCCAATGAATCTTCAGGGGCACCGTGCGGATTTGATATTTTTCAGCCAATTCGCGAGAAAGATTTGCTGTGCTGTCTGTTAGGATTGCAATTCTTGCCATTAAGCCTCCTTATTATTACCCATAAGCATGTAATAATGGAAAAACCCTGATGAACGAGGTTAGAATTCCTCTGCCGATCAACAATAAGTGTGTTTAACAAAACACCCAATTCTTCATACAGTTTCTCAATACAGGCAGCGATAGGTTGAAGCCCCTGTAGCACAAATGGGTTGGCAGCACTGTTGCCCCCTCATCCCCTAGCCCCTTCTCCCCCAAGCGGAGAAGGGCAATATCCCCTCTCCTGTTCTAGGAGAGGGGCCAGGGGTGAGGTCAATCAGCAAAAGCTTACGCTCTCATTTGACAGTCAGATGTATAATATCATTAACCATTGTTTGCTGCTGATCGGTTAAAAAAGCCAAACACAATAACTCCTTTGAACACTAATGGCAACCAAACTATAGCCATTTATCGCAGCGGATCGAATTCCCTCTCGTTGCTCGTCAGGCAGCTAAATAACCATTCACTATATGAGTCCGAGTACTCAGAAAGGAGAGTTGTTATGTCCGGAGAAGATGAGGTTGGAAAACAAAAAAGTTCATTCGGAAAAAGAGATTTTCTTTACACCCTATTTGGAGGTATAGCAGCGGCAGTCGCGGGATGGTTAGCCGGCGCATTTCCTCAAAACGAAATCAGTGAACAAGAGGAACTCATCATTAAGTCCGCTGAAAGCAGGATTTCCGCTCTTGAATCCAAGATCGAAGAATTGAAAAAAGCACTGGAAAAAGTTAAGGCAGAACAGCAAGCAGCTCCACCCACTGCAACACCAACTCCTAAAGACAATGCAAGTGAGCTGGAAGAATCCAGCATCTTAGCAACCGAAAGCAGAATTTCCACTCTTGAATCTAAGGTGGAAGAATTGTCAACCGCCCTAGAACAAAATGGAATAGATAAATCCTTTGCTGAACTAGAAGGGATGTACCAAGAGCGGATTACGTTCCACAAAAAAGAACTCTCTGTTATAAATCCTGATGGCGTGCTGCTAAATCTCGTCGCTACAAACGGCGGTGTGGGCATTCGCTTCTATAAAGATTTCGGTTTTGGAAACGAACAAGTAACTAATCCTTGGCATATGGGGTGGATAGAGGGACTGAAAGGCTACCAAGGACTGGCAATACTTCGCGACTGGCGATTTACCGCTGCACTTTGGGATGAAGATGGAAAACTGCTCTTGGGCAGTCTGGACCCCCATCCCCCTGCCAATGAGCCGGCTGAAGCAAGATTGCACGTGAGAGGGAGAGTGAATGAAGTACAAGCTATGATTGAGGCTAGTCCAGATCAAACGGATGATATTTTTAAAATCACTAGCGAAAGAAGCGCAACAACCCATCTTGCAGTAAACAGTTCAGGCAACCTCATCATTGGGTCAAGCAGCCAGCCTCAAAAGATTATCCTTTACGACACATATGATCATCATCCGTACTCCTTAACCGTAGCAAATGGCAAGCTTGCCCTTGCCAGGGTTTAATGGGAGGCACTTTTTACTTCACTCCCAACATTGCAGGCATACCGATAGGCTAAGACACCTCTGCTGAAGAGATTGCCAAATATTTCGCGGGCATTGACTCCATGGCTATCTTCACAGAGGTGTTCGCCTGCTCGCGTCAGTCTGTCAGCAGGGTCTATTTCTCATCAGCCAGAGAAGAAGCGCTTCCTTATCTAAATCTACATCTCTCTTTCAGCATGCTGTTCGTTTGCTTAATTCTTTACTGTTGAACACTTAATATTTGATATAATATCACCCATCAAATAGCTGATGACTACACTTGAATCTTTGATACAGCAAAAATACATCAATGTAACTACCTTCCGCAAGAATGGCAAAGCCGTGCCTACCCCTGTGTGGTTTGTAGCCCGGGACGATAAATTATACTCCTTCACTTTCGCATCCAGCGGCAAGGTAAAACGCATTTCCGCCAACGGGCGGGCACAAATTGCCCCCAGCGACTGGCGCGGCAACCCCCTGTCAGAATTCATCTCTGCCCGCGCCCGCATCATCCCTATGGAAGACCCCCTTTGGAAAGAAATAAAACCGTTATACGAGAAAAAATATGGGCTTCAGTATCGCCTCTACCAATGGGCAGAGCGCCTGTTCGGCAATCCGAAGGAAAAGCAAGTTATCCTTGAATTTGAAGTGGAACCTTGAGGGAGCGCTGCGATGTTTTTTCCATTAGCCAATAACTGCCTTACCAAAGAAAGCGCTTCCGTTCATAAAATCTCTAGCTATGCCTTCTGTCTCTCTTAAACCCGCTGCATTAGCTCAGTACATCCGGCTTGAAAATTGCGAGCGTTACCTGCGCTTTCAACTTTGCCCCGAAGAAGCTCAGCGTTTGCTGAAAAAATGGAACATCACTATTCAACCCCTCTCACCCTTGCTGCAGGAGTCCGGCACAGCCTTTGAAGCCAACGTCAGCAAACACATTGCCGCGGCTGCAGAACAAGTCATTGACATGCAGGATCAACCGCCCGAGGATACGCTCCAGCAGCTTGCCAGCATCCGCAAGCCAACCATCCTGCTGCAGCCTGCAGTCAATGGGGTGTTGGGAAAATGGGAATGCAGCGGCCGGGCAGATGCAATCCGCATCGAATCAGAACCAGGCAAAGGCTTGCGCATCATTGTTGCAGATATCAAAGCCTCACGCCAAGAGCGAGTAGAGCACCGCATTCAGGCGGCCATATATGCCCGCCTAGTCAGTCAGATGGCACAGGAAAATGGGATCAAGCTCAACGCAATCAGCGCCGCCATATTGACGATGAATGAAGATGGGAGCATTCCTTCCCTCAACCCTAAGGTGCCTACTTTTGACCTTGACACGTTTTATACCATCCTCGATCGGCTCGTATCCCACCCTGATAGCAAAGTTAACCAAATCCTTCAGCTTCCCTTTGAAAAGGTTTTTTATCATCTAAACTATAAGTGCGATGGCTGCTTTTATAACGCACTCTGCATGATCGATTCAGCAGAGCGCCTAGATATTGCCTTAACTCCAGCTATCTCCGCTGTAGAAAAACGGGCTTTACAGCAACATGGCATCAACACCCTGCCGCAATTGGCAAACCTAATGCTCTATCCGAATGACGGCTCTAACAAAATGCAGCCAAACCCGAAATATTTAGCTACATTGGATGAACTCCGCAAATGCTTTTTAGTAGCGTCAAACCTGCCCCTTTTAGTTCAAAGGGCAAAAGCAGTGCTAAAAGTGTTTGATAAGCAGGTGGAAGCCAAACCTTTTCTGCTTGAGTCCAGCTTCAGCACCCTGCCCAGCCCTGAAGACCATGCAGGATTAATCAAAATCTTCTTTGATGCCCAACACGACTATATAAGAAACCGCCTTTACCTGTTAAGCGGACTTGTTGTGGGTCCCAAGGGGGAAAAGCCAATCGTGAAGATTACAGCCGCGCCGCCAACCGATGAGGAGGAATATCGCCTGCTGCGAGAATGGATTTCAGAAGTACTGAGTGCAGCAAAGCAAGTAAGCAACAGCGATCAAGCGCCATTGCACCTTTATTGCTACAATAAGTATGACCAAAAAGTGCTACTCGAAGCCCTCAAAAGACATATTGGCACTCACTCAACCATCCCCGGCTTTTTTGACCTCATGACCCAAAGCCCAGCCCTAAGCCAAAACATCCTTTCTTTTCTCTACGATGAGCTTCGAGAACGCTACAATCTTGGCTTAACCTGCCTGCCGCTCCATGACGCCGCCCGAAGAATCGGATTTGACTGGCAGGATTTGAAGTATGCATATTATTCCTTTTTTCGGGCAAAAATGTTCGACAACCGCCGCGCATTCATCCGCGACTCACAGGGCAACCTCCTCCCCTGCCCAGCAGATCTGCCCGAAAATGACTCGCGCCGCCTCACCATTGAAGCAGCCAGTCGCTTCAACGCTCAAATACCCCTTGAATATGCATACGCAGCTTGGAACAAGCTACCCGAGATCAAAGAAGAGCGCAAGATCCTCGATCCATTCAAAGCCGTGAATATCCAAATTCTTACTTCCTTTGCAGAAATGCGGGTGAAAGCGTTAGCCCACATAGAAAATTGGATCAAGGTAAAGGCAAAACAGATGAGGAAGCCCCCCATTTCGCTTCCAGAAATTGGCAAGCCTGCCCCCTCCTTCAGCCTTCAAACAGCACTTGAAGAATTCTTATTTATGGAACACCACAGCTCTCTGCAAGAGCATCGCTTATTCTTCAGCCTGCCAGCCGAACGGCGCATTCAAGCCGGGCGGACAATCCTGCTGAAATACAGCCATCAGACTGAGCGCGGTTTGCATGTCTTCATTCCCCAAGCACCTTCAACAGGTTTAAGCCCTGAATCAATGATCAACGCATGCAAATTCAAAGAGGGCGATTGGGTCGTATTCAATGAACTCACCAATCCTCAACCGTCAGCGAGTGAAATGATTCACGGCCGGTTGGCTGTGATTGAAGAATTATCCAAAGAGCGGGTAATTCTTCAATTCGTGGATAATGTTCAAGGCAGAGGAAAACTGTTTTGTTATTATCATAAAAGGAACATCACCCCTCAAGTGAATACAAGCTACACCATTGATGAAATGGCAGATGACCTCAATGCAGATAAAGTCCTCGCCGCGCTGCACAACATAGATACCAATGTTTTCTACCATTGGCTGGAGCATGCTCCAGCCAACCGCAGCATTAAAAATGCTGAATTCTACCAGCAATTTATCCATCAAATTGATATGCTGCTTGCAGCTAAAAAAAGAAAGCTCACAAGTGCCCAAAAGAAAATTATCAGCGAATCGCCGGCTTACCCCTTGGTTCTCATTCAAGGTCCCCCTGGAACAGGGAAAAGCTACACATTAGGTTGGACAATTTTATCCCGCATTGCAGCTGCTTCCATCCAAGAAAAGACTTGCCGGGTGGCAGTATGCTGCAAGACTCACAACGCCATCAGCGTGGTTATCCGCGCGCTTGCCGAAGCCAAGCAGCAGCTTTCCGCTTTCCGCCTTTCCCAACTGGGCGGCAATGCCATCTACGATCTACCGATCTATAAAATCATCAGTGGTGAAAAAGCGGAATCCATCCCAGGGGTTGAATTGCTGAATGTTCACCAAAACCAATCTCGCGTGCCTAAACTTTTAGAAAATTCATTGGTTGTTTTCGGAGCTACCTCAGGCGGATTGTATAATCTCATGCGCTATGCCTCCCCTATGTCCAATCAAGTGATTTGGGATGCTAAAGTTTTTGATCTCGTGGTTATTGATGAGGCTTCCCAAATGAGCGTTCCTGAAGGCGTGCTTGCCTCGGCATTCTTGAAGCCCGATGGTCAGATGATCGTTGTCGGCGATCATCGCCAAATGCCACCCATCACAGTTCACAGCTGGAAAACCGAAGAAAAGCGCAACATTGTTCAGAAGAAACCCTTCCTTTCATTATTTGAATTTTTGATTGAAAAAGGGTTTCCTAAGCCAGCGCTTGATGAAAGCTTTCGTCTTCACGAAGATATTGCTGAATTCCTGTACGAAAATATCTATTCCAAAGATGACATTTATTTCCACTCAAAGCGCAAAGAGCTCATCACCCCGCTGCCTTCCATCAATCGTTATCTCGATGCTGTACTGAACCCAGAGTACCCGATTGTCGTAGTCGAACACACCGAGCGCCAATCACAGCAATTCAACAATTATGAATTAACACTCTTGGAGCCCATCATCCAAGCCTGCATTCAACACCTTGGGCTGAATGGGCGCAATGAAATCGGCATTGTTATCCCTCACCGCGCCCAAAAGACGCTGCTTTGCCAGCGCTTCCCCGACTTGGCTGAATTGCGATCCATTGATACGGTTGAAAGATTTCAGGGAGATGAAAGAGATGTCATCATTGTCTCCGCCACAGCATCTGACCCGGACTATGTGCTGAGTCAAGCTGAATTCCTCTTGAATCTTAACCGCTTCAACGTAGCCATTTCGCGGCCGCGCAAAAAGCTGATTGTCATTGCTTCTCAATCCATCATTGATCTTTTAACCTCAGACTTAGAAATTTTCGAACACTCCACCATCTGGAAACGTCTGTATTATCATTACACCCGCGACTTGCTTTACAGTACAGATCATGAAGGATCAAGTGTTAAAGTCAAAGGCCGGCGCTGCAAAATGGCACTAACGAAAGTGTAGCCGCATACAAGCTTTTCAATATCCAGCTTAAATTTCATTGCTCCATCAAGATTATTGTATAACCATCATCTCTATCACATTTGAGAAGTGTTGTAACGTGTTCTCAAGCTAATACTTCTTGAC
>DAOUFY010000013.1:0-7934 GCA_034429745.1 Anaerolineales bacterium
TCTTTTTACTACCCCATTAGGATATACCTGCTGCAGCACGTCAAGTCCTTGTGTATCTTCGGGTTTTAATACAAACAATTTATTACCAGGGAAATCTATGGTGCTTATTATTTCATCCGGCCAAATAGCAAAATCGCGTCCTGGAAAACCAGCGTTAAAAGCTACTAGACGAGTATCCACCCAATGAGGATAACCAACTACCCAAATATTATCTTCCTTTCCTACCGAACTGACAAAACCGTGAATGACTTCCCCAATTTCAGAACTGTTCCATGACGATTGCTCGTATAATTTTTGGTATTGCTGAAAAACTAATTGATAATTTTGCAAGGCAGACCAGATAAATAAAATGCAGCCAATAATAATGGCTATTCGTGAATAATTTGAGGGTTTTGTAAAAATCGAAAAGGCATGCAATTTCTCATCTTCATGAGAGGCAATATTCAGAATATTAGGTGAAAGACCTTTTAACAATCGGTCAACTCCAAATCCTATAATCATCATAACCGGGATAATCGCCCCTGAAGTACGATTCAAACACGGGTTTTCAGCAGGAAAAGCCAGCGACATTATTGAAGGCATCATCAATAAGGGAATAGATAAGATTATAAATAAATCTTGCCAATCCCTGCGTTGGCTGTATCGGTATAGCAATGCTAAGCTCCCTATGAAAAATAACACAGCTGAGACAACATCCAATGCCGGCCTATGTGGTACTGAATGAGCCCATATTTCACCGTTATCTACAAAAAACATGATCATAGCTCGCCATAGATTGTTAAGGAAGATTTCTGCCGGCGGCCTTTCATAAGGATGCTCTACTTCACTTACCCGAGTGAGTGTACGAAATGCAACCATTTCAGGATGAGCAACAGTATATCGCATCAATGGCAAAAACACCGTAAAACTGATCAAGCTTAGCAAAACAAAAGCCATCACAGCTTGCTGCCTCCATCCTTTTGATTGCTCATGGATTAGGTAAAGGATCAAGGCAAAAACAAATACTACCGGTACAATTCTCATGGTGCTGTAGCCATGCAGCCCCAACCCTAAAAAGAATCCGCTAATCAAAAAGTCATTGACACTGCGGCGGCGCATGCCTCTGATCAAGAAATACAAAGCTGGTGCAGTAAAGAAGGGTGTTAGAGTAAAACGTAATGCAATACGGCTGATTACATTATGCCAATAGGCAATTCCCCCAAATGCCATTGCCCACAAGCCAGCTTTTCTGCCTCCAAGTTCTTTACCAAGCAGATAGATAAACGGAAGAGTTAAAAACCCCAATACTGTCGTACCAATTTTTAAGCTTAAAAAAGAATAACCTGTATTGAACAGCAGCATTACCAATGCAGTCAGGTACATTTGAAAACCTTCTCGCCCGGTATTGCGCGGGAAAAATACCGATGTTTTCCCCTGCATGATATCGAACACGTCTAATAGTTTCTCCGCATGATCGCTGATCATTTGGGGAGGTACTTCAACAAGACGAGTAAAACGAAAATAAGCGCTAATCAATAATATCAGCCCAAATAATAAAAACCAGCGTGAAATTTTCACAGTCCAAAACGACTTTACGAAAATATTCTTTATTCTTTGCCAAGAGAACAAAAATGGCTGCTCTTCTTTTTGCCGAAAAGCCCAAAAGAATAGACCAATACATAACATCCAGACAAAAACTGTCAGAGGAGTAAATTTTTCATTGCCAAACATAAAATATGTGAAAACCGATGTTATGATCGCGGCTAAAGCTGCATTAGGACGATACCTAATCTCACTATTGCTCAAGAATGGAACACGCAGACTATCTTTTTGGGCACTTTCTTCTAAGACTGAAGATCTATTTTCACGATATTGTTCTGCTCGTAAAGCCCAAATTGTAAAAAAAGCTGCTAATCCATAACCAATTGCGCCTTGCCAATGATTGGCATTAGGTGGTTCTAAACCTAATTGACCAAAAAGAGAAAATCCCAAAGCAAGTCCCCATTGCCAAGTAAAACGCAATCCTAAACTAAAAAATCTTGCATTCAGCGGCTTTCTTTGTTCGGTACTGTGACTGCTTTGGGTTGCTTCTTGTATTTCCTCTGTAAAAACAACTTCAGCACTTTGAGAAGGATAGGGCAGGTTTTCTTCTTCAATAGGTGGAGGTATTTGTGGCAACTCGTACCTCCATGGCATGAGGCGAGCTTTCACATAGTCAAGTACGCTAGGTTCATGTTTTTTCACTGAATTCATATTGTTAGTATCTAGGTTATCATACCATAAAAATATTAAACCATGATAAATCTTCTTTTACTTCTCAAGAAGTAAAAAGGGTATTGTTTTTTATAACGGAAAAGTACAATAAATATATACCGAATGAACAAGGTTCATATCATTTCATGTGGTATAATATCAATTAGAAGGTGAATTATGGAAACAAAAGGCAATTATAAAGCAGAGCTTGTCGGTGCATTTGGTTACCCTATTGCAGAAAATCCAACTGGGATTATGCAAGAAGCCGCTTTTCAGGCATTGGGTATTAATTGGCGTTATTTGCTTATTGAAGTACAACCGCGTTATTTAAAAGATGCTGTTCAAGGTGTAAGAGCATTTCAAATGCAGGGAATTAATTTAACCATCCCTCACAAAGTAGAAGTGCTAAAATACCTTGATCATGTTTCAGAAGATGCCCGTCTGATTGGTGCTGTCAATACAGTTCGCCGCGTTGAAGATCAGCTCATCGGAGAAAATACTGATGGCAAAGGATTTATCCGTTCTCTTCAAGAAGATGCCAAAATAAGTCCCCAAGGCAAAAATGCTTTGATCATCGGGGCTGGCGGTGCTGCTCGAGCAATTGCAGTCGAGCTTGCTTTAGCTGGTGCAAAACATGTTACTATCCTTAATCGCAGTAAAGAACGCGGTGAGCCCTTGGCAGCATTGATCAACCAAAAAACCTCTGCCCAAGCAGAATTTATTCATTGGCAGTCCGCCTTCTCTATACCCTCTTCAGTTGACATCCTCATCAATGCCACATCTATTGGATTGTATCCAAATATCAATGAAAAACCAAACATTGATTTCAATTCTATCCGATCGTCCATGTTGGTTTGTGATGTTATTCCAAATCCGCCACAAACAGCCTTCCTTGATGAAGCTAAAAAACGGAATGCCACAACATTAGATGGCTTAGGCATGCTTGTTTATCAAGGAGCAATTGCTTTAAAGATGTGGACCGGCTTAGAAGCACCTATTGCTGTGATGCGTCAAGCTTTAGAAAAAGCTTTTGGTTATTGACCAAATAAATTTCATCTTAGCATTTTAGGTTTTCAGCAATGTCTCCTAAACAATACATTTTAGCTTACGATCTAGGCACCACAGGCACAAAAGCCATCCTTATCAATACAATGGGGCATATTATTGCTTCAGGTTCTTACAATTACGAAACAAATTACCTGCGCCCCAATTGGGTTGAACAAAACCCTAAAGATTGGAAAAAAGCCATCCGAGACACTACTCAGCAAGTGTTGACAAAAGCAAAAATACAACCTCAACACATTGCAGCTGTTAGTTTCAGCGGGCACATGAATGGGGCTGTTCTTGTGGACCAAAAAGGCATTCCATTGCGTTCTGCCATCATTTGGGCAGACCAGAGAGCAACTCAGCAAGCTGAAACCATCAGCCAATTATGCGGCAATTCAGAGGTTTATCAACTTACCGGCAACCGTGTCAGCGCAGCCTATACCCTTGCAAAGCTGCTTTGGATAAAAGAAAATGAACCAGAAATTTTTTCAAAAACACATAAAGTCCTGCAAGCCAAAGACTACGCAGCCTTCACTTTATGTGAGGTCTTCGCAACGGATTATTCGGACGCTTCTTTAACTCAAATGCTCGATCTCCATCAGCGCTGTTGGGCAAACCAAATCCTTGAGCCTTTAGGCATTCCCCTTGAGAAATTGCCTACGATATATCCTTCCGCTAAAGTGATTGGTGAAGTTACCACTGCCGCAGCTCAAGAAACAGGCTTGCAAGCCGGCACACCTGTTGTAATCGGTGGGGGAGATGGTGCTTGTGCAACAGTTGGTGCAGGTGCTATTCGCGAAGGTGATATTTATACCTATATTGGATAGTCTTCATGGGTAGCTCTGACTTCTAAGAATCCCCTGCTGGATGAGCAGCAGCGCACCTTCAATTTTCTACACCTTGATCCAGAATTTTGCGTGCCAGTGGGTACAATGCAAACCGCCGGCGGAGCTTTAGACTGGTTTGATTCTCTGCTGCATGATGGCAAAGAACAATCAAAGTTATATGAGGAATTAAATTTAGCCGCGAGTTTTGTACCTCCAGGCGGAAACGGACTGATCTTTCTCCCTTATTTGCTAGGTGAGAGAAGCCCGTACTGGAATCCGCATGCTCGCTCAGCATTTATCGGACTTGCCATGCCGGATAGACGCGCTGAACTAGCGCGGGCAGTGCTTGAAGGGGTAGCTTTTAACCTGCGCATTATCCTTGATATTCTCCTCTCGCGTGGAGCAAAAGTCCATGCCATGCGGTTAATTGGCGGCGGAGGTAAAAGTCTTGTTTGGCGACAAATCCTAGCCGACATTTTCAATCTTCCTTTGCTGGTTGTCAATCTTCCAGCTGCAGCTACTGCCATGGGCGCAGCTCTGGCGGGTGGTATTGGAGTAGGAATCTTTCCAGACTACAGCGTCATCCGCGATTTAGTCCCTGTTACAGAAGACGCCACACCTGATCCGAAAACCAGAGAGCGTTATGAGGCTTTGTACGGTATTTTTACCGACAGCTACAAAGCACTCGAACCTATCTATGAAAGGCTAGCCAATTTGCCAAAATAGAAAATTCTTTCCTTTCAAGGAGCCTGTTATTTTATTACAGGCTCCTTGTTTTTTTAATTTCTAGGTATTCCGTTTTTACAATTCCTTAACCCAACTTAACATCGCCTTAACAATGATTATGCGCCTTTTAACCACTCGGGTTTATTATACACTGTAGAATTCCTCAAAAAGCATAATATTAAGATTGGGAGTACAACCGGCTACACTCGTAAAATGATGGATGCATTATTGCCTATTGCAAGAAAAAACGGTTATCAGCCAGACTCATGTGTTTGCCCAGATGAAGTTCCGGCAGGACGACCATATCCTTGGATGTGCTTTCAGAATGCCATCCATCTTCAAACTTTTCCTCTATGCTCAATGATTAAAGTCGGTGATACAATTCCAGATATTGAAGAAGGTCTTAATGCAGGTATGTGGACAATTGGTATTGCATTAACTGGGAACCTGCTTGGTATGACAGAAGACGAGGTAAACTCTCTTTCACAACATGAACTGAATGAACATAAAAAACGTATCTATCAACAATTTTATCAAGCAGGAGCCCACTTTGTTGTTGATTCGATTAAAGACATCCCTCAAGTAATTGAAGAGATTTATGAATTATTGCACCTAGGTTATAAACCATGAAATTCGTCTGTCCCAAAAATAAATAAAAGCCACTACTTTGACTTTAACCCTTGCAAAATTGCTGAAAGTTGGTATAATAATATTTCGTGCCCATAAAAGTAGGGTTAGCTTATTTCATACGGGACTTATCGTCATGAATGAACAAATTTTAAAAGAATTGCATACAACAAACGAATCGGTAGTACCTAACATTGCCCCTGGTGATGTCATTAGTGTTTTCTTACGTATCAAAGAAGGCAGCAATGAGCGCGTGCAGGAGTTTAAAGGCACCGTGCTAGGCACAAAAGCAGGTAAATCCAATACTTTTACTGTACGACGTATTGCCAGCAATGGTATAGGTGTAGAGCGTACTTTCCTCATGAACTCACCGCGTATTGAAAAAGTGGTTGTTCATCGTTCCTCTCAAATTAGAAGAGCTAAACTATATCATTTGAGAGAACGTACAGGTAAAAGCGCTCGGCTTAAGCAAAAATTCAATTAATCTCTCTTTCCATCATCATCCCTCCCAAGTAATAGCCTTCCTTAGAAAGGGCTCCTATCTAACAAATAGGAGTCTTTTCCTTTTTTCAATCTATAATCTTTTGTTATAATCTAATAAAAGCTTGTATTGCCTTTATCGTTATATTAACAGGAAAAGAAATAGATATGGAAGCAAATCAACAGCCAATTGGCATTTTTGATTCTGGTGTAGGGGGAATAACTATACTTCAAGCCATAAGACAATTAATGCCTCATGAAAATCTTGCTTTTGTTGCTGATCAAGCCCACGTACCTTATGGCATGCGGCCTATTGAAGAAATTCAAGCCTTTGCTGAAGGTATTGTGCAATTTTTACTCACCATCAAAGCTAAAACTATTGTAGTTGCTTGCAATACCGCCTCCGCTGCCGCTCTGCATTATTTGAGAGAAATTTTCCCCCAAGTACCCATTGTAGGCATGGAACCGGCAATAAAACCTGCTGTTCAGCACACACGCAGCGGTGTCATCGGCGTATTAGCAACTCAAACTACATTTCAGGGTGCTTTATATGCTTCTTTAGTCGAAAGATTTACAAATGGAGTTACCATACTTCAAGAACCTTGCATAGGGTTAGTACCGCTTATAGAAAAAGGCGCCATTGACACACCAGAAACTCGTAAACTACTTGAAAATATCTTAAAGCCGATGTTAGAAAACCGAATGGATACTGTGGTCTTAGGCTGTACACACTATCCTTTTGTTACTCCCATTATTCGCGAAATCGTAGGAAATGATGCCGAAATCATCGATCCAGCTTTTGCTGTTGCCCGCCAAACACAACGTGTATTAGAGCAAAATAATTTGATTAACGATCAACATAGTAAAGGTCAACTTCACTTTTATACCACCAATTCACCTAGAAAATTTTCAAAGCTTATTCAAAAATTACCAGTGCACGAAGATATTAAAAACCTCAAGATAAAAGGGTTATTATGGAAAGAAACAAGCATCATGGCATGGGAATTGCAACAGAACAACTCTGAGGAATAAAGGACTTAATCTAAAAGTACTTATATATATTGCGTTACTATTTATTATCTTATAGGCTACATCTAAAATGTAGATAGAGGTAAACCATGGAAGCAAAAAATATTTTAATAATAGAAGATGATGACATCGTAGCTCGCACCATTGAACGAAGTTTGCGTGGACATGAATTTCATATTACCATTGCTAACAGCGGTGTAAAAGGTCTGAAATTAGCGCGCCGCAACATACCAGATTTAGTGATCTTGGATATCATCATGCCGGGTATGGATGGATATACAGTTTGCAACGAAATGCGCTCCGATCCTATTCTTTCAGATGTTCCAATATTGTTCTTAACGGCTAAAAGTAAAGAAGAGGATAAAATTATCGGTTTCCGGGTGGGCGCCGATGACTATTTAAGCAAGCCTTTTAATATTGATGAATTAATATTGCGGGTAAGAGCTATTTTAAGACGCACTAAACCTGCAAAGGCTAATTCCGGAATTTCATCAATAAATGTCCATGAAGATGAAAACCATACCCTTCCTTCTTTTGCCACTAAAAAATATCGTAACTCAAAAAAGGAAAGGCGAATCGAAATCAATGGCTACATACTTGATACACAATCATTTGAACTGTCAACTCCTTCCGGTGAAAAAGTGCTTTTAACACCAGTTCAATTCGATTTGCTTTATCACTTGATGAGTCATCCGGGGGAAATTTTTTCTCCAACTCGTTTATTAGACGAAGTATGGGATTACCCATCCGATACGGGTAGTCCTGACTTGGTTAGGGTTCACATAAAAAATTTAAGAAAAAGAATAGAAACAAACCCGAGTAATCCCGAATTTATCCGAACCGTACCTGGTTATGGCTATACCATCGCTGCCCCACAGGATACCAACACTTAATTTTTCATGGATCTTTTGTATGTAGGTTTCTCTCGTTATGAAGAATAACCGAGCTTTTGTAGAGGATGATAAC
>DAOUFY010000014.1:0-90045 GCA_034429745.1 Anaerolineales bacterium
GTTCCAAAAATGATGCCTAAAGTGGCGATGGAGTTTTCTTTTGCCACAAAACTTGTCAGCAAGGCAACGGAAAGGCGCCAATCTAAGCCAATCCACTTGCCGAATGGTTCGATGAGCATGCCCAATTGAGCCAAAAAGCTTGAATGCAGCTCACCGTAGGGCATAACGGAAAGGAGCCATACTAAAACTGAAAAACCAAGGATAATGGTACCGGCTTTTCTTACGAAAGAAATGGAGCGCTGCCAAACTAGCAGTCCAATTGTGCGCCAATTAGGCAAGTGATAGAGAGGCATTTCCATGACGAAAGCCGAACGTTCCCCATGAAATAATACTGCATTAAGTATTACTCCGCTGAGCATGAGCATGGATAGGGCTAAAATAATTAGCCCCCAAGAGATGATAGGAGCATTTTGCCCAAAAAAGGCCGGCGCAAGAAAGGCAACGACTGCCATGCGAGCTGTACATGGAACGAAGGGGGCAATCAAAATCGTCAAAAGGCGCGCTGACCAGGTATCAATCACCCGTGTACCCAATACTGCCGGCACGTTGCAGCCGAAGCCCAAGAACAGCGGCAGAAAGGATTTGCCATGCAGACCCATCATATGCATAAAATTATCCATCACATAGGCAGCACGCGCCATATATCCTACATCTTCAAGCAAGCCAAATGTAGCAAAAAAGATGATCAGGATAGGGAGAAAGGTAAGCACCGACCCAACTCCACCAATGATGCCATCTAGAATCAAGCCGCGCAGCCAGAATGGCGCGCTTGCTAAAGCTTGGTCGGCAGTATCGCTCAAGAAACTGATCACGTTTGTGTCCAACCATTCTTGAAGAGGAGTGCCAATGGTAAAAGTAAGCCAAAAGACAGCACCTAGCATGAAAGCTAAGATGATAATTCCCCAAAAAGGATGGGAAACCCAGCGATCGAGACGGTTGGTTATGCTGATCTGGCCGGCTTTTGGGCGAATTACCGCAGCACGAACCAAGCGACCTATCCACTCATAACGAGCTGAAGCGATAGCAAGCAAGGCATCTTCGTGCTGCTTGAGAATCTGGTGCACTTTATCCCAAGTTTGCGGCGGCAGAACAGCGCGCATAGTGCGCACAATTTCGAGATCGCCTTCAAGGAGCTTGACTGCTGCCCACAGCGGCGGATATGGTTGCGGCACTTTATCAGCAATCAGCGCCAATAGATCTTTGACGACTTGGTGGTGGACGGGATCGAGCTGAGGTAGTCTTACAGCAACTGAATGGGGCTGATTTTTTACGTTTTCTATCTCTTCCAGCAGCCGATCTACCCCTAAAGCTCGCGTAGCTGTCATCGGGATCACCGGAACACCGAGAGCTGCTTCCAATACTTTTGGTTCTACCTGAATGCCCTCCTGTTCGGCAACATCTAGCATGTTCAGCACAACAAGCAAAGGGATTGGCAGACCTACAAGTTCTGATACCAGATATAAGCTGCGCTCTAGTTGAGCCGCACTGACGAGTGCGATGACAGCACAGGGATTTTCGCGTAGGATAAACTCACGGGTAATGACTTCTTCGGGAGAATTTGCTGTCAGGCTATATGTGCCCGGCAAATCAACAATACGATAGCTTTGTTCATTATAGGTGAAAAATCCTTCGCGCATTTCAACGGTTTTACCGGGCCAATTGCCGACATGTTGATTTAAGCCGGTAAGCAAATTAAACAGTGTGGATTTGCCCATATTAGGCTGCCCTACTAGAGCAATAAGGTACGGTTCAGTGCTGCATTGCGCTGTTGACGTTAGATTATTCTCTATGGCTGAGTACGTGAGTGATTCCATATAGATAACTATTTAGACTCCTTGCGAGAGACTAAAATTTTTGAAGCTTCTCCTCTGCCTAAGGCGACACAAGTTTCTCGCACACATACCATCAACGGACCGCGATGAAAATTTTGAAGCATCTCAATTTCTGCCCCTGGTGTAAAACCCAAAGAGGTTAATCGCGACAGCATTCCCCAGTGAGCTTCAATACTTTCAATAATGCCGCGTTCCCCACTATTCAACGCAGAAAGAGGGACAACTCCATCTTTAGCTGAGTGGGGATGGAAATGATGCCGCGGATGGTGATGGTGAAATAATCTCATAGATGCTCCTAATTAATTAGCATAGGCTAATTTTATATTTAGCATTATAATATAAGCAATCTGCTTTGTCAACCGTTCATTGGCTTGGGAGATAAACTATGGAAAATAAAAGAATAAGCCCAACCATTGAGAATTATTTATGTGTGCTATATATATTAGAAAGAGATGGCGAGCCTATTATAGGTATTCAGTTAGCCGAATTATTTGGTGTTTCTCCACCCACAGTAACAAACACGTTGAAACGAATGCTGCGGGATAATTTGCTCATTGAAGATGAAAATGGACTGCGCTTAAGCGAAAAAGGTTTAGAAATAGCCTGCACGGTAATGCGCCGTCACATGTTGAGTGAATGGATGCTCAGCCGTATGCTCTCTTGGTCGCAAGTACATGAGGAAGCCCATGAGATGGAACACGCCATTTCCGAGAAAGTAGAAGCTGCCTTATTGGAAGAGCTTAATCAGCCAACGTTTTGTCCGCATGGAAATCCATTGCCAGGTTATGAGAATGAAGCGGCTCATTGGCTGCCGCTTACCAAAATTGCGGTTGGAGAACAGGTGATTATTCGCCGCATTCACGAGTTGGCGGAAGAACAGCCGGGCTTGCTTGCTTTTTTAGAAGAGAACGGACTACTGCTTGGCAAGGAAATATCTGTTCAATCGGTGCTGCCTTTCAACCAAACTATTACCATTAGTACAGGAGAACGCGAGGTAACCCTAGGTTATGCACCTGCAAAATATATTTTTGTGGAGCGGAGTATTTCTAATCCTAAATAATACCTTTATCATTGCAGATCTATTGCTCATGTCCTATTATTAATTTGAGCGGTGTTAAAGAATTAGAGGACTGAAGCAATTATTACGGCAGTAACGAACGAAAAAGCTTGTCCACCCTTTTTAAAAATTTTGTCTCATGCAATCAAATCATTCACTCATCCAAACTCAGTTTGAGGAGATATTTCGCGAACATTGGGCACGGATTAACCGTCTCTTAGTGCGTTTGCTTGATGATGAAGCTGAAGCTGAGGATTTAACGTTAGATGTATTTATACGTCTTTACAATAATGCCAGTAAATGGAAGGATGAGATAAACATTGGGGGTTGGCTGACAACAACAGCAGTTCACTTGGGATTAAATGCCATTCGCAGCCGAAAAAGACGTCAAGGATATGAATTTGCTTCAGGAATGCAGTGGCTGGAAGAAAACGGGCAAATTCGCCCTTTAGAAGAAATCATTCGTCAGGAAAATTGTCAACAAGTCCGCGCTGCACTAGCGAAGATGGATCAACGGCAAGCTCAACTGCTACTCTTGCGCTACTCGGGCTATTCTTATAAAGAAATCGCTCAATTGATGGGAGTAGCGTCTTCATCGGTAGGTTCTCTTTTAACCCGAGCTGAAAAGATCTTTTTAGAAAAGATGAAACAGCTTGAATAAGGAGGGGATAATGTACCACATTAATGAAAATCAACTGAAAGCTTTTGTTGATGGGGAAGAAATTGAGGGCATGACCCAAGATGAATTGGAGAGGCACTTGTTGCAGTGTCAGAAGTGTAAAGTAAAAGAAGAAGAATTACAAGCCCAAAAGGTTGAGGTGCAGAAACGGCTTGAGTTCTTTGCATCGCCAAGAAAAGAAGTGGCTGTAGCTTCTCCCCAAGTTGTCCGCAAGGCATATGCGGATTTTATGAGAAAAATATCTGATCAACAGGAGGAATCGAAAATGACAATATGGCTTAAACCCCAATTCCGGGCAGTCGGGATAGCAACATTGATTATTGTGGCTTTAATACTTTTCCTAAGTTTTCCTTCAGGGAAAAGCTGGGCAGGCCAATTTTTAGGAATATTTCGGGTGCAGCAGGTAAAGTTTGTCGAACTGGAAACGAATGTTTTAGAAGAAATCAGTGGGAATTCTACCCTAAACCAGCGATTAGGAGAAATAATATCCAGTTCTATTACTGTACTGCGCGAACCTGAGGAACCCCAGGAAGTAGCGGATGCTCAAACAGCCAGTCAATTGGTTGGTTATCCAATTCGACTGCCTACCAAGGCTGCTGCAACGCCAAGCATAGTTGTGAACGGTGGAACCGCCTTTGAAATGGTTATTGACCGAGAACGAGTGCAAGCTTTTCTGGAAGAAGTTGGCCGCGGAGATTTGGTGCTGCCGCAATCTCTTAACGGAGCGGTGGTAAATGTGGATATTCCTCGAGGGGTCAGTGCATTATATGGGGAATGTCCGTCGGTCAAGAAAAGTGATGATGAGCAAAGCCCTGAAGAAAAAAGGCGTGTGAATTATCCCAACTGTATAATTTTTAGCATCTTTGCTTCTCCTACAGTAACCACTCCGCCGGACCTTGATCTTGCTCAACTCGTTCAGCTAGGGTTGGAATTCTCCGGGTGGACAACTGAAGATGCCCAATCATTCACTCAGCAAATAGACTGGACATCCACGCTCGTTATTCCGATTCCGAAACGCGATGCACACCTAGAGCAATTATCTGTGGATGGAGTTATTGGCTCCTTGATTCTCCAAGAGACAGGCTATATACCGCGCTATGCATTAATTTGGACGAAAGATGGTATAGTTTATGCCATGCATGGCTGGGGAATTGATCCAAGTCAGGCGATTGACATGGCAAACAGCTTACCCTAAGGATAAATATATTCTTTATGGATAATCCTAACTACGCTATCGAAACACAAGGATTGAGAAAGGTCTATGAAAGCACTGTAGCTGTCAAAAACCTTACCTTGCAAGTGGAGCAAGGTGAGGTTTTTGGCTTTTTAGGTGCTAATGGAGCGGGGAAAACAACCGCTATCAAGATGTTTCTAGGACTGATTAAACCCACCGCCGGCTATGCTAAGATTTTAGGTGCAGAACTCAACGACGCTGTTCAAGTACGCGCGGTGCGGATGAAGATTGGTTTTTTGCCGGAACATTTCCGATTTCATGATTGGCTTACAGGTGAAGAATTTCTAACCCTCCACGGGCGTCTTTATGGGATGGACCCCTTATTGTTAAATAAACGTATTGCAGAGTTATTGGATTTGGTGGAGTTGGTATCTTCAAGAAAGAAACTGCTGCGCAATTATTCTAAAGGCATGCTGCAGCGAATTGGAATTGCCCAAGCCTTGCTTAATCATCCAAAACTCGTTATTTTGGATGAACCCACCTCTGGTTTAGACCCATTAGGAAGACGGTTAGTACGTGATATATTAAGTGATTTAGGCAATAGAGGTACTAGCGTCTTTTTAAATTCTCATATTCTCAGTGAGGTAGAAATCACTTGCCGAAGAGTGGCCTTTATTAAACGAGGAGAAGTAAAGCAAATTATCAAATTGGAGGATTTGGAGAAAACACACTCCACACTAGTCATAAATGTCAGCAATTTTCCGATATCCTTGCTTAAGGAGCTTCACTATTGGGCGAAAGAGGTTGTTTTTGAAGGTGAGTTGTTAACGCTGCAAGCGGTTCAAAAAGAAGAAATTCCCGCTATTGTCAATTTTCTTGTTCAGCAAGGGGTATCAATTCATGCTGTATTGCCTCAAAAACCAAATTTAGAGGAGTTGTTTATTCAAATTGTGGGAAAGGAAGACACAGTATGAAGGCAATCATGATCATTGCTCAATTAACCTTTCGGGAAGCTATGCGACGGCGAGTTATTCTTACTGCGGTCATTGTGGGTTTACTTTTTCTTATCTTGTTTAGTGTTGGGTTTGGGTTGCTCAATCAAGAAATGGCAAGAACCTCTTCAAAAGATATGTTTGGTGTGATTGCACTTAAGGAAACACATAACTTTCTTCATTTGGCAGGGCTGTACACCGTTCATTTCCTGTGCATAGCAACCGCTGCACTTCTAGCAGCAGATACACTGGCAGGAGAGATCTCCACTGGTACGATACAACTGCTCGCAACTAAACCCATATCGCGTGAAAGCATTGTGCTGGGCAAATGGTTGGGTTTTGCTCTTTTATTAGCTGCCTATCTCCTTTTTATTGCCGGGGGAGTTATGTTGAGCGTTTGGCTTCAGTCTGGATATGTTGCCGCGCGCATTGCATCGGGAATAGGATTGATGTATATGGAGAGCTTGCTTATGATGAGTACTACCCTTTTTCTCAGCAGCCGTCTAACAGCCCTTGCAAGCGGTGCGACAATTTTTGGGTTGTATGGATTGGCATTTATTGGCGGTTGGGTAGAGCAATTTGGCTCTTTTGTCCAATCTGAAACAGCTGTACAAGTGGGTATCATATCTAGTCTTGTTTATCCTACTGAAGCTCTTTGGCGTAGGGCAGCCTATGAGATGCAATCTCCATTAAGTGGGGTAGTAGGGATAACACCCTTTGTAACTATTTCAATTCCCAGCAATGCGATGGTGGTCTACGCACTTTTCTATATGGCACTGATGATAGCTCTTGCACTTCACCAATTCAATCAACGAGATTTGTAAAATGCTCATTTGCTGAATTTTCACCATAATAGCTTAATCAGTACTTTATCCCTCATGTTTAGGCGACAATGATCTTTTCCCTTGCAGCCGTCAAATTTTCTGTTCTTGACAGGCTGGTCTTTTGCGGATATGATTTTGGGAAAAGCAGTGAGTTGGAAATGAGGTATGCTGGAAAAGTTATTAGCCATTGAACAACGCTACGAAGATATCAATCAACAGCTTATAGAAGCTGGGGAAGATTATCAGCGCGCGGCTGAGTTAAACAAAGAAAGAGCTGATCTGGAGCCGTTGGTTGAGAAGATTCGCGAGTATAAAAATGCACTCCAAAGGCTGGAAGAAGCGCGTTTGCTTCAGGTCAACGAAGATGAAGAAGAAATCCGCGAATTGGCAGAAGCGGAAATTGATGAGCTTGTTCCTTTAATTGAAAAATTAGAAAAAGAGATTCGTACCATGCTGCTCCCTAAGGACCCGCGCGATGAGCGCAACGTGATTATGGAAATTAGGGCGGGTACCGGCGGTGAGGAAGCAGCTCTTTTTGCTGCGGATTTATTTCGCATGTACACGCGCTATGCTGAGGGACGCGGTTGGAAAGTAGAAGTGCTGTCGGCGAATGAGACCGGCATCGGCGGTTATAAAGAAATCATCTTTATGATTAAGGGCAAGGGCGCTTATTCACGGCTCAAATATGAAACGGGTGTACATCGCGTACAACGCGTTCCGACTACTGAAGCCTCGGGGAGGATTCACACTTCCGCAGCAACGGTTGCCGTATTGGCAGAAGTGGATGATGTGGAGATTGAAATTTCGGAAAATGACTTGCGAATTGATGTTTATCGCTCGGCTGGTGCCGGCGGGCAGAACGTGCAAAAAAATGCCACGGCGGTTCGCATTACTCACATTCCAACCGGCATTGTTGTTGCGTGTCAGGATGAACGATCTCAGTTGCAGAATCGCTTGCGGGCAATGAGCATCTTGCGGGCGCGCTTGTATGAAATTGAAGAGGAAAAGCGACGCAGTGAGCTTGAATCTACCCGCCGTTCTCAAATTGGCAGCGGCGATCGATCTGAAAAGATCCGTACCTATAATTACCCTCAATCGCGGGTTACAGATCACCGCATTAACCTTTCCTCTTATAACCTGCCGGCGGTTATGGAAGGTGAGTTGGATTTCTTTATTGATGAGTTGATAACCCACTCTGAAGCAGAACGTTTAGCAGTCGCCGAAGGTGGATGATTGTTTTTTAGTCGGTGCAGATAAAAGATTTTTTGAAATATGCAATCCAAGAACTTGAGCCCTTTACAGATACTGCTCACATTGAGGTTCAAGTTATCTTGGCTCATTTGCTGAACAAGGACCGTACCTGGGTGCTTGCCCATCCTGAATGGGAAATCAGTTCACCTGAGCTTGAAGCAGCCGAAGAAGCATTGCAAAAATTGATTTGCAAAGTTCCGTTAGCCTACCTAATAGGTGAACGCGAGTTTTTTGGCTTGCCTTTTTGGGTTGATGAGAGCGTACTGATACCTCGTCCAGAAACAGAACTTTTGGTGGAATATGCGCTAGATTGGCTGAAGAGATATTCTCAGGCAAAAGCAGTGCTTGATGTTGGAACAGGCAGCGGATGTATTGCGGTGAGCTTGGCATATCATCAGCCGCGGGTAAGAGTAGTGGGTGTGGATATCTCATGGAGTGCTCTTCAGGTAGCGCGCCGCAATAGTCAAAGACACAAGGTTTCGGCAGTGATTAAATGGCTGCAGAGTGATTTGTGCCAGCCTCTGATTAATCCAAGTGGTTCAGGGATTTTTGACTTAATATGTGCAAATCTGCCTTATGTACCCACAGACGAAGTAAAGCAGTGTGTTAGCGAACCTCAGCTTGCTTTAAATGGGGGAAGCGATGGACTAGCAATAATCCGGCGCTTTTTACCTCAAGCAGCAAAACTCCTTAAGTCGCATGGCCTTTTGCTGCTTGAAATTGGAGCTGATCAAAGCATTGAAGTGGAAAAGCTAGTCTTGTCACGGCTGCCGCAGGCAGCGGTTACGTTTATTAGTGATTTGGCAGGAATAAAGCGCGTTTGTGCCGTACAGATCAATTGATGTGTTTATTCTGTTATTGTTCGAGCGATTCGAAAACCAATTAAGGGTGAAATGTAAGAGGGAAGCACCCATTCGCGTGAGGAGCAGCGAGCTAACTTACGGCTATAATACCAAGCTCCGCCGCGCAAAACGCATTTGCTTTCAGGAGTGATTGTCTCGCGTTCTGGGGTGGGCTCATAAGGATAGGGAAGCAAAACGCTATTGGTCCATTCCCATACATTGCCTGATAAATCGTGGATTCCAAAGGGGCTGTCTCCACCAGGGGTATAGGAACCGACCGGAGTTGTACCACGTTTGCCGCCTTCTTGGGTATTACAGCGCCAGTTTTCAAAACGGTCTCCCCAAGGGTAAATACGGTCGTCATCCCCGCGGGCAGCTCTTTCCCATTCTGCTTCGGTGGGCAGACGATATTTTTGTCCAGTTTGTTCGCTAAGCCATTGGCAATAAGCAATGGCATCATCGTAAGAGACGCCTACCACAGGATGATCTTTTACAGCTTCAGCATACTTAAAACCATGCCAGTAGCGCGGCATGCGGTAGCCGGTTGACCAAGCAAAAGTGAAATATTCTGCATTGGTAACAGGAGATATGCTTATCTCAAAAGCGGGAATGAGTAGTTGGTGCTGTGGCTGCTCAATTTCAAACAAGTTGCGGCTGTACCATTCTTCAGCCCAATCCTCATATTCGAGCATATTGGCAACTTGTTCTAAACTGGTTCCCATGATGACGTACCCTTCTGGGATCGCAACCATAGTCGGTGGGGTTACTTGTGGCAGAATATCCAATTTGGATTTCTTTGGGCGATCGGCTTGTGTTTTTTCCATGATTGGCATAGGTTATTCACTCCCGAATACTCTTTGAATTACGTGCGAATAATGTGAGATTATTTCTTCTACATGTTCATCAATACTTTGGGCAATGCCAAATAAATAGGGTTCTCCTGCAGCTTCTGCGCGGTAATCGTCTAAGTGATCGATCATATCCAATAGAACGCGTTCCCAAGCGCCCGGCGTGTTTTTGACTAGCCAACCGTAGGAACGGAGGTCATTATAGGCTGGGCTTTCACTGGCTACCCACGGTATTTTCATTACCATGTATTCTAATACCTTAATCCAACTGCGGCGATCATCATATGCCCCGCTGAGAGGTGCAAGACCAATATCATATTCTGCGAGATGTTTTGCCCATTGTGAATGGGGTACCCAAGGTCTGTGAATGATGTTCTCGGGGGGCAATTGCAAACTGTTGATGATGCGGGTATCGTTGCCGCAAATCATTACTTTTACTTGCGGGCGTGCACGGCAAACATTTTGCAAAGCCGGAATAAGGCCACTTTTTTGAAAGCTGGGCAAGTGTGAGACGCTCCCTCCCCAACCAATAATGATGCCTTCATGAGGAACACGGGGCGCGTGCTGATAGTTTTGCAGATCAATATAATTGGGAAGATAAATCATTTCAGTGTAATCTTTCCAATCATCAGCGAGACGCTTTGAAGGAACCGTTGCAGCATGGACTAATCGCAGCCCCCATTTGAACTGGGTTAGAGCTGGTGGATCAATTTTTTCCCAAACCTCTTCACCTTTTTCGTTCTCTCTTTTTACGCGGTTTTCCACCCAAAAGGGGTAGCTGCTGTTGTCGGGTGTTATGAGATGATAAGCATCATCAAAATCACCGATGACAATTTTATCCTGAGCTTTCCAATGTTGAATAGCAGACAGCATAGGACCGTATAAAGCGCGTTCAATGACAATGACATCCGCATTTTGACAGGCATCTTGAACTTTGGATGTATTTTTTACGAACTCAATTTTTGAGAGCAAACGAGCGGTATGAACACCGCTGCGGTTGATGGCACGCGCTGGTACGGCACAGCGCCACTCGCTGGAGTTCCATTCTAAAGGATTATCTGAATATACATATACTATTCTCATAAGTTGATTATTTTGCCACTATTATACCTTATTTATGCTCCTTTTTAGTAATATTTAGCACATCTTCAATGACTAATTGCCATAATTCCCCCAATCGACTCATTTCGCGCTGTTCGGCTTTGCGCCAGCCTTCGTTACCTAAGGAAGATCGCAACTTAGGTTCCTGCACCAGAGTTCGCAAGTGGGTAACCCAATCTTCATCTGTGTATGCAATGTATCCACCGGCACCCCAGGCAATAAAGGCTGGCATAGGGGAAGCAATCCAGGGGATGCGTCGAATGCCGGCCTCCATTAAGCGCAGATCGGATTGCATGCGGTTAAAAAGTGTGTCTCGCAGGGGGACAAGGAGAATATCTATTTGGCTAAGCAAGTAGGGGTAATCATCTGGCTGAGCAGGCGGCAAGAATATGCGCCGCGATTCGGGAATGCGATCAAACAGCTGATATACTTGGGCGTTGCCGCCAATAACAAGTTGAGTGTAGGGGAATTCGCGCAGCACTCGCAGCACCATCCGCCGAATACTGGCTACATCCTCAAGTTGTTCGCGGCTTCCAAGCCAGCCGATGTTCACTGTATGGCGGCGGGCTACTGGCTTATCCCATAATCCATTGCGCTGAATCCATCCATGAGGGATGACTTTGGCATTGCGGCCGCTGGTGCTAAGTTTCTCTGCTAGTTCGGCTCCTGGGGTTGTGATGACGTGGGCAAGCATGAGCGAGGCGAGATAAATACGGTTCTTTTCTTCTGAGGCTAGTCCAAAATCCGGATAAGCGGGATGTGATATGGGCATTTCCTCAAAGTCGTCTTCAATATCCAAGATGATGGGAATTTTTGCGCTGGCACAGGCTGCCATAAATTCCATTAATTGCGGGTCGCCATGCGGGTTAAAAGCAATGGCGAGATCATATTTTTGCTGTGCAAGCTTTGTTTGAGTAGAAGCTAGGGTAGCATTGTAGCCTCGTGCTAGCAGAGCTCGATAAGCCATGATAGCGCGATTGGATATTTGATGAGCTGAAGGCACTAAGAACAGTATGTTTGCTTTTTTAGGGATATTTGAGTGAGCAGCGACTGGTTTTTCTGGGATGGAATGGTTAACCTCAGTACTGGAGCTAGAAAGTTGAGAGCGCACACTTTCTAATAATTCATCTAAAGCCAGAGCCAGTTCAGGTCTTCCCTCTGCCCGAGCTTGACGAACATTCAGCTCGAGCAAAGCTGGGATAAGCTCTTCAATCTCGCCAAGCCGCTCAGCTACAGCTAGGGCTGGTCTTTCGCTGGTACGAATTTCTTCGAGAAACTTTACGGCGCGTTCCAACTCTTGCTCAGTTACAGCAGCTGTCTTGCCCATGATCCGTTGAAGAACGCGTCCGATCGCTCTTAATTCGGGCACAGGGATTTCGCTCTTCTCACCTTGAGCGCCTTTCTCTTTTTTCACTAGGCGAAGTCGGCGCATGATCTCCTGGTTGCCGGGAGAGAGCTCTAAGGCATAAGCATACAGCTGACTGGCTGTCTCAACCTCACCTTGAGCTAAATAGCAATCGCCTATGACAATGTAAGATTCCACGTCTTCAGGGTAATCGCGCAGAATCATCGCATAGATTTTTAATCCCTCTTCAATGCGATCAGCGTTAAGATGAGCTAAACCAAGCTCCTTGCGAGTTTGCAGAGCTGATTTTTCAGAAATATTACCCTGCGCCATACTTTATTTTTACCCTATGTTTTACAAGGGGTCAATAAAGGCTTAATGAAAAATGCTCGAGAGAAAAAAATTGGGTAAATGAACTAGGCTTGTCATCGTTGTGCAGACAAGATAATAAATGGCTTTCTGAGATGAGATAGCCTGCTTAATCGGCGTACTCGATAAATGCCACGTGGATGAAGAATAAAAGAAAGTTAAGTTATGCAATACTGCTGTATATCAATATAAATCATCCTCATCTTCATCTTCATCCTCGTCGTCATCGAGGTAGAAATCGTCCTCAAATTCGTCTTCGTCTAGGTAGTCCTCGTCATACTCATAGTCTTCTTCATCCATCTCTAGGTCTAGCCATTCCAATTCAGGAGGATCGAGCCAAATCACTTTGAGCACAGCATCACAATGGGGACAATCAACGCGTTGACCAAGCTGAATATTGTTCGAAAGAATGATTTCTTCACCGCACGAAGGACATTCTGCACTTTGCATCATAGAGCACCTCTTTCTCTCTTGGTGTAACCTATAATTACGACAGCTCGCTTGCCATTGTAGGACTGAACGATTATACCTATCTAATCCATAAATTGTGTATAAAAAGTGTATAAATTTTATTAGCTTTTGAAAAGTTTGTGCGAAGGCGCATTCCGGAAAAAGAGGCTCAGGCACAGCTACGCGGTTATCTAACCTTTCTGTACTCATAAAAAGTTGTAGTATAATTCAAGCCGTAACAAAATATCATCCAGATCGTCTAATTAAGGAGAGCTATGCTCGAAGAAGCCTCGCTGCTAGAGGCGTTTAAGTCAAATGAACCTTCACAGGCGCTAAGCATTCTCTTTGAGCGTTATGCTGACCCAATTTATCGTTTAGCCTTAGGACTATTGCGCGATCCGCAGGCAGCAGAAGATATTGTTCAAGAGACTTTTCTTGCCGCACTCACTCATCGCCATCAATTTGAAGGACGTTCAAAAATTGGTACTTGGCTCTATCGAATAGCGTACAATGCGAGCCGCGATAGAATTCGCAAGAAGAAAGAAGAACTGCTGCCAAATGAAGAAATTGAAGATGATGACCCTGACCCAATGCCAATGCCAAAACAGCTAATCGCTTGGAATTGGAGCCCGGAAGTCATCGTTACGGATGAAGAGGCAAAGCAAGAGTTGCAAAAAGCTATCCAATCATTACCTTCAAGTTTAAAAGCGGTATTCTTGCTGCGGGATGTGGAAGAATTATCAACCGAGGAGACTGCTGAAGCTTTGGGCATTAGTCCAGGTGCTGTAAAGGTGCGCTTGCACCGCGCTCGCTTAGCCCTGCGAGAAAAATTATCTTCCTACTTTGCAGAGCGTGTTTCAGGAGCGAATGGATGACTTGCGAAGAAGTGGTGAATATATTATCCGATTATATTGAAAACTGTTTAGATGAAGCATTGACAATTGAAGTACGCGCACATATTGAAGCTTGCCCGCGCTGCCATATATTGCTGGATACAACCGAGAAAATGATCGCGTTTTGCCGCAAATGCTCTAAACAAACTATGCCTTTTGAACACCGTCAGAGGATTCTTTCTCAGCTCCAAGAAGAATTAGAGCAGCGTCAAAAGCTGCTCTAAACGTTACTAAAAATCATCATCCTCAAGATTTGGACCATCATCTAAGCTGCTTTTCCCGCCAATTTCATCAGCAAGTTGCGGCATGGCTTTCTCAATCTCCTCTGGGCTTTGACCAGCTTCCAGGCGAGAGACAAGCTCATTAAATTCAGGACCCATGTCCTCCCCAAGCTCACTGCTCATCTTGCGCATCAACCGCCCCATGGCTTTTGGATCATTTTCTAAATCTGCCATTTTCGCGGGATCACTAAGGTCTTCTATATAAGCTTCTTCAGAGCGGGCGACTCGCACGCGCCCAATCCGCCGCTGCACTTGATCGCTTTGACAATGAGGGCAGCGAACTTTTGCGGTATCATATTCTTGATAGGTTAAAAAGATGTCAAAGCGACGGTTGCAATTCAAACAGCGATAATCATAAGTTGGCATCTTTTTCCTCCAATACTGTAAATATACTCCACTAAGAGCGTAATTGAATTATAATCATATAATATTCCTTCAATCCAATAATGGGTTAGCATGGTATTGATGGAAAAGACCTCTAATCATTTTATCAGGAATGATGATCTTATGGAAGAGTACAAAGGACGTCGAATTGAACCATTATTTATTGTCATCTCAGGTCATTCAGGAGCAGGAAAGGATAGCGTCATTGCAGCGCTGCGTCAAAGGGACTTTCCGTTTCATTTTGTCGTTACGACAACTGCCCGCAAACCGCGCCCGCAGGAACGCGAAGGTGTAGATTATTATTTTGTTTCCCCTGAAACCTTTCAGCAGATGATTGCTGATGATCAGTTGATTGAGTATGCGATTGTCTATGGTGAATACAAGGGTGTTTCGCGGGCAGAAGTACGAAATGCCATGGAAAGCGGCAAGGATGCAATTTTGCGGGTAGATGTGCAGGGGGCAGTTACTATTCGCAATAAATGCCCCGAAGCGGTGCTCATCTTCCTCACTGCAGGTGATGAAGATGAAATTATTAGACGGCTGAAAGCGCGCCATACCGAAACAGAAGAAAAATTAAAAGTACGCATTCAGACAATGATGAAAGAAAAGGAATACATTCCTCTCTTTGATTATCTCGTTGTTAATAAGAATGGCTCTCTCGATCGGGCGGTTGATGATGTGATCAGCATTATTACTGCCGAGCACTGCCGCGTTCACCATCGCAAGGTAACATTATGAACAATGAGCAGCAAGTTCAAGGTAATGAAACAAATCAGGTGCAAGCAGAAGAAAACGTTCCTCAGCCTCTGCCGGCTATCCCTGAAGAAGGATATCCAACGCGGCTGCCAATTATTATTAAAGGGGTGAAACCCTCTTTCACCTATGGCATCTTAGCCCTGACTATTGCCGTGTTTATTCTGCAGGAAGGTAGTGCAGCGTTGATTGGCTTTGATTTGGCGGCAGCAATGGGAATGAAGATCAATCAACTAATTCACCGAGGGGAAGTATGGAGGCTGATAACTCCTATTTTCTTGCATGGTTCTATTCTTCATATTGGGTTGAATATGTATGCCCTCTATCTAGTGGGGCAATCACTTGAGCCACCGTATGGTCATATTCGTTTCTTGGGGCTTTATGTGCTGGCTGGGTTTTGCGGCAATGTGTTTTCTACCCTTTTCTCGCCGTACCCCTCGTTGGGATCTTCTACCGCAATATTTGGATTAATTGCAGCTCAGGGAGTTTTTGTTCTCAAAAACCGCGAATATTTTGGCAGTCGCGCCCAACGAATCTTGATTAATATTGCAATGATTGCGGCGATTAATTTTATTATTGGCTTATCGCCGGGGATTGATAATTGGGGACATTTGGGAGGATTTTTAGGCGGAGCATTCATGGCTTGGTTTGTGGGACCAACCTTGCATGGACAAGTGGTGCAAACCGGCGAAGGTTTGGCATTGATTTTGGAAGATGAGCGTTCGACTTCTGATCAGCTTATTGCCGGGTTGGCAGTTACCTGCATTCTTGTAGGGCTATCAGCTTGGGCAATATTTCTTCGCTAAGCTCTTAAAGTAACTTGCTCTCTATAATTCTTATCCTTCGTCTTTATTCTTTATTCTTCAAGCTCGTTTTTAAGTCGCCGTGAGTAGAAGAACAAAGCAATTAAAGTAGCGATGTAAGGCACCATGTCGGTGAATTGGGAAGGTACTTGGTAGCTTTGCAGCATTAAGCCTAATCCATCGGAAAAACCGAAGAGCAATGAGATTGCAGCAATTCCCCAAGGATTGCCGCTGACAAGAATTACCGCAGCTAGCGAGATCCAGCCGCGTCCAGCAGACATGTTTTCTCCAAACAGGCGTACATAGCCGAGTGAGAGGAAAGCGCCGGCTAGACCGCACAAAACTCCGCAAATCAACAAAGCCATTACCCGCACCCGCGCTACTCTAACCCCGCTGGATTCAAGACAAGCAGCGTGGTAACCAGCTGCTCGCAGACGCAGCCCGAAACGGGTGTGGAAAATAATGTATGCGCTCAGAATTGTTGCCAGAACTGCTAAATAGATGACCAAATTTCGCCCGCTGAGTATCTCGCCTATTACAGGAACCTGGGCTATTAACGGCAAGTCAATGCTGGGGATGGCAATGATATCCGGGTGAGCGAATGCACCTTTGACGTTAAAGATTTGACGCAGTAAATAGGTTGTTGCGCCTACAGAAAACAAATTCAAGGCAATGCCCGTAACAAACTCGTCTGTGTGCAAATAAACCGCAAAGAGGATGAATATGGCTGCCATGAGAAGAGAGCCAAGAATGGCGCAGAGAATGCCTGCTGCCCAACTATGAAAGGTGTAGGAGCCAAGTACAGCAAAAAATGCTCCGCTGAGCATCATGCCTTCCATAGCAATGTTGAATATGCCGGCATAATACGTAAATGCTCCTCCTAAGGCTGCCAGGAGAATCGGCGTAGCGCCTGAAATCATTCCAGTTATCAGTCCGACCAACAATTTCATGCTGCATGCTCCTTTGCTTGGCGATGGGCAGTAAGCCGTTCGAGCAGCAAGTTGATATATTCGCGCCCGGCTACAATCACGAGAACCATAATTGCTTGAAGGATCATAATAAATTCGCTGGGTACGGCGGTTACTAGCTCCATACCTAAAGCTCCGGTTTGCAAAGTAGCGAAGAACAATCCATAAAGCAGCGTGGCGATTAAGTCATTATTGGCAACAACCGCAATCATAACTCCATCCCATGCATAATTTGCTCCAAGCCCTTTAATAAAACGGTGCGGACCGCTCATAACAACCAAACCACCGGCTAAACCAGCTAAAGCGCCGGTTACCAGCATGACCGCCAAATAGTTGCGGCGAATTGCACATCCCCCAATTCTGGCGAAAAGACTGTTTTGGCCGGAAATACGCCATTCATAGCCGGCTTTCCAGCGATAAAAGACAAACAAGCTCCCTGCGAAAGCAGCTAGCATGATGAAAACATTGAGGTTGAAGCCGCCAATTTCGCCAAGCCAAGCGTTGGGGTGGATTTGAGGTGTCATCGGGGAATATGCTGTGCGATCCATAAAAGGGTAAGTAATTGCCCAATAGGTAAAGAAATCGGCAATCATGTTCAGCATAAGAGTTACAATAAACTCGCTCATGTTGAAAGCATAGCGCATTGCAGCTGCTACAGCTGACCACAGCATACCGCCCAGCATTGCCAGCAGAAGCAGTGCTATGACAGAAAACGGCAAGGGCAGGTCTAGATAAAGCCCTCCGACAGTAGCGAACAAGGCGCCCATCACCAGCTGACCTGGCTGTCCAAGGTTGACGACGCCGGAGGCAAAAGCTATTGAAGCTGATAAGCCGGTTAGGATAAGTGGTACGCTGTTCTTCAATGTCGTTGCTAGGGGATAGTACCCAAACAGTGAATAGTCAAAAAGAGCTTTGTAGGTAAGAATGGGCTGATAGCCTTGAACAAGCATGATGATTGCCCCAATAAGAAGGGCAATTGCCACACCAAGCAATCCATGCAAAGCTTTATTTCTCATACCGCCTCCGTTTTTCTTCCTTGAAGCATGTAACTGCCTATCTCTTCTACTGAGGTTGCTTCAACAGGCAAATTGGCGACAATTTCTCCGCGGTAGAGCACCAGCAGACGGTCGGCGACAAGAAAAAGCTCCTCTAAATCTGCTGAAAGCAGCAGTATAGCGCGGTCTTCTGCGCGAGCGCGCAGCATTTGCTCGTGGACATATTCAATCGAACCAACATCCAAACCGCGCGTCGGTTGATCAAGCAAAACGAAGGGACAGTTTAAAAGCAATTCGCGCCCTAAAATGACCTTTTGCTGATTGCCGCCGGAAAGGGAGCGAATGGGATTGTATTTTGACGCCATGGTTACTGAAAATCGTTTTTCCAATTCGTCGGTAAAACGGCGCGCTGCAGCATAGTTTAGCAGCAATCCCTTCCACTGCGAAAGATGCGGATTAAGCAGGTGATGTGTCATAATGGCATTTTCCATGATGGAAGCAGAAAGGCTTGCCCCCATTTTGCTGCGATCTTGAGGTACGTAGGAAATCAACTTTCGTCTTTCAATGATAGGAGCTCGGGTGAGTTCTTTGCCTTGAACAAAAATATGACCTTCCTCGATAGGGATCAAGCCCATGATGGCGTTGACCAATTCAAATTGTCCATTACCCTCAACGCCGGCGACGCCGACGATCTCACCTGCGTGTACCTCCAGACTAACTTGGTTCAGCTTTACTTGCTGTTCTGAATTTTTTACTGTCAGCCCCTGAACGCTGCACACAACTTCACCGCGCGGGTGTGGGCTGCGTCGAGAAACAAACACCACTTCTCTGCCCACCATTTTCTCGGCTAATTCTTCTTTAGAGGTGGCAGCTGAATCTACGGTATCGATTTTTTTCCCTTTGCGCATCACAGTGATCCGATCGGCAAGGGCGATCACCTCATCAAGGCGATGGGAAATAAACAGAATAGTGTGGTTATTATCCCGCAGACGGCGCAATTCAGCGAAAAGCTGGGGGATTTCCTGCGGGGTGAGGACAGCAGTTGGCTCATCCAGAATAAGCACGGATACGTTGCGATATAGCAACTTGAGGATTTCAACTTTTTGACGGGCTGAAACCGAAAGATCTCCAGCTAGGGCGTCAATATCTAGGTTGAAAGCAAATTCATCTACTTTCTGCTGCACCCGGCGGCGCGCCTCACGCTTATCCAGAGTTCCTAGCCAGTTGGTGGGCTCAATACCTAAAATGACATTTTCCCAGACGGTGTATTCCTGCACAAGCAGGATTTCTTGGTGCACCATGCCAATACCGGCATTAATGGCTTGACGCGGCTCGCTGAAGTTGACTCGCTGGCCGCGCAGAAAAATCTCTCCGCTGTCTTTATGCTCTAACGCATAGAGCACTTTCATCAAGGTGCTTTTGCCGGCGCCGTTTTCCCCAACGATGGCATGGATTTCGCCTTCACGAAAGGATACGGACACATTATCCACGGCAACAACGTTGGGCGGAAAGACTTTGATGATATGCTGCATCTGGATGATATCACTCAAGTGATTAGCTCCTCTAGTGATCGTTTAGAAAACTAATTTTTCTTCGTTCGCTCTGTGCCAAGAAAGCAGCAGAACGAACGAAGAGGGTTGTACAGGTAATATGAGTCTATTTTTATCCGTTAATGAATCACTTATCGAACAGCCTATGGTTTGTAGCGTTCGATTTTCAGCTTGCCATCAATGATCTGCTGACGAGCTTCCAGTACTTTATCTTGAATGCTTTTTGGTAAAACTTGAACCTTAGCTTCTAAGGCAATATCTACACCGCCTTGAGCAAGACCGTATTCAAGAACTTGTCCTGGTTTATAGGTGCCGTCTTTGATCGTCTTAAATACATCTTCAATGGCTTTTCCAACGTTTTTAATATCGCTGGCAATGACATGACCCGGCTCGATATCATTTTGGTTGGTGTCAACGCCAATGGCGTAAAGATCGCGCTCTTTGGCTGCCTGCAGTACGCCCATGCCGGCTGCAGCGGCAATCTGAAATACAACATCAGCTTTCATATCGTATAGCTGCAGTGCAGCTTGTTTCCCTTTAGCAGAGTCATCCCATGCCCCGCCTAATGATTTTGTTTCAACCTTAATCTCTGGGTCAACAGCGTGTGCGCCATTTTCATAAGCGAAGATGAAAGCTTGAACCACTGGGTCCACATCCCCACCCACAGCGCCAATGATTTTGTCGGGGTTGATATTTTTAATGCTGGTATCCAAGGTCGTAAGTCCGGCGACCATTCCAGCTAAATATGCACTTTCCTCTTCGATGAAATCAACCGAGGTGATGGTATTTTTGGAATTTTGGACAACTGTATCAATGTTGACAAATATCTTTTGCGGATATTTATCGGCGATCTCTTTCAACTGATCTTCGAAACCGTAAGAGATGACAAAGATGACATCTGCGTAGTCCACGGCAGCTTGAAGCGAGGGCTGATATTTTGCTGCGTCAAAATTGCATTCAATCGTACGGGTTTCTACGCCGTATTGCTTAGCAATGGCATCAATGCCGGCTTTGCCGGAATCGTAAAAAGCATTGTCTCCTAAAGCGCCGTTGATCAGATAGACCACTTTTTGTGCTTGCGGTGCGCTTGCTTGGGGCCCGCAGGCGCTGAGCAGCAGAGCAAGAAGCACCAGAATAGAGAAGATTTTTGTTAATTGTTTCATTTGAATTTTTCCTCCTTTTTCTACCAAATCGCTTTTAAGTAAGGCATTACCTGAAAGGAAACCTTTTCAAGCCATGAGTGTAATTGTATCACTGCTTATTGGGGCAAGCAAGAGAGGCAACGAAATGTATTTTGAGAGATTATGGTATAATAAGATATATCGTGCTGAAAAAACTGGCTGTTTCAGCATAAATTTGGAACAACATAATATAATTTCATAATCGTAGGGAAGGAGAATTTTATGCTTTTGTTACCTGAAAGAACTGCTGTGGTGGAATACGGCAGAAGATTGATCCAATCACACCTAACAACTGGGTCGGGGGGAAATATCAGTATTTTCAATCGCGAGCAAAATTTAGTGGCAATCAAGCCAAGCGGGGTGGATTACTTCCTGATGAAACCGGAAGATGTAGTTGTAGTTACTCCGCAGGGGGAAATTGTTGAAGGTGATTTAAACCCTTCAAGTGAAATTCGCATGCATTTGGCGCTGCTGAACTATCGCTCTGATATCAACGCCGTTGTGCATACTCATCAGGTTTATTCAACAACCATCGCATGCATGAATTGGGAATTGCCGGCGGTGCATTACTTGGTTGGCTTTTCAGGCAATAAAGTACCTTTGGCAAAGTATGCAACCTTTGGCAGTCAGGAACTTGCTGATAATATTGTTGCTGCCATTGGCAATTACAATGCATGCTTAATGGCTAATCACGGCATTATTACGGTAGGCAAGGATGTAGAATCTGCTTTTGCGGTGGCTGAAGAACTTGAATTGGTCTCGCGGATATATTACCAAGCCAAGTGCATTGGCGAACCGGTGATTTTACCTGATGAAGAGATGGCTATCATTCAAGAGAAATTTAAGACGTACGGTCAGAGGAAATGACTTTGTAACATTGCTTTTCTGTCATAAGTTTGCAGCCAAGAAATATTCAAGAGAGTAGTATAATATAAAAAGAGATAACTAAAAATCAGCGGCAAGTATTGAAAAGGCTCCAAGATGCGTAGAAGGAGGCAAAGCAGCTGAGTTTATACCTGGTAATGGTTTGTTTCGTTTTGTTTGTGTAGGTAATACAGAGAAGTGTTTGCCTAATGTTTACTAGATAAACAAAAAAGTAAGGAGGAAAAATGAATAAGAAAATCTTGTTGCAGTTAGTGTCAATCATCATGATTGCGAGCTTGTTGTTGGCAGCATGTGCTCCGGCAGCAACTCCTGCGCCGGCTGAAGAACAGAAGCCTGCAGCTGAGGAACAGAAACCAGCCGAAGAGCAGAAGCCTGCTGAGGAACAGAAACCAGCTGAAGAGCAGAAACCTGCTGAGGAACAGAAACCAGCTGAAGAGCAGAAGCCTGCTGAGGAACAGAAGCCTGCTGAGGAACAAAAACCAGCTGAAGAACAGAAACCTTATGAAATTGCTGTAGTAGTCAAGATTACCGGTATTCCTTGGTTCAATGTTGTTGAAACAGGCGTGAAACGCGCAGCAGAAGAGCTCAAGGTAAACGCTTATCAGACTGGTCCTGCCCAAGCGGACCCGGCTCAACAAGTAAAGGTTGTTGAAGATTTGGTAGCAAAGGGCGTTGATGCTATTGCAGTTGTACCAAACGATGCGAAAGCATTGGAGCCGGTCTTCCAGAAGGCTAAGGAAAAGGGTATTGTGGTTATCACCCATGAATCACCTGATCAGGTAGGTGCTGACTATGACTTTGAATTGATTGACAATGTCAAGTTCGGTCAACATGCTTGGGATCAGCTTGTCAAGCACATGGGCGATTCTGGTGAATATGCCATTTTCGTCGGCAGCTTAACCGTGCCGCTTCACAACTTCTGGGCGGATGTTGGACTTGAGTATGCTAAAGAAAAGTACCCCAATCTCAAGCTGGTTACCGAACGCATCCCTTGCGGTGAGGATCAGGAGTTAGCTCGCCAAAAGACACTCGAGTTGATCAAAGCCTATCCTAATTTAAAGGGTATTGTTGGCTTTGGCAGCCTTGGTCCTATCGGTGCGGCTCAAGCGATTAAAGAGAAGGGCTTGAAAGACAAGATCGCCGTTGTAGGCACCGTCATCCCCTCACAAGCAGCCCCCTACTTGAAGGAAGGTACCATGAAGGAAGGGTTGCTGTGGAATCCTGCTGATGCTGGCTACGGCATGGTATGGCTTGCCAAATACATCTTAGACGGGAATAAAGTCGAAGATGGTATGGAAATCCCCGGCATGGGTAAAGCCACTCTGGAGGGTAAAGTGGTCAAACTTGATATGATCATGGACATCACTCCAGAAAATGCCGATTCGTTAGGCTTCTAGCCAATTTTCTACAAAAGCTATGGGCTCCTCGGTTGAGTGAGGAGCCCGGCCGTTAAAGGAATGAACGCAGCTTTGGAAACAGACCTCTTCACGCATCTTGAGCCTTTTCAGTACTTGCCGTGTTTAGTAATAGATGAGGTGTTGAAAAAGCTGCTTGTTCGTAACGAAATGTGCATAGCTAAAGCTATTTATGGTATATCATCACTAAGAGTATAGGTAAGAACACTATGGCGCAACCCTTTTTAGCATTAAAGCAAGTAAGCAAACATTATGTTGGTGTTACAGCTTTGGATAAGGTAGATTTTGATATTTACCTTGGTGAAATTCACTGTTTAGCTGGAGAAAACGGTTCTGGAAAATCTACCATGATCAAGATTATCGCGGGAACCGTTGATGCCGATCCGGGCTCTATCATTGAGATCGAAGGGAAAGCGGTTCACGGGCATAATGCCATGAACGCGATTGATAAAGGAATTCAAGTCATTTATCAAGATTTATCCTTGTTTCCAAATCTAACAGTAGCTGAAAATATTGCTTTGGGACAGTACATTGCGCAGCACCGCCGTTTAGTACGCTGGCAGGAACTGCATCAAATTGCAGAAAGGGCAATGGCGCGTATTAACGTGAATTTGCCGCTTGATGCAGTAGTAAGCGATATTTCAATCGCTGATCAGCAATTGGTTGCTATCTGCCGTGCGCTGACGTCCGATGTAAAGCTCATTATTATGGATGAGCCTACAGCTTCATTGACCAAAAGAGAGGTGGACGCCTTGCTTTCGGTTGTGCTGGATATGAAAAAGAAAGGCATTGCTACGCTGTTCGTTAGCCATAAGCTTAATGAGCTGCTTCAAATTGCTGACCGAATCAGTGTAATTAGAGATGGCAGAATGGTTGGCGTTTATCCTTCCTCTGAGCTGAATGATGAAAAGCTGACCATGCTGATGACAGGGAAGAAATTGGAGTATCATCCTTTTACCAAAGAAGTAAATCATCAGCAGCCAATCCTGGCATGCGAAAAGTTATCGCGGCATGGGGAATATAAGGATATCACCTTTCAGCTGCTGCCGGGTGAGATATTGGGCATCACCGGCTTGCTTGGTTCAGGGCGAACGGAGCTAGCCCACTCCTTATTTGGCTTAACGTCTCCTGATGAAGGCAATTTGTATTTTGAAGGCAAGCCTTTGAAAATTACCTCCATTCAGCATGCAATGCAATTGGGGATTGCATATGTGCCAGAAAACCGTTTGCTGCAAGGGCTGATCAACGTTCAACCGGTCAGTGACAATATTATTATTACCACCCTCCAATCTATGGTCAATCGTTTCAAGCTGTTGGATAAGAAGCGGATGAAAGAAAACGTTCAACATTGGGTGGAAGAGTTGTCTATCAAAGTTCCTAGCGTAGATTCGCCAGTGCAAACCCTTTCTGGAGGCAATCAGCAGCGAGTTGTACTGGCTAAATGGATTGCAACCCAACCTAAAGTGCTGATCCTAGACAACCCAACGGCAGGAATTGATGTGGCAGCTAAGTTTGCTATCCATGAAATTGTTCGCAACCTAGCTCAAAAAGGGATCGGCATTATCCTCATTTCGGATGAAATCCCTGAGGTCTATAATAACTGCAACCGAGTATTGGTGATGCGCAAAGGGAGCATCGTTAAAGAATTTGTTACCGCGCAATGCTCTCCGGAAGAGATTCAAAATTACGTCAACGAAACTTATTGAGTTAAGGGATAATGGAATCATGAAGAATATTTTTTCTCGTCACGAAACGTATGTTTTCATTGCAGTAGTGATTTTTTCAATCATTATCACCATCATCAACCCAAGCTTTTTCACCCTAGAAAACTTGTTTGATTTGTTAAGGAGCTATTCCTTAATGGGCACTTTTGCTATTGGCATGCTGTTTGTGCTTATTTCGGGTGGGATTGATATTTCTTTTACTGCAATTGCGACGGTTACCGGCTATACCATTGCGGTGCTTTTACTCCAGCATGGAGAGCAGCTTAACATCGTGTTGGTCTTTCTTATTGCCGGCATCATTGGGGTTATTTTAGGGATGATTAATGCGGTGATCATCTATTACTTCAAGATTCCTAGCATTATCACAACTATTGCTACCTTGAACATCTATTATGGTTTGCTGACGGTAGCATCAGAAGGAAAATGGTTATATGGCTTTCCGACATGGTTTGCCGATTTTTCGACAGCCCGCATCTTTACCTTATATACAGCCGATCAAGTACCGTATGGTCTTTCGGTGATCACGGTGATTTGGTTTGCTTTGATTTTCATTGGTTGGTTTATTCTGCGTTATACAGTGTTGGGTCGCAGCATTTATGCGATGGGTGGCAATATTGCTTCGGCACAACGAGCAGGGTTTAATATCTTTGGCTTAACGGTATTTGTCTATTCTTTTATGGGATTAATGGCAGGGTTTGGCAGTGTAATTCAAGCTTTGCTGGTGCAAACCGTAGCGCCAAACTCGTTGGTTGGCAAAGAGCTGGATGTGATTGCGGCAGTTGTGCTCGGTGGGGCGAGCTTAACTGGTGGCACTGGCAGCATGTTGGGGACGCTGCTCGGTGTGGCATTGATCGCTATCATGGGCAACGGTTTGACGTTGATGCACGTGCCGGCAGTTTGGTATAAAGTGGTGATTGGCTTTGTCATCTTGGTCAGTGTGGCTTTTAGTGCCTACCGCAGTAAAATATCAGTCCAAAAACGAGTCATTGTTGAAGCTAGCTAGTACATGTAGGGAGGCATACTGTGTTGCGTAGAATTTCTCATCTTTCTGTGTTGCTGGTTGTTATGCTGATGGTCATTGCCTTGATGGGTCTGCTCAATGGCAAGAATTTTTTAAGCATTGGCAATTTTCAGTCTATGGCTTACCAAATGCCTGAACTGGGCATACTAACCTTGGCAATGATGATTACCATGCTGACCTCGGGGATTAACCTTTCCATCATTGCATCGGCTAATTTGGCGGGGATCATGATGGCAATGGTGCTGACAAGGGCTTTTCCAGCGGAAAGTGCCAACAGCCTAGGGGTGATCTTGTTAGCGATGCTGGTTGGCTTGCTTACCTCAGCGGTTATTGGTGTCCTAAATGGTACATTGATTGCGTATTTGGATATTTCACCCATTTTAGCTACCCTTGGCACAATGATTATGATAAGTGGTTTTGCGGTGGTGCTTACGGAAGGCTATGTGATCTCCGGCCTACCAGAAACCTGGCGCCTGATTGGAAATGGCGCTGTACTAGGGATTCCGATCCCAATTCTCATCTTTGCTGCTTGTGCGGGTGTTATGGCGCTCTTGCTTAATCGAACACCATTTGGCAAGCAGGTTTATCTTATTGGCTCTAACCCAACCGCCTGTACTTTCTCCGGTGTGAATAACCGCAAGGTGCTGTTTTACACTTATGTGATCTCCGGCATATTTTCCGGAATTGCCTCAATGGTGATGATTTCGCGTTTCAATTCTGCTAAAGCAGATTACGGTGAATCCTACCTGCTGTTAACAATTTTATCAGCAGTGTTGGGCGGAGTAGATGCAGCCGGCGGTTTTGGAAAAGTATCGGAAGTGGTCGTTTCATTGATCATTTTGCAGATGATTTCCAGTGGATTGAATTTAATGGGCATCAGCAACTTCTTTACTTTGGCATTATGGGGAACAGTGCTGATCCTTGTTATGGTGATTAAATTTCTGATTGACAGTTATGTGCAAAAGAGGCAGGCAGTATGAGCACCTTAATGGGTATTGATTTAGGGACAACCAGTCTAAAAGTGAGTATATTCTCAGAAAAAGGTGAGCTGCTGGCATCCCAATCGCGAGAATATCCCATTCTAGTGCCGCAGGATGGTTATGCCGAGCAGGACGCTCAAGCATGGTGGGAAGGGTTCATTAGTGCTTGCCAAACTTTAAGCAAAGAGCATGCAGAAGCTTTTTCGCAAGTGGCAGGCATTGGGCTTTGCGGTCAGATGCATACCCAAGTGTACCTAGATGAACATGACCAAATTCTGCGGACAGCAATTACTTGGATGGATCAGCGTTCAGCAGGAATTGTTGAGCGGATTAAGCAGGATGCCCAAGCTCGCGAATTGATCTTTCGCGAAACATCTAATGATATTACAACTACTTATACCGCACCGCAGGTCAAATGGGTGCAGGAAAATCAGCCCGAAGTATGGAAAAAAGTACGCCATATCCTTGTTGCAAAGGATTTCCTGAAATACAAGCTGACGGGTGTTATGGCAACCGACTACGCTGAAGCTAGCGGCACGTTGGTTTTTGATGTGCAAAAGGAAGCTTGGTCGGAAGAAGCTTTTCGATTCTTTGGCATTCCTCAACCATTTTTTCCGGTTGTACTGCCTTCAGATGAAATCATCGGCAAGGTTTCTGAGGAAGTCAGCCATTTAACTGGTTTAAAAAGCGGTATTCCGGTGGTGAACGGTAGCTCAGACAACTCTGCTTCTGCATTAGGGGCAGGCATGGTGGAACCAGGTCAGGTTACCTTGATTATCGGCACTGCAGGGGTAATTACCGTCTGCTCCGATAAACCGTTGTTGGATACCTATCACCGCGTTTTATGCTGGCATTACTGTTTGCGGCGGCATTGGGCAACTTTGGGGATTATGCAAACTGCCGGCGAGTCGCTGGAATGGTTTAAGAATGCTTTCGATCAGCAAGAGGGTCCGCAGCAAATTTCTGGTGATATTTTCAACCGCTACAATCAAGCTGCCCAAAGTGTTCCTGAGGGTAGCGATGGGCTGATCTTTTTACCTTACCTAAACGGCGAGCGTACTCCTTATTGGGACCCAAGCGCGCGAGGCGTATTTTTTGGGATTAATCTTAAGACTACAAAAGCCCACTTTGTACGCGCTATTATGGAAGGCGTTTCTTTTGCTTTGCGCAATAATATCGAGACAGTTGAATCATTGGGGATTAAGATTAACGAGGTGCGCGCCGTTGGCGGCGGTTTGAAAAGCCCTGTGTGGCTTGAAATTCTTGGCAAAATTCTCAAAAGACCCATTGCAACGGTCTCAGTGCAGGATACTGCCAACTTAGGCAACATTTTGCTTTGCGGCCATGCCTTGGGGCTTTATCCATCCTATGAGGAAGCGGTAGCTAAGATGGTTTCAACCGATAAAATGGTGAATTTCCCGCACGGTTCTGATTGCTACGAACGGCAATACCCCATTTTTTTGGGTTTATATCAACAGCTGAAGCCACTTTATGAAAAAGCTGCAGAATAACGGAGCGGATCGGCGACAACAGTTTTATAAACATGGTTAGTGCATGAGAGAAAATTGCAATGTCTATTCAGGAAGAAGCTGCAAGATGGTATAACCAAGTCTATCGCAAATCGGTGGAAAAATTTCCAGAGCGCAAACCGCGCTTCAGTACCTCATTTGGAGAAGAAATTGCTCCTCTCTACTACCCTCAAGCTGAAGGAGAAGAGGCGAGCCGTCTCTATATGGAAAAGTTGGGCTTTCCCGGCGAGTACCCTTACACGCGTGGCGTACAACCGACAATGTACCGCAGCCGTTTATGGACAATGCGCCAGTACGCTGGTTTTGGTACAGCCGCAGAAGCCAACCAACGGTTTAAGTATCTGTTGGAACAGGGGCAAACCGGGCTTTCAATCGCTTTCGATTTGCCAACCCAGATCGGCTACGATTCGGATCATCCAATGGCGGATGGCGAGGTAGGCAGGGTTGGCGTAGCCATTGATACATTGCGGGATATGGAGTGCTTGTTTGAGGGCATCCCTCTCGATAAAGTGTCAACGTCAATGACTATCAACACGACTGCTTCGATCCTTTTAGCTATGGTTATTGCGGTAGCAGAAAAGCAGGGCGTTTCACCGGCTGCCCTGGAGGGAACGATACAAAACGACATCCTCAAGGAGTATATTGCCCGCGGTACATATCGGTTTCCCCCAAAGCCGAGCATGCGCTTGATCACCGATATTTTAGCTTACTGTTCAAAAGAAGTGCCAAAATGGAATTCCATCTCGATTTCTGGGTATCACATTCGCGAGGCTGGCAGCAACGCGGTGCAGGAGGTGGCTTTTACGCTGGCAGATGGCATCGCTTATGTAGAAGCTGCCATTAAAGCGGGTTTGGCAGTGGATAGTTTTGCACCGCGTCTCTCGTTCTTCTTTGCTGCTCATAATAATTTGCTTGAGGAAGTGGCAAAATTCCGCGCTGCCCGCAGGTTGTGGGCGAAGATTATGAAAGAGCGGTTCAATGCAGGTCCAAAATCCCAAGTGTTGCGGTTTCACACACAGACTGCCGGCTCAACACTCACAGCACAGCAGCCGGATAACAATATTGTTCGTGTGGCTATTCAGACGCTGGCAGCTGTATTGGGGGGCACGCAATCGCTGCATACCAACTCACGTGACGAAGCCCTTTCTTTGCCTGCTGAAGATAGCGTGCGCATTGCCCTGCGTACTCAGCAGATTGTGGCATATGAAAGCGGGGTGGCGGATACCATTGATCCTCTAGCCGGCTCTTATGCTGTGGAACATCTCACTGATCTAATTGAAGAGAAGGCTGCCGCTTATATTGCTCATATTGATGAGCTAGGAGGGATGGTTGAAGCAATCGAAAGCGGCTATGTACAGCGCGAAATTCAAAAGAGTTCTTATCAAGTTCAGAAAGCGATAGAATCAGGTGAGATGGTTGTCGTGGGTTTGAATAAGTTCCAGATAGAGGAAGAACCGCCTGAAAATATTATGCGATTAGACCCAGCTATCCAAGAAGCACAGATCGCAAGCATACAGCGCGTGAAAGCCGAACGCGACAAAAAAGAAGTGGAGCGCACTCTTGCAGCAGTAAGAGCCGCTGCCGCTTCTACGGAAAACCTGATGCCGCATATTCTCGCCGCTGTGAAAGCTTATGCCACGTTGGGTGAGATCGTAGATGAGCTGAAGGCGGTTTTTGGTGAACATAAAGAAACGATAATATTATAAAAGGCTTATGGAAAAGAAAATACGCGTTCTTATAGCCAAACCCGGCTTGGATGGGCACGATCGCGGTGCTAAATTCATCGCACAGGCATTGCGCGATGCCGGTATGGAAGTTATTTATACCGGCTTGCGCCAGACTCCAGCCTCGATTGTAGCGGCTGCCATTCAAGAGGATGTTGATGCCATTGGGCTTTCCATTCTTTCCGGTGCGCATAACACCCTGCTGCCGCGGGTAGCGCAACTGTTGAAAGAAAACGGCGCAGAGGACATTCTGCTCTTTGGCGGTGGAGTAATCCCTGCAGAGGATATTCCCTTCTTAAAAGAGCATGGGATACAAGAGGTCTTTACCCCGGGCGCATCCAGCAGCGAGATCATCGAGTTTATTCGCACCCATGTGCGCCGCAAGCGCAGCGATGAATAAAGATGATTTTTTTCTGCCGAATGGCAAGCTTAATACCCGCCAATTGGCGCGCTTTATCTCATTGATCGAAAATAATCCCCAAGAAGCCCAAGCTGCTTTGGCGCAGCTGTATTGTGAAAATCATCAAGCTTTGTTGTTGGGCATCACTGGTCCGCCAGGGGTTGGCAAGAGCACCTTAACAGATGGATTAATTGCCCATTACCGAGCATTGGATAAAAAGGTGGCAGTCATTGCTGTAGATGCAAGCTCACCCTTTACTGGGGGAGCTATTTTGGGCGATCGCATTCGCATGTCTTCACATGCCACTGATGCAGAGGTCTTCATCCGCAGTATGGGCAATCGCGGCAATTTGGGCGGATTAGCACCCGCTACCATGGATGTGATGAATCTGCTTACTTCCGTTGGCTTTGATGTGGTGCTGATTGAAACGGTAGGTGTTGGACAAACCGAAGTGGATATTATGCACTTAGTAGATACAGTGCTCTTAGTGCTTATGCCCGGGTTGGGAGATGAAGTTCAAGCTCTGAAAGCCGGCGTGATGGAGATCGCAGATATTTTTGTCATCAACAAAGCTGATAAACCCGGCGCACAGCAGCTGCAATCAGAAATTTCCATGCTGCTGAACTTAAAACAGGAACGGCTGACATGGACCCCGCCAATTGTTGAAACTATTGCGACCGAAACGCGCGGCATAGAAGCGTTGACAGCTGCAATTTCCCGACATAGTGAATACCTAAACTCTCACCAAGCAGAAGAAAAACGACGTAAAAAGCAGCATCGGTTTCAGCGTATGGTGCAGCAAAAACTTTTTAACCTTGCTTTACGCTTTCTGCAAGATAATCAAGCTTATCAGCAATGGGCGCAAGAGGCAAGTACAGCGGCTGTCAACCCTTACGCTGCCATGCAAGATTTTGAAAACCATATCATATTAAGATGGGAGGTTTAAAATGGCGGTTAAAAAAATCAATCATATTGGTATTGCGGTTGAAAGCATTGCAGAGGTTGTGAAATTTTATAAAGAAAGCCTAGGGTTGAGTGTAGAAGGAGAAGAAGAAGTCACCGAACAAAAAGTCAAGGTCGTTTTTTTACCATTAGGTGAAACTCGGCTGGAATTGCTGGAACCTACTGCAGAAGATAGTCCGGTAAAAAAGTTTTTAGAAACGAAAGGTCCCGGAGTACATCACCTTGCTTTCGATGTAGATGATATTGAAGCAGAATTAGCGCGCCTAAAGGAGCAGGGGGCGCGTCTCATTGATGAAAAACCGCGCCGTGGGGCTCATGGAACAAAAATTGCGTTTATCCATCCGAAGGAATCAAAGGGCGTATTAGTAGAGCTTACAGAACAAAATCATGGCTAAGTGGGTGAATCTATGACTCAACCTTATATTATTGGTCGTTTGCTGCGGGCAAGCACAACCAGCTTCGTTGTTGGCTGCCAAGCTGGACAGCTTTCTATGCCTGCCCTAGGCGCGTTGGTGCGCGTGCCGGTGGAAGATGACTACCAAGTCTATGGAATCGTTCAGGATATTCATATTGACGACGACGGGTTGGTACGACAGTTAGTAACTGCAGCTCAGGTGGATGATTCTGTCATTGCCGATAATCGTTTTAACCGCAACGTTCCAATTGAGATGAGCGCCTTAGCAGTCGGTTACCGACACGGGGAAGAAATCTCACATTTGCTGCCGCCTCGCCCTCCCCTAAGTTTGGATGCCATTTACCTGTGCGATGATGAAGAAATTCGTGCTTTTACTAGCAGCCCGCGCTTTGGCTATTTTCGTCATTTGCTGCGGATGAAGGATGCGCCTTTAGCAGAGGTGTTAGCTGCACATTTCAAACTAGTGATTCAAGCCCAGCGTCAATCAAACCCACAATGGGTTAAAGCCGCGGTTCAGGAGATGATCACGCTTCTAAGAGATGACTACGCCACGTTAAGTTCTGTACTGAGTGCCTTAGGGGATGCATTGCCCTTTGATTTAAGTTAATGTTGATTAGTTAATAAATTCAAAAGGAGACAAAATATGACGCAGGAGAGGGCTCAAATAATTAATCATCGAGGCAAAGAGGTAGTTTGTATTGATTTGACGCAGCTTAATAGCAATAATGATATTTCTGTCATCCTTGATGAGGCTGCAGCATTGATCCGAACAGGTGCTTTGCATAGCAAATTGATTATGACCGACGTAACAAAGGCAAAATATACCAAAGAGACTGCTGAGCTCATGAAAGATTTCACCTCAAAGAATACGGATTACGTAAAGGCTTCGGCAGTAGTAGGTGCTGAAGGAGTGCAGCTTATCCTAATGCAGACAATTATCTTCCTAACCCGGCGAGAATTAAAAACCTTCGATAACCGTGAAGCGGCGCTAGATTGGCTAGTGTCAGTAGCATAGAGGAGTGTGTCCTCACCGCCGGCCCCTACCCTAGGAGTGGATCGGGGAAGTCCTCATAATCCCTGACCGTTCTCCTAGAGCAGGAGAACGGATATGTAACTTCCTTCCCTCATTTTAGGAGAAGAGCCGTTGATGTGGGCAGAGAGGTTCAACCTTTCTCCCGGCTCCTTTCCTAAGACAGGAAAGGGGAGAGGTACTTTCTTCTCCTATGCGTGGACACGGGGAGCTAAGATGGGTTAATGTGTGTCTTTATAAGACAATTATTTTTCTTGATAATGGTTTATAATTTGATATATGTGATACAATATTACAATTCTGGTTATGCAAAATTAAAGCTTTGCTCCTGCAAGATGCTTCATGGGATAGGATAAATGAAGAGGATAATTCCAATCGAAATGTTTAATGAGGAAATATGACAATAATTTTAGATGGTTCATCTTTGACTATTGATAAGTTAGTACGCATTGCCCGACATGGTGAGCAGGTGAGTCTTCACCCGGATAGTCTTGCCCGCATTCAACGCTGCCGCGAGATGTTGGAAGAGAAGATCAATGCTCATGAGATCATGTATGGCGTCAATACCGGCATTGGCGAATTTTCAGAAGTGGTGCTTACAGATGAGCAAGTGCAGCAGTTTCAACGCTACTTGATTTACAACCACGCCGCGGGGATTGGTGATCCGGCTCCCTTGGAGTATGTGCGCGCAGCTATGGCAACCCGCATTAACGTTCATGCTCATGGAAACTCCGGCTGTCGGCCGGAAATTACTTTAACCTTAGTTGAGATGCTGAACAAGGGAGTAACGCCGGTTGTTTGTCAAAAAGGCTCTGTGGGTGCCTGCGGCGATCTGGCGCCGATGGCTCAATTGGCTTTACTGCTTATGGGTGAGGGAGAAGCTTATTATCAAGGCGAGCGCATGCCGGGTAAGGTGGCTATGGAAAGGGCAGGAATTCCGATCCCCGGTTTGGCTGCCCGTGACGGTTTAGCGACCATTAACGGTTCCACTTTGCTTACTTCAATGAGCGCTTTGCATCTCTATGATATGGATCGCTGGCTGCGGCAAGCAGAGATCGCTTGTGCCATGAGTCTTGAAGCTTTGCTAGCAAATCTCAAACCCTATGACGTGCGCGTGCATGAAGCCCGCGGCTTCGCCGGCGCAATACGCAGTGCAAAGGCAATCATGCAATGCATTGAAGGCAGCGATTTGCTCAGCGGCAAGATGAAGACAAAAGTCCAAGACGCCTATTCCATGCGTTCTTCTCCGCAAGTGATAGGTGCAGCACGAGATGCTATCGCCTACGCAAAATCGCAGGTTGAAATTGAGCTGAACGGTGTTGGCGACAACCCGATCTTTTTGCCTGAATACAAGCTGACTCTAACCGGCGCAAATTTTCAAGGTTCCCCTGTTTCTCTGCCCATGGATATGGCAGGGGCTGCAATAACGATGGTATGTGTGCTTTCTGAACGGCGTCTTAACCGCTTAACGAACCCGGCATTGAGTGTAGGATTACCAGCCTTTCTAACCAAAGGCGCGGGCATGTTCTCTGGTTTAATGCTTAGCCAATATACGGCAGATATGCTTATTGTCGAGCAGCGCATCCTCTCAGCGCCGGCAAGCATTGGCTCTATTCCAGCTGCAGCCGATCAGGAGGATTTCGTCTCGATGGGGATGAATACTGCGATTAAGAATGCCCAAATTTTAGAAAATGCTTACGGCATCCTAGGCATTGAATTTATGGCGGCTGCCCAAGCACTGGATTTCCGTGAATTTACTCCCGGACGGGGTGTACAAACAGCCAAGCAGGTCATTCGCCGTTATGTTCCTCATTTAGATGAAGACCGTCCCTTATATATTGATCACAATCGCATGATGGCGCTCGTAAAATCGGGTGAGATCTTGGAAGAGGTGGAAAAAGTCGTCGGCAGCTTAGCTTAATTCCATGCAGCAGCTAAGCGGCGCTGAGTTTCTGGCATACCTTGCTGAATACAGCTTCAGCTTTCGCAGTGCCTTCTTGGAGGAGGGCTTCCACAGCTAGCCGTTGCTGTTGGCAGAACTCTTTATCTTCAATGGCAGTTAGATTGATGAACACATTTAAGCTTGCCCCTTTGATGCCTGCCAAGGCGCATTGGGCAGCTACTCCTCCATCGCTGATGGCATTGATATTGCCAATCTCCACGAGGGGGAGACATAGCTCAAGAATGGCTGCGCAAGTTTGAGCTGTTTTTAGCGGTGTGAGAGTGGCATTTTTTAAGGCAGTTTGGATGGCAGTTTGGCGTGCTGCTTTTTCTTCCTCACTGTCGCGGGGCATGCGGTAGGCTGCCATTACTTTGTCAAATGAAGCGGCATCTGCTTCCATCAGCTGGGTACATTCTATCTGCAGCTGTTCCGCTTGGGCAAGGATTTGCTTCACTTGTTCCTCAACTTCAGCATACTTTTTCTTACCGATCGTAAGCCGGCACACCATTTGTACTAAGGCGGCGCCCATTGCCCCGCACGCAGCTGAAGCAGTACCTCCGCCGGGGGTAGGGGAATCGCTGGATAGCTGCTCTAAGAAAGATTGAATGGGCGAATCATTATTCATTATAGCCTCCTCGTTTAAAGTAAACAGCCTAGGTAGATACAGTGTTGCGCCCAGCGGCTTTGGCGCGATACATGGCTTGATCTACGCGATCAAGCAGTGCATCGAGTGTCTTGTCTTGACTTTGAGCTTCGACCACGCCTATGCTGATCGTGATATGCAAACATTGGTCTCTGCAATAAAATGGGTAAGTGTCAATTAAGCTTCTCAGACGTTCAGCAGCTTGCAGAGCTTCAGCTAACTCTGTTTGCGGCAGCAGAGCGATAAATTCCTCACCGCCGTAACGTCCAAGTATATCAATATTACGCATGCTATGCTTGCATAGCTTACCTAATTCTTTTAACACCTCATCACCAATCAGATGTCCCCATTGATCATTGAGTTTTTTAAATTTGTCAATGTCAAACATAAAAACGGAAAGAGGAGCGCCATAGCGCAGAAAGCGTTCAAATTCTAGCTGTGCAATCTCCATAAATGCACGACGGTTGTATAAGCCGCTGAGGTCATCGGTAGTGGCTAATCGCTGAACCTCAGTAAGCAGTCTTGCATTTTCCATAGTTGCAGAGGCTTGCACCGCAAACATCTCGGCGATATATAGTTCCTGAAACTCAAACGGTTTTGTGCCATCGGTTAAAATACACATAACACCCAGCAATTGGCTGCTGCTCATTAATGGCATGCTTATGATAGTCATATTGGATGCTGAGGGATTGTCTGCAAGGAGACCTTCTGCGGTTAAGCTAGCACCTTCTAGAATGATAGTTTCTTTTTTTTGGGCAGCTGTTCCAAGCGGACCTTCCCCAAGCTGAAGAGTCTTGCCAATTTTGTATCTGCCGCTGGGCACACTCAACGCGATTGTTAAGTTACTATCCTGAAGTTCGTAGCGCGCGGCTAACCCGCTTTCGGCATGAAAGATTTCAATCAGGTGCTGGAGCGTAGTTTCCATAATTCTAGAGCACTTGAGTTCGCGGTTGATCTCCAAGCTCATTTGATATAGCGATTGCATTAAATCTAACAATTTTTCTAACCGCAAATTTTTCTCCGCTAGCTGACGTTGATAGTGAAAGATGTTGAGATGGGTGTTGATCCGCGCCAGCAATTCCAGTTTTTGCACCGGCTTGGTGATGTAGTCTGTGGCTCCAACTTCAAAACCGCGCACAATGTGGTGCGGCTGATCCATTACAGTAACAAATATTAAAGGGATAGAGCTTGTTTGCTTGTTTTCCTTCAGCAAACGGCAGGCTTCGAATCCATCTATTTCCTGCATGTGCACATCCATCAAAATGAGATCGGGTTGAAGCGTAGGAATTTCATCCAAAGCTTTACGGACTGATTGGAATGAACACACGATATGCCCGGCTTGCTGCAATAGCTGTTCGAGCACTCTAAGAGTCAATGCGTCGTCATCTACAATGCAAATTTTTGCTTTACTGATGTTCATCCTTTATGTGATTATAACACAGCTCTATGTCTTTGAGTTATGTTGGAAGAATTTCCCTCATCCCCGGCCCTTCCCCCAAGATGGGGGAAGGGAGGAATATCTCTACTGTTCTGCTTGAGGAGATGGGTCAGAGGTGAGGCAAATCTCTCTGCCCTGATCATCGGCGCTTCTCACAAGATGGGGAAGGGAAGCAATATTTCTACTGTTCTGCTTGAGGAGATGGGTCAGGGGTGAGGTAAATCTCTTTGCCCTTATCATCGGCGCTTCCCTAAAGTTGGGGGAAGGGAGCTATATCGTTTCCTTTGTTCAAGGAGAGGAGTCATAGGTGAGGTAAATTCTTTTGCACTCGTCCCGGCACTTCCCTCAAGATGGGGGATGGGGGCTATATCCCCTCTCATTTAAAAGGAGAGGGGTCAGGGGTGAGGTAAAACCCTCGTTATACCGGCGGTTGAATGTGAGGCGGCAATGGGGCAGGAGGGGTATGTTGTTGGCGGGCGGCTTCAAATTCGTCCCGAACCTGAGCCAGCAAATGGGGCTGAGTAAGCAGATCAAAGCCGCTTAATGCCATAATTTTGGCTGCATGCAGCATGCCTTTATGACCAATTGAAGTACCGACTGCTGCAACGACACCCCAAGTATGCCAAGCCACATGGGTAGGAAAGCAGGCTGTCATCAGCAGGCTTAAGGGGGCTTTCCAACTTAGATCGCCAACATCGGTGGAGAAGGTATATACAATCCCTTCATCAAAAGAGGGATAATTGTCAGCTGCTAGCGAGGATTTCTCCAGTATGGAAAGCGGAATGTGAAAACTATCCGCAATTCCTTGGGCTGCATTGGGGGGATAGGCGCGATTGATTTGCTCGGCAAAGGCGTATTCTTCAGCAGTAAAGGGAATGCTGCCAATGAGCTGCATGTTGGCATATTGAATGTCAGCGAGGGTTTTGTTGTTCAGCAAGTTTGCCATTACGCCATTGAGCGTAACGTTCATGCTGGTTTCGGTCATCAGGGCTGCACCTTGAGCGATTTTTTCTACCCGCTGAAATAGATTTTGCATGGTTTCGGGTAAATGGGCGCGCAAAAAGTACCAGACTTCGGCTTCTGCCGGCACAATATTCGGAGCATCACCGCCTTTGGTAATTACATAGTGAATGCGCACATCAGGTGGGACATGCTCGCGCAGATAATTAACCCCAACATTCATTAGTTCTACTGCGTCCAAGGCTGAGCGGCCCAAATGCGGGGTTGCGCCGGCGTGGGCAGAAGTACCCTGAAAGCGGAAGGTTACATCCATGTAGCCAACAATACTCCCCTTGCAGGCAAAATTCACTGATAAGGGGTGAAAGTTGAAGGCAGCGTCCAAATCATCGAAGGCCCCGGCGCGGGCGATGAAAGATTTGCCACTGCCAGTTTCTTCCGCCGGGCAGCCGTAATAACGAACACAGCCGGCATAATGGTTTTCCTCAAGCCAAGTTTTTAAGGCGCAAGCTGCGGCCATTGCTCCAACGCCAAGCAGGTTGTGACCGCAGCCGTGTCCAGGTGCACCTTCTTGCAGTGGTCCAGGATATGGCAAGGCCTTTTGTGAAAGGTTTGCCAGTGCATCATACTCACCAGCGAAGCCAAGAATGGGTTTGCCACTTCCCCATTCTGCACAAAAGGCGGTTTTTAAGCCGCCAATTCCCCAAGTAATGTGAAACCCCTCTTCGGCTAAGAAATCTGCCTGAAGTTTGGAAGAATAATATTCTTGATAAGACAATTCTGGGTTTGCCCAAATCTTATCCGAAAGTTGAGTAAAGCGCATTGCATTACGCTCGATCCAATGGCAAAGGGCTTGCTTGATCTGGGTGCTTCTATCCATATCTAAAAACCACTGTTCCTACGAGTAAATTACCCCTTTATTTTACGCTAATTTGAACTGGGCGACAATATGGTTTAAGTTTTCGGCTAATTCCGCAAGAGTCCGAGCTGAGGCGGAAACTTCTTCTACCTGAGCGCTCATTTCTTCGGTGGCAGCGGAGACTTCTTCGGCAGCTGCGCTGTTTTCTTCACTTACACTGGCGACACTTTCAATGGATTGTGTTACCTCTTTAGAGCCGGCTGCCATTTGTTCTGCCGAAGCTGTGCTTTCTTCTACCACAGCGGATACGGTATCTATTGCCGTAGAAAGTTCGCCGGAAGCAGCGCTCATCTCTTCAGCGGCGGCAGCAGCTTGTTCAGCGCGTTGAGCAAGCGCCTCAGCTTTTGAAAGAATATTTTTCAGTGATTCTCCAGCTATATCGGCAGCTTCGACTCCTTGGATGATTTCTTGCTCGCTTTCTGCAGTAGCTCCTGTAGATTCAGCGATGGACTTTTGCACCTCTTTGATAAGATTACCGATTTCCTTTGTTGCGGCGGAGGCGCGTTCAGCGAGGCGGCGCACTTCATCTGCCACTACCGCAAAGCCTTTGCCATGCTCGCCGGCGCGGGCGGCCTCAATGGCGGCATTGAGGGCAAGCAAATTGGTTTGGGCTGCTACATCTTCAATGGTCAAGACGATGTTGCCAATTTCCTCTGAACGCGAGCCCATTTCTCTGACCTTATCGGCAGCAATGCTTACTTTTTCCTTAACACGCTGCATACCTTGGATGATAACATCAACCGCTTTGGCCCCTTCCATAGCTGCTTGAGAAGCTTCATAAGCATCCTTTGAAATTGCTTGAGCATTATTAGTTACTTGCTCAATGGCTTTAACCAGTTGGGCATTGATCTGTGATGCAGAGGCAACTGCCTGAGCTTGTTCCTGCGCACCGCGCGCTACACCATCAATTGCCCGCGACATTTCCTCTAAAGCATGAGCAGTGTGAGTTACCGATTCGGTTTGTTGCTGGGCGCCTTTAGCCACTTGCTGCACCGTTGTAACGATTTGAGTTGTGGCGCTGCCGGCTTGGCTGGCAGCGGAAGCAAGCTGAGTAGAAGCAGTTCCTACATGTTGAGTTGCTTCAGCTATTCTAATCACCAATTCTCGCACGCGATGCAACATTGAAGATAAGGCAATGCTCAGGACATCTTTTTCGCTTTTTGGAGTTATGGTTGTGGTTAAGTCATACTTTGCAATTTTGTCAGCAGCATCTGCTAGTTCTTGCAAATAGTTAACCAACCGATCAAAAGCTTTACCTACTTCGCCTAATTCATCTTTACGCAGCCTGACAATATCTTTTGTCTTATTATCCAGGTCTTTTTGAAGATCACCTACTGCAAGACCTTCTGCTGCTTTGACTATGATAGACAATGGCACAGTAATGTTGTTGGCAAGAACCCACCCAATGATAATACAGAGCAACACTGCCAGAGCGCTGATAATGATAAACAACCGAACAGCGTTATTATAACTTTGGGTGGATTGAGTGTTCAGCTCGTGAGCTAAATTTCGGTTAAGCTCAACAAGCTCATCAATGGCGTTACCAACGGCTTGCCTTGAATTTGCGGTTTTCCCGCCGGTGTCCAAACTCTTTTTAGCTGTTGTTTCATCTCCGCTGTCAACGAATTGTAAGGTTTCCTGCAGGTTTTGCTTGTAGGCAGTGTAAGCGTTTTCAAATTTTGCCAAATATTCCTCTCCTTCTGCCGTGAGTTTGGTTTGTTTATAGAGGGCAAGTTGCTGCTCAATAATTTGCAGTTCACTGTTGATGTCTTTTTCAATGCCATCACGCTGATTTGGAAAAATCAGATACTTAAAGGCATCTCCTCTGATCTTGTATAGATTTTCATTTACACTATTGAGGTAAACAATGGGTATTAATCTATCATTATATGTTATATCCAGGTTTTTTTGCGTGGTTGTTAAATTCTGATAGCTAACAAATGCAATGATTATTAGTAGCAATACGGAAATGCCAAAACCGAGCAAGAGTTTGTTCAACACTTTAAGATCACTTAACGCTTTCACAATTTACCTCCTCTCTTAATGCTTTCATAATATTCCTCCTGTTGAAATAATGAAACCTTGACTTTGCTTTTCAGTGGCATTGGATTTCAAATTTATAACCAATTAACAATGCCACCATGTCCATAACTATCATATCATAAAAAACTAAAAAATATCAATGAAATATGTCATTTCCGAGTGAATAGTAACTTGCACAACCTGGCTTGCTCTTTAAGTCTTGTAAATTAAAAAAGAGCGATAAACGATTGTGGCGCGGCATTCAATCGATTCTGGAAATAGCAGACAAGACAAACAGATGTTTTCATGTTCGAAAGACTAGAATTTCTCTTTCATACGTATTATAATTTAGACAGAACGTAAGCCTGGAACATCAATTCGTCTCAGCAATTTTTATAAGGAGTGCAATGATTTATGAATCCACAGCTATCCCATAAGGTCCATTTTCGGCATTCTTTTCAAGCCTCAGTTTTGCTTTTTACACTGCTTCCATCACTTATCCCTTTGGTAGTGGTGAGCGTGTTTGCTTATCTGCAGAGTGAAAGAACAGTGAAAGATAATGTTAAAGAGGAGATGGCTGCTCTTTCTTCCATGTATGCTTCCCAACTTGATGGATGGTTGAACGATCGCTTAACGGAGATTACTGCGATTGCGAATACATCGGTGTATCGGTCTATGCACCCCGGCGCGATCCGTGATGCCATAAAGGGCTATCAATCCGAACTAGTTCAGTTCCAATCTTTTTTTGTTACAGACAACAAGGGAAAAACCATTGTCTCGGCTGACGGCAAAGAATACCAATTGAGCGACCGCGAGTACTGGAAAAAAGCAATCAAAGGTGAGGCAAATATTTCGGATCCGATTATATCGCCTTCTACGGGTGAGGTGATCATTATTATCGCTGTACCCATAAGAAGCGAGCAGGGGACAATTCTTGGTGTGGCTGGCGGCGATATCCACATAAAAAAATTGGAAGAAATCATCCAATACACTCGCAAGGGCAGCAGCGGCGATAGTTTTCTGGTTAACCAAGAAAAGCAGATGATCACGGCTTCGCGCTTTGAATCGGAATATAAGGAAAAAGGACTTATCAAAGATCACACATCGCTAGAGCTAGTGGTGGATACGGAAGGAGTGCAGCGCGCTTTAGCAGGGGAAAGCGGTGTGGCACAGTATCGCAATGTGCTGGGACGCGAAGTGTTTGGGGCTTATGCTCCATTGCATGCCAAGCCATGGGCTTTGCTTATTGAGCAAGATGCAAATGAGGCGTTAGCTTCAGTCTATGCTTTGCGCAATAGCTTAGTGGTCATTTTGGCTGTGGCAGCGCTGTTGATTGCTTTGATCAGTTTACTGATCTCGCGTTCTCTATCCAAACTGATGTTAAGCATTTCGCAGCGCGCTAGTCAATTGGCAGTGGGGGATATTGAAATAACGCCGGCAAATCTAGCTATTCTTAATACCATCAGCAAGCGCAAAGATGAATTAGGCATTATAGGGAAAGCTTTTACCCAACTAGTAGCTTACTTTAATGAAATGACGAATACTGCTTTGGCTTTAGCTGACCGTAATTTGGCAGTGTTTGTTAGCCCTTACAGCGAAAAGGATGTCTTGGGCAATGCTTTTGCCAGCATGGTAACACAGCTACAGAAGGTTATCCGTGAGGTAAAGGTAGAAGCTGATAGGCTTGCTGATGCTGCTGAGGAGATGAGTCTTTCTGCAGTACAGTCAGAGCAAGCTATTCAACAGATTGCAGCCACCATGCAGCAGATGTCGCTTGGCACACAGCAGCAAAATGAGAGCATTACCCATACTGCCGAGTCGGTGGAGCATCTTAACCAAGCTATTGAGGGAGTGGCAAAAGGGGCTCAAGAACAAGCTAAAGCAGTGGGCGAAGCGGTGCAAGCTGTTCAGCAGCTTGTTCAGATTATTCAGGAAATACGCCAAGGGGTTATTCAGCAGCAAACCGCAATCGGCGAGCACAAGGAGATTATGGGCAAGCTTTCTGCGGCTGTTGAGCAAACCCGCCAAACAACTGAATCACAAAGCACTTCCTTGCAGGAAGCGGCTGGGCTGTCTCAGAAGACTGCTGAGTTGGGTGAACAGGTTGGTGCTGCAGCTGAGATTTTGGAAAACGCGAGCCTCCAATCTGCTCAGGCTGCCCAAGATGGAACTCAGAAAGTACAGCAAACGCTCACCGATATGCAGGACGTACAGCAGGCTACCCAACATCTAACGAAGCGAGTTGCGGAACTTGAGGGAAATACGACAAAAATTGGTTCTATCATTCAGGTTATTGAAGATATTGCCGGACAAACCAATTTGCTAGCCCTCAATGCCGCCATTGAGGCAGCGCGAGCGGGGGAGCATGGGCGCGGCTTTGCGGTAGTGGCAGATGAGGTGCGCAAGCTGGCAGAGAAATCGGCTGCAGCTACTCAAGAAATAGCTGAAATTCTTACTCATGTTCAGCAAGGGACTGCCTTAGTAACCGAATCAATGCAGTCTGCCGGCGAAAATGTGAACAAAGCATTGCACACTTCTCAAGAAACCGAGCAAGCTTTTAACCTGATCCTCAACGCTGCTCAAAGCTCCTTACAGCGCGCCCAAGGAATTAGGATGGCAGTAGAAGAACTGAAAAGCGCCCAGCAGCTGCTGCGCGAAAAGATTGATGGAGTATTGGCAGATGCAGAACACAATCGTCAGGCAGTGGAGCAGATGGCTGGTTTAAATCAGCAGGCAGTGGAACAAAGCGAGCTTGTCAGCCAAACAGCGGAAGCCAATGCCAAAGCAAGTGAAATAATGGAAAAGGCAAGCGAGGTGGTGGTTGCTCAATTGGATAGCATTTCGGCGATTGTAGAACAGAATACTGCTGCCACCGAAGAGATGTCTGCCAGCGCGAATGAATTGCGACAAGCAATTGAAAACATCTCCAGCGTAAGTGAGGAAAATTCGGCTTCTATTGAGGAGGTAAGTGCTTCAGCCGGCGAAACAGCTTCGTATGTCCAGCAGGTCAGCCATATTGCCAAAGAACTTGCTAAAATGGCTGCCGCACTGCAGGAGCAAACCGATCAGTTTAAGCTGGAATAAGAAAAAGGGAACTTAGAAATTGTTTTCCTCAATCAACTTGAGAAAAACCTCAACAATTTTAGGGTCAAAGTGCTTGCCGGCTTGAGAGCGGATGTATTCTTTGGCATCTGTTTTTGTCCAAGCTGGGCTGTAGGGGCGATCTGAGATCAGCGCGTCCCAAACGTCAACTACAGCAAAAATGCGGGCAGCTAAGGGAATTTCTTCCCCTTTCAAACCGCGCGGGTAGCCGCTGCCATCCCAGCGTTCATGATGAGCATAGGGAATATCTAGGGCCGGAGCCAAGTATTGAATGGGTGCAAGCAGTTGATATGCATAAATAGGGTGCTGACGCATGATATTCCATTCGTCATCAGTGAGTTTTCCGGGCTTCAGCAGAATATGGTCTGGGATGCCCATCTTGCCAATGTCATGCAGCAGCGCACCGCGCCGGATGTGCACCAGCTCTTCATCGCTGAGCCCTAAAGCTTTGGCAAGTCCGAGAGTTAGGCTGACTACCCGCTGGCTATGTCCAGCCGTTTCGCGTTCGCGCATTTCTAAAGCGCGCGACCATCCTTCCAGTGTAGAATCATAAGCCAATGAGAGTTCGAGGTTAGCTTGGCGAACGCGTTCTTCTGACTTTTTACGCTGGATCAGCAGCTGGGCTTGGTCGGCAACAAAATTGAGAACAGCCAACTCTTTTTCGCTATAGACTGGTTCATCTTGATAATTTAGGGCGGCGATGACTCCAAGCGGACCGTTCTCACCCGTTAAGATGGCACCCATCCATTCTTGAGGCAGCGGTGAACGGGGTACAACTTCACCCTCCTCAATCAGCTGTTGAATCTGGTGTTGTTTGAACAAGACTGGTTTGCCATTGCGTAGTACATAATCTACCAAGCCTAAACCCATTTCATGTGGTTCCGGAGTACGCAGGTATTGATCTTGAAAATACGGATACTCAATGATGTTAAGCTCTAGATCATACAAAGCAATGAAGAAATTATCCGCTACCATCAATTCGCTGATGATAGCATGTAGAAGGCGAAAAAAATCTCCCAAATCCATGTTAACATTGGCAGCCTTTGAGATGACAAACAGTGCAGATTGCACAGTTTCTGCCCATTGCCGCTGACGCCGAATTTCTGCTTCGCGCAGTTCGCGCTCTACTGCTGGTACCAAACGCGCCAAATTGTCTTTCATCAGGTAATCGCTGGCGCCGGATTTCATAGCTGCTACGGCAGTTCCCTCGCCAATGGTGCCGGAGAGGATGATGAAAGGGATATCGAGCCCTTTTTCGCGATAGATTTCTAAGGCGGCTATGCCGTTGAATTTGGGCAAAGAATAATCGGAGAAGATAACATCCCACTGCTCGCTTGCTAAGGCTTGCAGCATGCCTTCTTTTGTATCTACAAGAAGATAGTATGGATTGTAGCCGCCCTTTTTCAACTCACGCAGAAGGAGTTCTGCATCATCTTCATTATCTTCGATGATTAGTGCTTTTAGTGGTTTTTCCATGTTTGTAATATTTTTCTATATTTGCCTATGCTTAGGCTCCTGTAATTTTGGGTGGAGGCTGGTTGATAAGCAGCCAATATATTCCCAGCATCCCAACAGCTCGATTGAACTGCTCAAAGTCCACAGGCTTGCGCACGTAACTGTTGGCGCCTAAACGGTAACTGGTTATAATATCCTTTTCTTCATTAGAGGTCGTAAGCACAACAACTGGTACGAGGCTCGTACGCTCATCAGCTCGTAAGCGCCTCAGCACCTCAATGCCATCTATTTTTGGCAGCTTTAAGTCAAGCAGAATAACGCAGGGTGTATCTTGGGGATTGCGATAAGTATAGTTTCCGCTGGCAAACAAGTAATCCAATGCCTCTGCACCGTCGCGAGCAACAACTACGGGATTAGGAATGTTATTCTTCTTTAACGCGCGCAATGCCAATGCTTCGTCATCCGGATTGTCTTCCACGAGGAGTATGGTGCCTTCTGTGTTCATTTTTCTTCCTAATTGGTCAATATTTGTTGTTTTTGTTGCTTATGTTCATTATCGCCAAAAACACAAAAACCTAAAGGGTAAAGAAAACCGTTGTGCCTTGATCAAGCGCACTTTCAGCCCATACTCTACCACCGTGACGTTGGATGACGCGATAGACTGTAGCTAAGCCAATCCCTGTACCTTCAAATTCTGAAATATGATGCAGACGCTGAAATGCTCCAAAAATTTTATTAACGTAAGCCATGTCAAAGCCAACCCCATTATCGCGTACGAAAAATACCTGCTCACCATGCTGCACTGTTTCACCAAATTCAATAACCGCGTATGGTTTTGGCGCAGTGAATTTCCAAGCATTATCCAAAAGATTGGTAAGCGCCATACGCATCAAATTTGGATCAGCTTCAACGATCACATCTGGCTTTATTATAACCTGAATTTTACGTTCTGGGTGAATCAATTGCATTTCTTGCAGAAAAGATTCGGCAATTTGACTCAAGTTAATGGGTATCCTCACGAGATTGGCGCGAGTAACCCGCGAGAGCTTAAGCAAGTCATCAATGATCTGTCCCATTCTTTGACTAGCTTTGCGTATTCGTTCTAAGTAGTGAACAGCTTGTCCTTCTAAGGCTTTTCCATAATCTTCCAATAGAGCTTGGCTGAATCCATCAATGCCGCGCAGAGGGGAGCGCAGGTCGTGAGATACAGCGTAAGCAAAGTCTTCTAACTCGCGGATAGTAGTTGTCAGCTGAGCGGTGCGTTCCATAACGCGTTGTTCCAACTCAGCGTTGAGCTTGCGCACCTCTTGTTCTGCCTTTTTAATTTCAGTGATATCGCGATTAATGCCTACTGTACCGAATATCTCACCATGCTCATCATAAAGCGGGATCTTGGTTACAGAAAGCCAATGTTCTGTCCCATCGGCGAGTTTTTCAAGCCGCTCAACATTGATCATGGGCCTCCCGCTTTCGATGATAGCTTTCTCTTCGGCTAAAAAATTTTGAGCATTTTCAGGGGTGTGAAAATCAAAATCCCATTTTCCTATAATTTGAGAAGGATCACTGAGACCCATAGCGTAAGCTGTAGCTGGGTTGCAGAGGATAAAGCGGCTGTTGCGATCCTTGACGTAAATATGGTCTGGAGTACCGTTCACAATCGCTTGCAGCAAATGCCGCTCGCGGGAAAGAGCTTCTTGCGCCAACTTTTGCTCGGTGATATCACGGTTGATGCCTACCAAACCTATAATTTCACCATATTCGTTGCGCCAGCTAACCTTGTTGGTGGAAATCCAGCGCACATTGCCATCTTCATCAGTGATTTTTGCTTCGCGATTGACAAGCGGTTGAGCGCTTTGGATAATGAGCTGTTCTTCGGCATAGAAACGCTCAGCAAGATCTTTGGGGAAGAAGTCAAAATCGGTTTTGCCAATCACTTCCTCAAGGCTGTTCTTACCTAAGGATTTAACTGCCGCTGGGTTGCATAACACAAAGCAGCCTTGCGTATCTTTAACAAAGACTTGATCAATTGCGCTGTTAATCAACGCTCGCAGCAAATTGCGCTCGCGTTGGATCAACTCTTCGGTTTTCTTTTGCTCAGTAATATCGCGGTTGATGCCAATAACACCAATAATTTCTCCTTTTTCGTTTCGCCACGGCACTTTGGTACTGGATACCCATCGCAGCTCGCCGGTTACCCCATCGCGATAACACTGTTCGCGGTTGAAAAAGGGTTCGCCGGTTTCCATCACGTGCTGTTCTTCGGCAAAGAATTGGGCAGCCAGCGCTTGTTCATGGATGTCGAAGTCTGTCTTGCCGATTAGGTCATCCGGGTTATTAAAACCATGGCGCTTGGCAAGAGTCGGATTGCATAACACAAAGCGGCTTTGGCGGTCTTTGATGAAAATGGTATCCGGCGCGTTAATGATGAGGTCGCGTAGCAGATTGCGTTCGCGGATGAGAGCATCTTCTGCTTTTTTTCGTTCCGTGATATCACGTCCTACGCCAACAAGGCGGATGATGTTGCCCTCCTTATCGCGGATCGGAATTTTTGTTGTTAATAGGTAACGTTTTTCGCCATGGATATCTTGGGTTACTTCTTCTTTATTAATGACCGCCTCTCCCTGCTGGAGAACACGCATATCGTCAGCGTAGAATTGTTCGGCAATCTCGCGCGGAAAGAAATCAAAATCCGTTTTCCCTAACACTTCTGCCTCTTCTTTTAAGCCCATGAAGAACAGATCAGTGGCATTGGAAAGGGTTTTGCGGGCGTATTTGTCTTTGACGTAAATGGCATCCGGAATTTGGTTAATGAGGGTACGCAGGATGGTGCGTTCTTGAGCTAATGCTTCCTCAACTTTCTGCCGCTCAGCGATGAATTGAGCTTGCTGAATGTTTTGAGCAGCTAGCCGCGAAAGCTGCTTAGCGATGAGATGTAAGGCTGCAGAAATTTTCTTAAACTTTTCTGCCGGCATGCGCGGCACTTCTCTGAGAGCTTGGCGATACTCATCCTTATTAGCCCCAATCACCTCTGCATAAGAGAGCAAATTTTCTTCGTTTGCAGTTTCATCGAGCACTTGTCCAATTACCCAATTGGCAATATGGCGGTTGCCCACCATGATCGGCGTACTGCTGTTCCAAAGGCCGCTATTGCAGGTAAACAATTTATCTTCTTGCTCGCTTTGATTGCCAATTTCAGCATCAAAAGCCATGCAATTTTGCAATCCAATATCTGTTTTTCGGATGATATCCTTGCAAAGGCGGCAGAAATGGCTGGGCTGAGTTATTGGACGGCCAACTCCGTCTGTAATAAGGGAAGCAACGCCGGTGGCTTCGGAGAAAGCATCTTGAATGACTTGAAGTTCTTGAATGTCGAAGAGATCTTCTAGTGTTACGCTGCGCAATTGCGTATCTGGGCTGATCAGCTTCAGCAGCCGCTCTTGCAGAGCTTCTTCAGCACGCTTACGCTGCAGGATGGTCCACAAGCCACTCATCATCAGGGTGAGTTGATGGGCGTCTTCAGCAGTATAAGCGGTTGGTTTATTGCTCAACCCGACAAGCATGACAATTCGTTCGCCATCGTTGAGAGGAACACCTAAAAAATTATTGATCGGTAGATGCCCTAATGGAAGACCTTTTTTATGCGGATGATCGGCGTGATAGTCGTTTAGGATAAACGGTTTGCGTTGACGAAGTGCTTCTGCCCACAAGCCACCATTTTCAAGGGAAAACTCCAGCGGTTGATCTTGCATTTGACAATTTTCCAGCACCTCTTTTGACCAAGCGTACACCGTCATGGTTGCCTTATCATCATGGATGAAGCCCAAAAAACCGATCTGGCTTTGGGTGATTTTTATAGCTGCGGATAAGAAATAATCTGCTAAATCTTTCAATGGCTTATCACTCATTTGGTAGAGCTGAAGCAGAGCTTCGTTACGGATTTTTTCCTGGCGCAGGGTTTCTTCAGCGATTTTATGTTGCGTAATGTCTTCAAAAGTGCCTACCCAGCACAGAGGAGTGCCGTGCTCATCATGGGTTATTACAGCTCGGTCGCGGACCCAAACCACCCGGTCATCTTTGGCTAGCATGCGGTATTCCATATCGAAAGGTTCACGGCTTTGATTGGTACGCCAGTGCTCTTGCTGTACTCGCTCAAGATCGTCGGGGTGTATTATCTTAAACCAAAAATCTGGCTGCGAAAACCACTCTGGAATGGAATAGCCAAACATTTTTTCAATTTGCGGGCTAACGTAGATGGAAGAACTGCTTTCATCAATTGCGTCTATGTATGTAACGGCTTCTATATTTTCAAGGGTGCCGCGATAAAAAGCAGAGGTTTTTGCAAGCTCTTGCTCGGCAAGCTGCTGTTTTTTAAGGGTTTCCAATAGTTGTTTGCGTTCTTTTGCTAGCGCAGCAAAGTTTTGAGCAATTTGGGTGATCAAAGAGAAAGCGGGCGCCATTTTTTCTTTTGGCACCTGCGGTACTTTCTGCAGAGCTTGTAGGTAGTCTTGTTCATCGAATCCATATTGTTGAGCTTGCTGGCGATAAAATTCTTCCTGTGGGGGTTCATGAAAGAACTGTCCAACGAAAATACTGGCAATTTTTTCACCATCAACAATAATTGGGGCGGCATAATCCCACAATCCGTGAGCGCAGCGTTCACCGCATATGGCATTTGAGGAAAGGCGCAAAAATAGTTCCTGATTGCTCTGCTGGCAAAGCTGTTCACTTTGGGGGTTAGCGCGATGAAATTGCAAGCAAAGATCTTGCCATCCCGCTGCGATGAGGATTTGGTTTTGATTGTCCACCAGCGCGCTGGCAAAGCCGGTAAGCTGGGAAAAAGATTGCAAAATTTGCTCAAAAGCAGCTAGGTCTAACCACTCAGCTGTTGGGTGGTCAGCTAGCGGATAGCTGTTCATCACGGCTGCCTCCTTGGCTGGTCAAAAGAGGCGGGTTTTGGTTAAGCAGCAGCCAATACATTCCTAACTGACCAACCGCGGTAATGAATTGATCGAAATCTACGGGTTTGAGGACATAGCTGTTAGCACCTAAGCTGTAACTTTCGAGCATATCGCGTTCTTCATTGGAAGTTGTGAGCACAACCACTGGTATAAGTTGTGTTAGTGATTCTGCGCGCAGGCGGCGCAGTACCTCAAGTCCATCTACTTTTGGCAATTTTAGATCGAGCAGGATTAATACAGGAAGTTGATTAGGATTGCGGTCATGGTACTGACCTTCAGCGAAAAGGTAGTCTAGTGCTTCAGCTCCATCACGAACAACTACGACAGGGTTGGCGATAAAATTTTTCTTTAGAGCACGGATTGTCAGTGCTTCGTCATCGGGGTTGTCTTCAACCAAGAGAATTGCATTTTGATTGATGCACATGTTTATTCCTTCTTTCCATAATGAAAATTGATAATCAGAACCCACCTCTCTGTTATGAATATTTTATAAAAATTTTTTATTGTTGTCAACAATTAAAAGATTACAAAATTATTTACATTTTTGGCAATCGAGTGAAGAAAAGCATGCTCGGGAATATTTAATGGGGCAAAATAAAGAAAAAAGTTGTACCGCGTTCCACCTCGCTGTGCGCCCAAATTTTACCCCCGTGACGTAAAACAATGCGCTGCACAGTAGCTAACCCAATACCTGTACCTTCAAATTCGGCGTCAGTGTGAAGACGTTGGAAGGCTTTGAACAAGCGGTCGGAATAAGCCATATCGAAGCCCGCCCCATCATCACGCACGAAGATAACGCGCTGCCCATTCTGCCAAAATTCACCTAGTTCAATAGTAGCAGAGGGGTGTTTAGAGGTGAATTTCCAGGCATTGCTCAGCAAGTTGGTGAGCAAGATGCCCATGAGATTGCGATCTGCTTGAACGATGATTTCGGATGGTGCAATAAAAGTAACCTTTCGGTAAGGCTGTTCAGCTTGCCATTCTTCAATAATTGAGCGAGCAATTTGGCTGAGGTTGATGGCAACAATCTGCATCTCGGCGCGGGTAACCCGCGAAAGCATGAGCAAATCATCAATTAAGGCAGCCATGCGTTGGCTGGCAGAGCGAATTCTTTGCAGATAATTTCTGCCTTGTTCATCCAATTGTTCAGCATAGTCTTCCAATAAAGCAAGGCTGAAGCCGTCTAAGGTGCGCAGCGGAGCGCGCAAATCGTGCGAAACGGAATAGGAAAAGGATTCCAGCTCTTGGTTGGCAGCTTGAAGTTGGGCAGTTCGTTCTTGAACGCGCCTTTCTAGTTCCTCATTCAGCAAGCGATATCTGGTTTCGCTTTCCCGCAAAGCTGCTTCGGTGAGTTTGTAGTTGGTTACATCAATGCCTATTTCCAAAACAGCGGTTTTTCCACGCACTTCGATGGGTACTTTGGTTACTTCAAGCCAGTGTATAATGCCAAAGCGGTCGGTGTAGGTTTGATCCTTAAAGGTTTGAATAATCCTACCTGCGATCACTTGTTGGTCATTTTCCAGCGTAAAGCGAGCTTCTGCTTGATCCATGGCTACATCCAGCAAGGATCTGCCAATGAGTTCTTCCGGTGTCATTTCAAAGCTTTTAGCAAGGGCTGAGTTGACAATGATGAATTTGCCTTCGCTGTCTTTAATGGAGATGTAATGCGGGATAAGGTCAAGCAATTGACGAAAAAGGCGTTCGCTTTCTTTTAACGCTTGGTTTGCCAGCTTTTGTTCGGTGATATCTCTGCCGATGCCAACTAAACCAATAATATTCCCCTGAGAATCACGCAGAGGCAGTTTGGTTGTCAGCACCCAGCGCTGCCGGCCTTTTTTGCTTACTGCATGTTCTTCTTTGTTAATAATCGGAACGCCTGAACGGATTACATACATATCGTCTTCGTAATATTGCTTGCCGGCTTCACCAAACCATTCCAGGTCGGTTTTGCCTAAGACTTCAAACTCGAATTGAGCGCCCATGTTGAGCAGATCAGCTCGGTTGGAAAGGATTTTTCTACCTTGAGCGTCCATGGCGTAAATTCCATCTGGAATATGTTCAATCAAGGTACGCAATAAGGTGCGTTCACGTGCCAGAGCTGCTTCTGCTTGGCGGCGTTCAGCAAGCTCTTCTTTAGCTTGTTGGTAGAGACGGGCGTTGGTGAGGGCATTGGCGGTAAAAATGGCCAAAGCTTCTAAAAAGCGCAATTGGCTTTCTTGATAAGCTTCACGTTCATAACTAATGACATGAATGATTCCTTGCACTTTTCCTTCAAACAACAGCGGCACCAAGATAACGGCGCCATAATCTCTAAGCTCTGAAGGGAGGGGCTGATCTTCTTCAGGTGAGTTTTGTTTTAAGGAGCAAAGTACCTCTAGAATACTATCTAGTTCTCTTTGATCAGTGATCAGTAGGGGCTGTGTGCCATAAAAAAGTTGAGATATCAGGGCATTATAGCAACTGAATGGCGAAGAGAAGGTGGACTGCTCTGGAAGTTTTGCTAGCTCTTCTTGGCTTTTAAGCAAGATGGATAACGCGCGCATTTGGTGGGCATTTTGCGCCTCACCTTGCAAACAAAAGTAACCGCAGGTGAGCATTTGAGCATAGGCATCGAATTGAAAAATATAGAGTTCATCTACCCTAAGCATAGAGCGGATAAATGTGCAAAACGTGTTGTAAACATCATCTATGCTTAACGTGCGGTTTAGCTGAGTACCAGCCCGGTAAAGCTGTTCTAATATTTCTGCCCGGCGGGATAGTTCTTCCTGCTGGGTGATTACTTCGGTAATATCGCGCCCTACACCGATCAAACCAATCACTTTACCATGTTGATCAAAAAATGGCACCTTAGAGGTGAGCAACCAGCGTAATTCTCCGTTGGGCAAGAGGATTTTTTCTTTTTTGTTAAGTATGGTTTTGCCTTCATGAATAACGGCCATATCATCGGCATAAAAAGCAGCGCCGATCTCGGCGGGGAAAAGTTCAAGGTCGGTTTTGCCAAGGATATCAGCTTCGTGTTGTGCCCCACAATAGGTTACATCCTTTGTATTGGCAAGCACTTTGCGGGCTTGGGTATCTTTGATGTACACCAACGTAGGCAGGTTATCAACTAAGGTACGCAGCAAGGAGCGCTGCTCTAACAGTTCTGTTTCCTTTTGGCGAATGGTATCAGCCGCAGCATAAATGGCATGCTGCAGCGGCTGCAGTTCTGGCACGATGCGCTCATTCAGTAAATTGGGCTCTTGAAAGTTGGCTAAGGCTTGCACCTGATGCTGCAAATTCGCTAAAGGTGTTTGTAAAAAATGGTTTAATAACCAGGTGGTTGCTGCAAAGATTACTAGAGCTGCCGAAATGAAAATAGCCAACGAAATCAACACTAGGCGTCTTAATTGCTCTTCATATTCTTTTAGCGAAAAAATTACCGTAACTTCACCTATCAGTTCATCCTGGAATTTGACAATGGAAGTTTTTACCATTTTTGCAGCATCACTAAGGGGAGCTGTGATTCTTATGGCTATGTTATTATTTCGATCTTTTATAGTTATAGCTTTGACGATGTGATGGCTTAGATATGTATTGCTGATGGTGTGGAGGGTTTCAAGATCTCGTTCTGCGAGCGGTTTGGCAATAACGGAAGCTAGGGTGCGCATATGAGCTTCAGCATCATGATCTAGTTCATGACGGAGCGTAATTGCAGTATAATAATAACTAAGCCCACTGGCTATGAAAGCAAAAAGGATCAGCACTATGGCAAGACTAAAGACAAACTGCCTTGTCAGTGAATTTTTTTGAAAGATGAGTTTTAAGTACCCAAACGAAAAGCGTTCCATTTGGTTGACCAACAAAATGCAACTGGCTTTTGAAAGATTTGCTTGCTGTAAAAGCGTCTAGTTAATGTACTGGGCTTATAATAATTATACCCCAACTTTGGTTGAAGGCAGATAAAAACCTATGAAAAACTTTTTGAATAAACCACAATTAATAACAAGACAGCAACTGTTTGAAATGATCTTTGTCATTGTCTTGATGGCTAGTGCGTCAGCTATGAGTGCTGCGCTTGTTCAGCGCAATCCCAACGTTACTGGTGATGGTTTGCAATATACAAGTGTGGTCTTCAATGCGCTGCAAGGTTATGGTTACCGTAATTTGCCGAATATGACTTGGCTGACAGAGCCGGGCTACGGCCTGCTGACTTATTTGATGACTATTCTTGTTCAGGACAGTGAATTGGGCGGTATGCTCGTCTCGTTGGTTGCTTATGTGCTGCTTATCGCAGCTGTCTATATCACTGTACGCAGGCTGAGCTCTGCGCTCAGCGCGGCAGTAGCTGCTTTATTGGTTGCTTTTTACCCTTACTTGCTGACCTTTTCTTGGCTGAACCTTACAGATAGTGCTTATACTTTCTTTCTCTTTTTATGCTTTTCGGTTTATTCCCGCTTGCTATTGGGTGAAGGCAGATGGGGTTCTGCACTTGCCCTCGGTGTTTTGCTTGGTTGCACCACGTTGATTAGACCTGAGGGGTACGGGGCAGCACTGCTGGCTGTGGTAAGCTTGATTGTGGTTAAGCTCATCGAACTGAACAAACAAAAGAAAAAGCGGTTAGAGCTAAAAGAAGTTTGGCAAGCAGTTAGCCCCACACTTTTAAGTGCCATCATCTTTAGCATGATCATGTTTTCTTTTTTGGTATTTATTCACCAGTTGACAGGCGCCTGGGTGATTACTCCTAAGACGCCTAATCTAGTGGCTGCAACTCAGCCAACAAATGCTTCTGAACTGCCATTGGATTTGGAAACGATAGAGAATCAAGATACTTTGTCAGGGGAGGCAGAGAAGGAATTATCCGCTGCTGCTAATGGCAATCAAGCATTATCATCTGCAGCTAAGGAACGGCAAGCAAAGCTCGACATCCTGCCGCTTTCAGTAGCTCGGATCAGCAAAAATTGGTTAATGTGGCTGAGCTATTTTAGTGCGATGGGCGTGCAGCCGCTTTTGCCTGTTGTGGTCGTGGGATTGATCTCAGCTACGGTCAGCAATCTCCTAAAGCGGAAAGCAAAGCGGCAAAGGCAGCCGAAAACCGCGCGCTCTGCGCGAAAGACTACCGCATTGCCATTGATGGAGTGGGAAAAACCTGGCTTTTGGCAGGAACGCGGCGGCAGTTGGAGGGATAAAAAAATCCTTTTAGCTTGTTTGGTGTTCTTTGCCACATCTGCTGTATATCTGACCACAAACTTAATGTATCGTTATTTGCTGCCTTATATGGTGTATGTAATTATGCTGCTGAGTTTGTTCATTGGACATTGGGTTACAGCTTTGCGCCTTTGGTTTGCTCCAAAGTCAGCGGCAATGTTTTCTGTTGGCAGTGTGTTAGCGGTAGGGTTGTGTTATTTCTTTGCTCTTTCGCCAAGCGGCACCCTGTTTCTTTCTCGTGCCTTAGCCCTGCCGCAGATGAATTCGCTGCCCCAGGTGATGAACATTAAGCATCTGAACCTAGGAGCTCGGGCAGCCGGCATCTGGATGAGAGATCATCTATCCTACAACGATAGCGTGTTTATTGCCGCAAGCAAAAATACTCAAAATGGTTGTTATCTCATTCTTTATCAGATGTTTAATCGTCAGTTTCCCATCAAAGGGCGCTGTGTTTCTGCCTTTACTATGGATGAAGTTCGCCGCTTTCTTAAAGCAGGGGGGGATTATGTAATCTTAGATGACGATTCGATTGGCTATGCTGTTGGGCTGCAACCACTGTGGAAAAATCCAGCTTTAGCAGCTGATGTCGGGTTAGAATTGGTTCATCAAGATGAGGGCGGAGCTTTTCAGGTATATCGAAATATCATAAGTGCAAGTAGATAAGCAAAAAGAAGCTCAAATCTGGTCTTGACATGAGATTTTATTGGTGATATACTACCTACTAATCCTACAGGTTAAGTAGGTTAATTAAGAGCCCATTTCTATATTTCTACTTAAGGAGAAAAGGTGATGAAAGAACCACAATCCAAACGAATAAAAGCAGTTTTGTCGTTGCTGTTCTGTGTTCTCGTTTTTGTAGGTTGTCAATCTGCTTCATCTGAATCACAAGCTCAAGGAAAAAGTGAAGGGGAAAAAACAGTTATTTCTGCTTCGGGTGCCTTTGCGATTTATCCTCTGATGGTACGTTGGGCAGAGGAATACCAAGCGTTGAATCCACAGGTGCAAATTGATGTTTCTGCAGGCGGGGCTGGCAAAGGCATGTCAGATGCAATAGCCGGGATGGTTGATATTGGCATGGTCTCGCGTGAGGTAAAGCCGGAAGAAGAGCAGCAAGGAGCTTTTAGCCTTGCGGTTGCCAAAGACGCGGTTTTTCCAACCATCTCTGCTCAGAACCCTTACCTTCAAGAATTGCTTGCTAAAGGGGTAACGAAGGAAGAGTTTGCGAAGATTTATCTGTCTCAGAATCCAATCCGTTGGGGTGATGTGCTCAACAACCCGGCTGCCGATCAAACCATCAATGTCTATACTCGCTCGGATGCCTGTGGGGCAGCGGAAGTGTGGGCAAAATTTGTTGGCGGAAAAGCACAAGAAGATTTACAAGGGATTGGTGTTTCCGGTGATCCAGGCGTGGTAGATGCAGTGAAAAAGGACGCCTTAGGCATTGGCTATAACAATTTGAATTATGCCTTTGATCCGAGCAGCGGCAAGCCGGTTGCAGGCGTGGCTGTTCTGCCAATTGATTTGGATGGCAACGGCAAAGCTGATGAGCATGAGGTGCTTGAAACCAAAGGAGAAGCAGTCCAAGCAGTGGCTGAGGGTTGGTACCCTTCGCCCCCGGCACGTCCCCTATATTTAGTAACGAAGGGAAAACCAAGCGGCGCTGTGCGCGACTTTTTGCAATGGATTTTATCAGACGGACAAAAATACTTAGATGAGGTTGGCTATATTCCTTTGCCGGCGGAACAGTTGGCGAAAGAGCGTGAAAAACTGCAGTGAAGTTAATTTACAGTTTATTTGGTGGTAGAAAACCTTGCGCTTGCAAAGGTTAGGCGATGATCACTTGTACACCCAAAGCGCGCGCTGCCTCTATAAACGTAGGCGGCGCGTTGCGATCTACAACAAGGTGATGTATTTTTTCTATTGGTGCAACGGGCAGCAAACAGACTTGCTCAATTTTGGTGTGATCGCTTAGGACAATTAATTGCTTGCTAATGGAGATCATTTTTCGTTTGACTAGTGCCACCTCATAATCTGTGGAGGTCAGCCCATGCTGAATCGAAATGCCATCCGTTCCCATGATGCATTTGAGTATATGAAAACGACTTAGGACTTCTGCAGCAATTTCGCCGCCAACAATTTCATAGCGCGGCAAAAACAGCCCACCGCTGATGTATATGGTTGAATCGGGGCAGGTGGTTAGGATAGGAATGAGGTTAATGGCATTTGTAACAATCGTTAAATTTCGTTTGTTTGTTAACTGTTGGGCAAAAAAGCCCATCGTGCTGCCACCATCGAGCAAGAGAATATCACCATCATCAATCAATGCTGCAGCAGCTTTGCTGATTGCTTCTTTTTCTTCTTTTAATGTTTCTTGACGAGCAGGCAATATTGATTTAGTGATAATGATTTGTTCATCGAACGATTCCGGCAGCATTGCGCCGCCGTAAGTGCGGCGCAGCAAACCGCGCTGTTCAAGCTCTGCTAAATCGAGGCGAATACTTGAGGGGCTAACATTGAATTGAGTTGCTAGATCGGCAACGAGAATTTTTTTATTTTCCATCAATTGTTCCATAATGAGCCGTAATCGTTCTTCTCTAAAATAGTCGCCCCGTTTTTGCATTTGCTTAATGTTTCCTTTCGTTAATTGTTTATTGTTGTTATTGTAAGAGGGAAAAGATGTTTTGTCAATTAGGATAGGGAGAGTAACGTTGCTGAGGAGATCGGCCGGCGATCCTGACCTTCATTCTCAGCTTCGCGCTGATATATCACGCTTCTTTATATTGAAGAGGTTTTTAAAGCCAACAACTGAAGGATTAATACTCAGTCTTCTTGAGGAGGAATGTATGTCTGTGGGGTAATGCCGGCTTTAATGGCGCGGCTGATCTTTTGCAGCATTTGTTGGAGATCGATTAATTTGACTGGCTTATCTAGGTAATCATTCATGCCGGCGGCGAGACATTTTTCGCGATCACCTTTCATTGCCATGGCTGTCATGGCAATGATAAACGGTTGCCTAGCAGGTTCGATTTCAGCTCGAATGTGTTGGGTAGCTTCGAGTCCGTCCATTTCAGGCATGTGCACATCCATTAACACAATATCATAGGATTGGCGTTTAATAGCAAGTAAAGCCTCAACACCATTGGAGGCTAAATCAGCTCGATAGCCAAGGCGTTTAAGTAATTGTGTGGCTACAATTTGATTGGTTGAATTATCTTCTACCAACAGAATATGCAGGGGCAAAATTTCTTCGGGTTCAATAAGCTCACTTGGGAGTTGGTTGGAAGCTGCAGGCTCAAGGGCAATATCAGTTTTTTCTAACTGAACAGTAAAGGTAAAGGTTGAGCCCTTGCCGGGAATACCTTCGCTTTCCGCCCAAATTTGCCCGCCCATCATTTCAACTAGCCGCTTGCAAATGGCTAACCCTAACCCGCTGCCGCCAAAAAGACGGGTAGTTGAGGTATCAACTTGACTGAAAGATTTAAACAGGAGATCAAGTTTGTTAGGGGGAATTCCTATACCGCTGTCGCGTATGCTGAAAAGCAGCTCATAGGTTTTTTCTGTTTCAGTTTGCAGCTGGGCGTGTAAAATAATTATCCCTTTTTCGGTAAATTTAATTGCGTTGTTAATCAGGTTGACGAGCACTTGGCGCAGTCGAGTTACATCTCCATTGACAGTTTGAGGAACATTTGGCTCAATGATGAGCTCAAAAGTAAGCCCTTTTTCGGCAATAAGTGGGTTGAATAGTGCTGCACTCTCCTCGATACAGTTGTGCAGATGAAAAGGATGTTTTTCTAAGGTTAACTTTCCCGACTCGATGCGAGAGAAATCGAGGATGTCATTGATAATGGAAAGCAACGTTTCACTGCTCTTGCGGATGGTTTCAGCCCACATTTTTTGCTCATCATTAAGGGGGGAATCGATCAGCAAACTGCTTAAGCCGATGATGGCATTCATTGGGGTACGGATTTCATGGCTCATGTTGGCAAGGAATTCACTCTTGGCGCGGTTGGCTGCCTCGGCTTTTTCTGTTAAAATTTTAGCTTGCTGTATGGCTTCTGATAATTCTTGGTTTGCACGTTTTAAATTCTCTTCCGCTTTCCTTTGCTCGGTTATGTCGTTTCCGGCGCAGATGACGAAGCGTACATTGCCATCTGCATCAAGCCAAGGTGTTTTTTTAATGGCGATCAATCGTCTTTCGCCTTGCACGTTCGTCAGCCATTCTTCGCAATAATAAGGGCGTTTTGTTTGAAAAACAATCTGGTTGCTCTGCCGGCAAATCTCTGCTACATCAGGCGGGAAGAGCTCAGTGAGTTTTTTATATTCCATTTCGTTGGGAGCTTTGCCAAAAAAGTCAGCATGAGCGCGGTTAACTTTGCCGTATGTATCCTCATTGGAAAGGAACCAGATTTGAGTATCAATGTTGTCAAGCAGCAGCTGCTGTTCTTTTGTCTGACGTTCTAGCCTGTGTTGTAACTCCCAACGCGCAGTCATATCAATAAACTGCCCAATGAAATACAATGGCTGATGAGTCTCATCGCGTACCAACGCCAAGCGCAAGAGAGCATGGATGCTATGCCCTTGTTTATGAATGTATTGTTTTTCTATGGTTACGTATTCTGCATTTCCATCGAGAAGTTGCTGGCGAGCAGCTTCGTTGTAGGGTATCTCTTCTGGCAAGGAAAGGTCGCGATAGTTTTTAGCAAGCATTTCCTCTTTGGTATAGCCTAAGGTTTGACAGAAGGCTTGGTTTACAGCTAAGTAGTTGCCTTGCAGGTCAGTTATTCCAATCGAAATGGGTGAGTGTTCAAAAACCTGGCGCAATTCTTCTTCATTCTTGCGCAAAGCCTGTTCCATTGTAATGCGCTGGGTGAGGTCTTGGACCAAAACCAAATAACCGCGATGCTGATGAAAATAAATAATTGGCGATATGGATACATGCAAATAAATCTTGCCCGAGCGGACAGTCTCATACAGGTTATGTGCTCTAACAAGGTCGAAATCAAAGAGTGACTCGTATTCGACGTTTTTGCCCGCCTTTAACTGGGCTTTTGCTTCAGCTGATATGTTGGGGTCATCAAATAGTTTAAAACCCTTGACTTGATCTACGCTGGAAATACCGAAGATTTCAAGGCAGGCGCGATTGACATCCAGCAGAGTGCCTTGGCTATCGTACAGTTCAATGCCGATTGGGGATTGATAATAAATATTTTGAAATAGTTCACGACTTTCCCAAAGTTCTTCTTGGGTTTGGATTAGATCAGTGATGTCTTCAGCAATTCCGTAAGAAAAGAGAGGCTGCTGTCCATTTTTATCAAGTAAATAATTCCTTGTCCACACCCAGTGCACGCTTCGATCGGGCAGGATTATGCGGTATTTTTCGCTGAATTTGGCTGTAAAAAAGTGATTGAGGGTTTGCTGAATTTGAGGTTTATCTTCAGGATGAATATTGAAAAATAAAGATTGCGGATCTTCATGGAGCTGTTTTAAGTTGCCGCCCCACTTGGTTTCAAAAGCTTGGTTAATGTAAATAAATCGCTGATTTTGATGATCGAAAAGCCAGATGACTTCGCTAAACTGATCAAGCGCGCTCTTGATAAGCAGAAGGTTGTTTAGAGTAATGTTAGAAAAAAGGCGGTTCATAACCGTTTGTTTGATGCTGAATAAGTGAAATTATATTTAGGCTTATCTGGAATAATTATATCATTTTTGAAATCATTAGTAAATTAAGGATCAGAGTGAGAACACTCGTAATATAATATAGGTAGATTGGTGTCGGGTTTTGGCGGAGGAGAAAACATTATGGAAGAAATGATCGGAGAAGTCGTAGGTCGCTATCGAATAGAAGCTCATATTGGCGAAGGGGGCATGGCTGCTGTATATCGAGCTTATGACGAACGCCTTGATCGGCAGGTAGCGATAAAGTTTATTCGTTTCAGCGGTAGTACAGAAAGCATTAGTCCTGATTCATTGAAGCGGTTTGAGCGTGAAGCGCGTGCGTTAGCTAAATTGTCGCATCCAAATATCGTCAAAGTGTATGATTATGGTGAGCATAAAGGTGTTCCTTATTTGGTGATGGAATACCTGATGGGGGGTACGCTTCGTCAGCGTACGGGTTACCCAATGAATTACCGCGAAGCAGCCAAATTGCTGCTGCCTATCGCCCGCGCTTTGGATTATGCTCATCGGCAAGGTATTATTCATCGCGATGTAAAACCTTCCAATATTTTGCTCACCGAAAGCGGCGAGCCAATGCTTTCAGATTTTGGAATAGCCAAACTGGTTTATAGCAAAGAAACGATCAGCTTAACAGGAGAAGGGGTATCCGTCGGCACGCCGGAATACATTGCTCCCGAGCAAAGTGTTGGAGCGGAACTTGATCAAAGGGCGGATATTTATTCTTTGGGTGTCATCTTATATGAGCTGATCACTGGACGCAAGCCCTACACCGCGGAGACCCCGGTAGCGGTTATGGTCAAGCATGTTGTTGAGCCTTTGCCGCATCCGAAAGCTTATGTCGCGGATTTGCCAGAGGAAGTTGAAGCTGTAGTGATCAAAGCGTTGGCTAAAAAGCCCCAGGATCGCTACAGCACGATGGCAGATTTTGCTCAAGTTTTAGAATCATTGCTCCATGCTCCTAGTGGAGATAAAGCTGGATCAGAGCTGAAAGCTGCCCTGCAGCAGCCAACCCAACCCAGCGATGTACAAGCTGTGAAAAGCAAAGTACAAGAATATGAACCAACCATCGATTCGTACTTATCCCAATGGGAAGAAAAACCATCAACTCCAGAACAGTTGCCATCTCTAGGGGGAAGGCCCGTCATGGGTGCTGAGCGCAAAACCCCGCCTTCCTATCCGTCCATCAATCTTACTCAGCCAACAGAAGCTGCAGACAGTCAGAAAGCCCGACCTTGGCTGCCGCTTGGAGCATTGGCATTAGGCGTAGTTTTTGTAATCCTCCTGATCGGTGGAGCTATTATTTGGATATTACGCCCGCAACCGGAGCCACAGCAATTGACTGTTGTGCCTGCTACCCAAGAAATCACATCTGTCGCTCTACCTGAGACTGCCACAATTCGCCCGTCAGATACTGCAACTCACTCGCCTGCGAGAGTTGAAGCAATGACCCTCATTGCAGAAAAAACTAGCGTAAAGGAAACAATAGAACAACCTGAAGAAGACTCTAAGGCGTCGTATTTGCTTTTTGGACCTGCCAATGGGCGTTTGGTGCATCAAACCTCCAGCGATGGTTGTCTGCCGAATATGCGCTGTGCTCCTTTGCAGCAGTCTGCTGGGGTAAAAGTGCGCGATTTTATTGCTCAGGCGACATTTTACAACCCTTATCCAATAAAGCAAGGTATATGGGATATAGGCTTTTTCTTCCGCAGCAAGTCACCCGATGAAGGCTATCGTTTAATTGTGCGTGCTGATTCGCGCTGGGAATTACGCGAAAAGTCACCAGATGATGATTATGTGGTCGCAAGTGGGAAATTGCCGCCTAACATCTTAGATGATACCAGTGGTAGAACCAATCAACTTAAGCTGTTAGTCTATCAAAAGCAAGGGTATTTGGTGGTTAACGATCGTAATATTGTTGCGTTGAACCTTTCGTTGATTGAAGATGCCGGGGATGTTATTCTTGAAAGCGGAACTTCTGAAAACAGCCAACAACCAGGGCAAGCTACTCGATTTGAAGGGTTCACTGTATGGTCACTTCCATCTCCTCTCCAAATAGAGGAGGAAACGCTCACCTATCCAGCTGTTGGTGGAGAAATGGTGCGATTGCAGCAGGATGGAAAGTGGGATAATTTCATAGTCCGATTTGCCTTTTCGGTACCTTACCCTGCATACGTTGCTCCTTGGGAAGTTGGGCTAGCATTACGTAGTGTGAGTGAAGAAGAGGAATTTCGTTTGACAATTGCTTCTTCAACTGTTTGGGAGCTAGCTCAAAAGAAACCCAAAATTGTGCAGCCAACAGTACTTATTCAAGGAAAAGCAGGCGGCTTAATAAATATCAGAGAGGGAGAAAGCAACGAGGTGCTCATTTTTGCCTTAAAAGATAAAGGTTTCTTTTACATAAATGGGCAGTTGGTGAAAGTGCTTGATCTATCTTCGCATCAGCGGGCAGGTGCATTAGCTGCAGTGCTAGGTTTTCATAAGGATAGCGGCTTGGCAGGCAGAACAGTAGTGATTCACTCGCTTGACGTGGTTGCTTTGCCTCAAATTGAGGAACAGCAGCAAGTCATGCTGGCGGCTACTCAATCAGCAGAACAGCTTGTTCAGCAGCAAACAGCAACACCTACACAAGCTCCATCTCAGCAGGAATTGATTCCACCCAAGAAAATAGAAATTGAACCAGACGGCAGCTTAGCCCACCAAAATAAGGGTGTTCCTTTAACTGTGCCGCTATCAACTACAGTCAAAGACTTTTCAATTGAAGCTACGTTTTATAATCCATATGCTGCTCCCCTAGGTACTTGGGATATAGGCTTTTATTTCCGTGATAATGGAGATCATCGTTATTGGCTGATTGTACGCGCCGATGCCAGCTGGCAGCTGATTGAACAATTGCCATCCGAAACTAAAGTGATTGATAGTCATGAAAAACAAAAACGGAAAATGATTAATTTAGACAATACCAAGGATAAACCCAACAAATTGCAGTTGATTGTACTGAACGAGCGCGGCTTTCTCTTTGTGAATGATAATTTTGGAGCAACCTTTGAAGTGAGCAGATGGCAAGAGCCTGGCGATTTGGGTTTGGTCGTTGGCTACCATCCGGGCAGTCAAAAGGAAGGTTATACAACTCGCTATGAAGGCTTATCAGCTTGGGAAATTGGCCAGCCAGGAGTTGGACCCATGGAGGGTGAGTTTGCTCACGATGATGAAGAGAAAGTAAAGGAGCGCTTTGCCGGTGTCCAGGCAAAGAATTTCATCACAAGTGTGGTGGTTGAGAACCCTTATCCAGCCACGCGCGGCAATTGGGATGCTGGTATTGCTTTTCGTTCGGCAGGATTGGATGATCAATACCAAGTGTTAATTACATCGGGTCCTAAAGGAAGTTTTTGGTATTTTGGTAGCCGTCAACCACACTTGAAGGCAACATCGTGGTTGGCTCAGGGTCCATTGCCGGGTACAGTCAAGATGGGCTATCCAGCTGAAAACACACTCTATCTTTTTGCCCTACGCGAGAAAGGGTGGTTTATTGTCAATAATTCTTTAATTGGTGCGCTAGATTTGTATAATCGTCAGACGCCGGGTGATATTGCGGTCGGCAATGGCTTCTTACACAATTCAGAGATATCAGGTGAGTTCACGCGTTATAAGGAGTTTACTGTTTGGGAATTGCCGCGCTGAACAAACCGCGTAGAAGGTTAAGGCTGCGTATCTTCTAATGTGGGGTTAGTATCTGAAAGATGCTTTAGCGGTTGAGCAGCGAGCTGATAGCGGGCAATGATTACAGAAATATTGTCCGGCCCTTGGTTGCGATTAGCCAACTCGATGAGTTTAAGCACAGCTTGTTGGGGTGGTAGCTCCCATGCCACAGCGTGGATTTGAGCTTCAGTTACAGGACCCCATAAGCCATCGCTGCAGATGAGAACTACATCGTCTGGTTTTAGAGTGTGGTGGTGGGAGTAAATATCCAGCTCTTTGCGCTGGGCGTTGAGCGACATTGTCAGCACATTACGTTTGGGGTGATTAAGAGCTTCTTGGGGAGTGATCAGGTTCTTGCGTACCAAATCGCCAACGAAGCTGTGATCCCAGCTGAGTTGTTGAATATTTTCTTCATCAAGGAGGTACACCCGCGTATCGCCGACATTAGCAAGAAACAGCTGATAGCCATCTAGGATAACTGCAGCAACGGTGCTACCCATATTGGCAAGCTCGGAATCCTGCTGAGAAGCGTAAACAAGTTGCTGATGAGCATATTGTATGCCTTCGCGTAAAAGAGCTTCAAAACTGTCTCGCAATTCAGTCTGTTGATAAAAAGTTAGCAGGCTGTTGGTTATTATAGAGCTTGCTTGTTCTCCGCCGCGATGCCCTCCCATGCCATCAGCAACAATGAATAAAGGCGGTTTAGCGGTTGCTGTGTTGGGGAGGAATACTTCCACCTTATCTTGGTTGGGCTTGCCTTGTCGTTGAAGGCCGACATCCGTTCCATAACCGACTATGAGATCCATAAGCAATTTGCCTCAGACAACATCTTTGCGTTTTTGGAAGAAGAGAATTAAGCCGAACATGATAAGTCCTTGAGTGATAAGAATAAACCAGCGGGATGTAACTTCACCTCTAAAAGCGCGTCCGTAATCATCATAAATAATGTTCAGCGTAGATTCGGCAGAGGCGATGGCTGATTCGCGTTCTTTTTCCCATTCGGCTTTACGGTTGCCATAAACTTCCATCTCGTCGCCATAATCCTCAAATTGTTTGCGGCTTTCGTCAGCAAAATCTGAGGCTTGTTCTTTCATCGCCAAGCGAAATTCTTCAAATTGATCCGAGCGATCGTCGGAATATTCTTGATTCTGGTCGCGCACGAGGTCAAAGTAATCCGGCACTGGTTTACCTTCCTCACTGACTCTGGGTATTTCGGTTGGTGTAGGGTAGGGTGTTGGCGTTGGCAAAGAGGTCGGTGAAGGGATTGCGGTAGGTTTGATTGGCTTGTAGGGTTCTGGTTCGCCAAGCGCGCGTTGGGAGGCTTCATCATAAAAATCGGGTGATTTTATACCCGGTATCTTACCGCAGTTTTCCTCATTAAACAGGCTTGCGCCTAAACACATGCACTGTTCTTTTTGCTTGTCAGTGAGAGCCAAGCGCTGATCTTTGGTGAGCGTTGTCCAGCAGGGATCTTTCATGAGTGGTTCAAAGACGCTGCTAGCCCGGACAAAGGCTTCAAAAGACCAGCGGCTTATGGTAAGATAGCTGAGAGGTTCGCCTAGTTTGAAAGGGATCTTTTCTAGTGGCAAGAGAACACCTGCAAAAAGCAGTTGCGGGACGATGACAGCGATGAGAACTATGAGCGAGGCATTTTGATTGGGTACAGCAGCAGAAATAAGCAAACCTAAAAGGTAGCTTACGGTAATAGTAAGCACCAAGGTGAACATCATAGAAAAGAAGGTGCCTATATTTGGTATGACAGGGTTGACCAAAAGAATGACAAACAGCAAAATAATAACGCCGGAATACACTGCTAAAGCTATTCCGATCCACAATTTTGAAAGGGCATAGGGAAAGATCTGCAAGCCAACTGCCCTTTCACGCTTGAAAATATCTGCTTCCTTTACAATTTCGCGTACACTGCTAAGTGAACCAACGAGGATGCCGATTACAGCTGTCATGAACCACATTGCCATGGTTTTGGGACTGTCACCATGCACGGGGTCAAACAAATTTCTGCCCCAAATGAAGTTCATGAACCCTAGCAGGGGCGCTAGTCCAAGCATCAACCCAAGGGAGACTCTATCTTGAAAGAGAATTCGGGTGTTGCGCGAGGAAAGGATAATGAATTGCTTTAATGTCGAAGCCCTTTTTTGTGGAGGGCGTTGAACTGCTGCAGGGAGAGGCTTAGGGGCTGCAGCAGCCCGCGCGGCCATTTGTTTAGGTTGGGTCATTTCTTGACGAAAGCGCTTGTCCCACTCTTCGGGGGTGCCTTTGCTGTCGTCGTCAAGAATGCGATAAATGTCATCAAACTCCATTTCCTTTTCCATGCGCTCACGCGGGGTGCGGTACTTATCAAAATAGACCAAGGCATGTTCGGGCGCGCCGAAAAATGCCATATACCCACCGCGCGCCAAAATGATGACTTTATCGCACAGCATGACGTTTTTGGTAGCATGGGTGATGAGCATGATTGTACGTCCTTGATCGGCTAAGCGTCGCAGGAGCTTCATCATTTCATATTCTGTGCCGGGGTCTAAACCGCTGGTTGGCTCATCGAGGAAAAAGAGTTTGGGTTTGGTTAACAGTTCCACGCCGATGGAGACGCGTTTCAATTGTCCGCCGGAAAGACGCGAGTTGAGAATATCCTTCCGAAAACTGAGCCCTAAGTTTTCGAGAGTCTCATCAATGGCTTGCTGCCGTTCCTCTTTAGTGGTGTCCTGAGGCATGCGCAGCTGAGCAGCATAATCCAATGCCATGCTGGGGGTAAGCTCCATATGAACGATGTCCCGTTGAGGAACATAACCAATATCATTGCGGAACATGTCGTAGTTTTCGTATAAGTTAATACCATTGACCAGCACTTCACCATCTGTTGCTGGGCGAAATCCGTTAATGGCATCTTGCAGAGTGGTTTTTCCGGCACCGCTCATGCCTACAAGAGCTACAAATTCATTCTGGCCAATATTTAGGGAGATATCCTTAAGGAGGTTTAAGTCTTTTGTAACCCACTTATTCAAATGTTTGACTTCAATGGTATAGCCTTCAGGGGTAGATTGATTCAGTTCACTGCCGGTGAGAATGAATTGTTCTAGACCGATCTTGATCTGATCGCCTTCTTTCAGCCAAGCAATACCCTGAACGCGTTTACCATTAACGAACGTGCCATTATGAGATTTCAAGTCAATAATACGAAAACGCGTGCCCATCCTTTCGAGAATGGCATGATAGCGGCTGACAAGCGGCTGATTGATGACAATATGATTATCTGCCGCGCGTCCAATGGTTACCTTTTCCAATCCCATGAGGTTTAAAGGCTTTTTAACCATGGGTTGGGCTTTTTCAGCGTAGGAGGGTTTTGGAGAAGGCATCGAGCTAGGTGCTGCTTTGGGGTACAATAGGTTTAATGTTGCAGCGTCCTGCGGGGTTACCTGCTCCACCCAAAAGGCAACTTGAGCGATGGAAAATTTGTCTCCCGCAGATAGATTGGTTGCTTGATGAGGTGGGAGTTGCTTTCCTTGGAAGATGATGCCATTGCGCGAACCTAAATCGCATATTGAAAGCTGATTGCGGCTTATTTTAAGCGAGGCATGATGACGAGAAATCATGTTGTCATCTATTTGGATGGAACAATCTTCACTTCTGCCGAGCCGCCATTCCCCTTCGGGCAGCAGATAAATTCGTTCGGGTTGGTTAGGGAGTTCGATGTGCAGCAGCCAAACTAAGGCGGTGGGAGATGGCTGATTAGGGACCCCTGTGGAGGAATCAGCTTGGATGAGCTGCTCCTGAGCATGGAGTGGTTTGGCATGGGGCGGAACAGCGTCCGCAGAGACTGCTCTTACTAGCAACTGATAATTTGTTACGGTGAAGGGTTTGTCGAATGGTAATGGGAATGGCTTGCGCGGTTGTAGCGGTTTCCCTTCGACTTGAGTGCCGTTGTAAGAGCCTAAATCCATGAGGAAACAGCCATGCGGAAAAATCTCCAATTGCACATGACGGCGTGAAATGTTTTTTTCGTCAAGGATAATATCGTTATCGGAGGCTCTTCCAATGATATATTTGCCAGGATCTAAGATGAGGGTACGTTCATGTAGCTGGTTTTGAGAAATTTCGAGCAGGTATTTTTGTACGGATTCCATTTGATATAACTCCACTGCTATCGGTTGTTGCTGCAATGGGAAAATTCATGGGGTGATTTTTTGATTGATGATTTTTGATTCTATCACATTGTATATGATTTATGACGTAAATTCAATAGACTTTATGAATTCTTACAATTGACTTCATTGTTAAGAAGTCATATAATCAAGGTAGTCATGCAAACTGGAGGGTGAGAACACATAGGAGGGTAAGATGGGAAAATGGAATAAATGTTATGTTTTCTGTTTTTGGGTTGCCTGTATTGCAGCGGCGGTCTTGTTTGTGCTAAATTTTTCGCACTCTGCCTTTGCTAAAACCACTTATGATCTGATTATTCACTATGTGTACCCAAAAGTCAACTCTAGTGGTGATGCCTATAATGTAGAAGTATTTTTTTCAGTTCTCGATGAGGATGGCAAGCTTCAGAAAGGACTTGAAAAGGATGACTTTACTTTAATTGAAAATGGCAACGAAATAGACATTGAGTCATTAGATAAGGTTAAAAATGAGGTACTCAATGTAATTGTAGTTATGGATAAAAGCGTTCCTTCACAGCGGCTGACTAATGAAAAAGATGCGATATCAGACTTTATAAAAGATTTGGAACGCGATGATTCCATTGGTATTTTGAGCTATGATAGTGAAATAGAGACTGTTGTTGATCTCACCACTGACCAAGATAAGGCATTGGATAAATTGAAAAAGGTGAAGAACACTTCTGAAGGGGACAACTGTCTCTATGATGCTGTGTATGAAGCTGTAAAAATGATCGCCAAGCAGCCGCCTGGTCGCAGAGCAATTGTAGTATTGACTGATGCAGAAGATAAGTTATATAACAGTACGAAGGTGTGCAGTGCAAATACGGATGACGATGTTATTGATCTGGCAACAAGCTGGAATACGCGCGTGCCGATTTACACCCTTGCTATCACTGACGCCACAGACGAGAAGGTATTAAAACGTATTGCTGAACGTACTGGCGGCCGCTATAAGTTCGCCAAAAACTCCGGTGATATTGCTTCTCAGTTGAATGATATCTCCTATCAGTTCCAGAATGAATATATTATTCGCTACACCTCACAACAGAAACCTGGGGAATATACGCTGGTACTGGAAGTGGAATATAAAGGTGTACATGATGAAGATACTCGCCCTATCGTGTATTCTGAGCTGTTATCTGGCGGAGAGCAAAGTGCTGAGATAGAGGCTTCACCCACAGTACCTCAAGTGGAGACTGCAGTTTCTCGAGTTGAACAGCTTCAACCGACTGAGGTCGTTGCATTGCCCACCCCACTCCCTAAAGAAGAGCCAAATCTCCTTTCAGGAGGAATATCTTTGTGGCTGGTAGCTCTTGGGGTCGTGATTGTCATTGGAGTGATCGTCATTTTCCTGCTCGTGGTGATGATCAGGCGCAGTGGCAGCAAGAAGCCGGCTAAACCAGCTGCCCCCTCTGCTCCACCTTCGGCACCTCCTGCAGCTAGCTTAGATGCTACTTTTGATGGTTTACTTGCCTCTCCAGCAGGTATGGCAGCTGCTCAACCAGTTGCAACGCTTACAGTGCTTGCCAGTGATGATGCTGCAATGATTGGCAAGGTGTTGATGATTGGGGCAGGCCGGACGACCATTGGCCGCAGCCCGGATAACGATATTGTGCTCCCACAGGATAAAGGGGTATCACGACAGCACCTTGTTTTAGAATATATGGAAAACGAAGTTTTCATCGCTGAAGCGATATCAGCCGAAGGTAAACGTCCTACTTACGGTACATACATCAATGAGCAGAGAATTGGCACTGTACCTCAACCGCTCATGCACGGTTCTGAAATCCGTTTAGGCAATCGCTGCCGCATGCGCTTTGAAAAGCTGATGACCTCTGCCTCATCCGCGGAAGATAAAACCCTTGATATGTCAGCGGCGGATGACGTTACACAGGCAAGTACGGATGACGATAAGACCGTAGTCTATAAGGGTTCATGAAGCAAGGAAATTTAAGGAAGCCGTGTGCTTATTTATCTCCTTATTATGTATAATTATATGCCCCTAAATTATTGAAGATTCGCGCAATGCAGGTGCGCAGAGAGGAGGTAAATGGTTCAAGGTTTTCAAACGCAGCTGCGTCAAGGTGCCCCTCGCTTTAGTGGATGGCTGTGTGGGGTTGCTTGCCTTTTGTTATGTATAATTTTAGGGCTTCCTCCTCAAGACAGTTATGCCGATTCCCCAAGCGATCATTATAATTGGGCGCAGCGCGAATGGGCTTCTCCTTCGATAACCCCTTCTCCAACAATTGAACAATCTTTAGTTGTCTTCACGGTGAATAGTTTCGATGATGATGTAGATGGGAACATCGGTGATGGAGTGTGTGTAACTCTGAGAGGGGTATGCACGTTACGCGCTGCAATTCAAGAGGCGAATGCGTCTTATGATACAGAAGTTATTCATTTATCAAGCGGCACCTATCGCCTGAGCATACCCGGCCGCGCTGAAGATAAATCGGTTACTGGAGATTTGGATATAACTAGGCCGGTGACATTGCTTGGCAGCGGTTCTGCCGCGACGATTATTGATGGGGGAGGGCTTGACCGCGTATTGGATATTGGCGAGAATGCCCATCCCGGAACGTCTGTTACCATAGCTCACCTCGCTATCCGCAATGGCAGCGACAATGGGGAGAATGCTCCGGCCGGCATTCGGATCCGTACTTATAAGGTTACATTAGAAGACATTATTGTTTCTGATAATTTTGGTGAAGGTATTGGCATAGACAAAGGAGCATTAATCCTTAAAAATTCTATTGTGAAAAACAACAACAGCGTTGGCATAGGGGGCATTCGAGCCACTTCTTCGTCTCTGCTGATCTCGGAAAGTACCATCAGTGAAAATAAAGGTGCTTGGGGGGGGATTGCCTCAGATACATGGATCAATGTAGTCAATTCCACAATCAGCGGCAATAAAGGCAGTGCAGGTCCGGGCGGTTTGCGGCTCAGCGGCAGTGCAACCATTACCAATAGTACGATTTCGTCCAACATTGGCAGCGAGGGAGCTGCGATTTGGATAAACAACGGCAATTTGATCATTATAAACTCGACCATTGTTGCCAATCAATCCTCAGGCAGCGGTGGTGATTGGCGATCTGGATCCGCCGGCGGGATCTTCTTCAAAGGTGATAAAGGCAGTGTTATTCTTGCTCACACCATTTTAGCTGAAAATATCAGTTCAAGGGAAAGCCCAAACTGTTATGGTACCCTGCTTTCTATGGGTTATAATTTGATTGACAAACTGGATGGCTGTCATTTTATTCCCACTGAGACGGACTTGATCAATACCCCACCTTTGTTAGGCCCTTTGCAGAACAATGGAGGAACATCATTTACCCATGCCCCTTTGCAAAATAGCGCGGCAATTGACGGTGGCAGTCCGCGCGGCTGCACGTATCGGGATCAAACACCATTGCTGCGCGATCAGCGCAACCATACCAGACCTTATGATGGCAATGGCGATGGTATAGCGGTCTGTGATATTGGCGCAGTTGAATATGATGGAGAATCGACAGTAGTTGTTCTTCCAACGCTAACCCCAACATTGCCTTCGGGTGAACTTGTTTCTCAGCCACAGAGCACACCGGTTTCTACAGAACCTATGCCAACGAGCACAGCGTCTGCTCAATGCAGGGAGCTTGTGGTCAATGGGGGATTTGAAAGTCAAGAAGGATGGGTTTTTCCGCAAACCGCTGCCCCGGCTGAATATGCTCAAGGTATTGCTCACAGCGGTAAGCAATCTGTCCGTACAGGAATATTAAGCCCCTTGAATAATGTCTTAAGTTATTCGTCTATTTGGCAGCCGGTTGTTATTCCATCAGATGTAGGTAAAGCAACATTAAGTTTTTGGGTTTATCCTGTAAATACTGGACCTATTGAGGATTATCATGGAGGAGATCTGCAGTTAGCGCTGTTGTTGGATTACCCCTATTGGAGTATGGGTTTTAGTCCGCTACGGCAAACTTTGCTTTCGTTGCGCTCCAACAGCCGCACGTGGACGCACTATGAATATGATCTTACTTCCTATGCCGGGCGGAAAATTTGGTTGTATTTTGGCACATATAATAATGGGTGGGCAGGAAGTTGGGGCAGCCCAATGGCAATGTATGTGGATGATGTTTCTCTGCTAGCTTGCTCATCTAAATAATGTGCTGTTTTCAATAATATTTTTGAAATAAGGAGATATTATGGACTTTAAACTTAGTGAAGAACACCTTATGGTGCAAAAAATGGTGCGCGACTTTGCGCAAAAAGAAATTGCCCCTCTGATCAAGGAGTGCGATCAAAAACAAGAGATGGCGCCTTTTACCCTAAAACGGATGGGAGAATTGGGTATTTTAGGCTTATGCCTTCCCGTGCGCTATGGTGGACAAGGAATGGATTATATCGCGCTCGGGCTTGCATGCGAAGAATTGGAAGCGGTTGACACCACCCTGCGTGTGGTTCTTTCAGTTCATATTGGGCTGTGCTGTTTAGTACTACTGCAATGGGGAACTGAAGAGCAGAAGCAGCGATTCCTTGTGCCGTTGGCAAAAGGTGAGAAAGTAGGGTTGGGCGCTTTTACCGAGCCTGGCGCGGGTTCTGATTTCGCGAATATTCAAGCTACTGCCCGCCGTGAAGGCGATTATTATGTGCTTAATGGGGAAAAGATGTGGATTTCGTTGGCAACAAAAGCTGATTATGGCATCGTAACCGTGCGCACTTCTACCGAAGGAAAGAAAAGCCAGGGATTAACCACTTTTCTCGTTGATTTGCATAGTGAAGGGGTAACGCGAGGTGATATTCATGGAAAACTGGGCGTGCGTGCTGGTTCGACCGGCTGGCTCGCATTTCAGGATGTGCGCGTGCCGCTGGAAAACCGCATTGGCGAGGAGGGGGAAGGTTTTAAGATCACCATGGCGGCTTTTGATAACGGACGTTATACAGTTGCGGCTGGCGCAACTGGCTTAATTAGAGCTTCTTTAGAAGCTAGTGTAGCTTATGCAAAAGAAAGAACTGCTTTTGACAAACCTCTTGCTGAGCATCAACTTATTCAAGCAAAAATTGCGCGTATGGCGCGGGATTATGAGGCGGCGCGCTTGCTTTATCTGCAAGCCGGTTGGTGCAAGAATGAGGGTATTCGCAATACGCGTCAGACGTCGGTGGCTAAGTGGTTTGCTACTGAAGCCTCTTTTGAGGCAGCTGTTGAAGCCGTGCAAATTCATGGCGCTTATGGCTATAGTGATGAGTATCCGGTCGAGCGGTATATGCGCAATGCTAAGGGGGCAATTATTTATGAAGGATCAAGCGAGATTCAAAGCCTCATTCAAGCTGGCTATGCCTTAGGCGAACGGCAAGATCGCCCGCTGCGCTGTGAGCTGCCGGCTTATGACCCTGATTTTTGGCAAGAGGAGGAGTAATCCTCCTCTTTTTCTTTGTTTTTTCATTAGATTGCTCTTGGCATAAATGTTGCAACAAAAAGGTTACTTCAGCCTTGCGCTTTGCAGGGTGATCTCGCTGCAGGGTATTTTTATGTTAGGAGTGAAATATGATGCGTACAAAACAAACCGATTTGCAAATGTTTGTGGGTGTCTTGATATTAATTACCATCCTCATATCAGTATTATTGCCTTATCGGTAATAGGTGGACACTAAAGCCTTATGTTCAAGATGCATGCTATTTCATACGACATACTGCAAGCGCGTTTATCAGCAAGGAGAAGTAATTGCATGTTTACATGCAGCCTAGATTTTGACATTTGAAAAGACTACATGATAGGAGCCAAGATGAAGATTCATCCCTCATTCAAACAACTTTTCATTAGTGCAATGATGTTGTGCGCCTTAATGGTGATGCTCATCCCGATGCAAAAGGGAATGGCGCAGTACGTTCAACATTCTGCCGCGGTAGAGCCAACTCCATTGCCTATAGTAGTGCCCGACGCGGTAAAGGATAAAATTGAACCTGCTGTTATCCAAAGTTTTTCAGAAACTCCACAAAAGTTGGTTTCGGTGATTATTCAGCTGAAGGATAAGGCTGACCTGGAATCAATTGTGGATAGAAGAGATAGCAAAAGTTTGAATGAGGTTAAGCTTCATCGGGAAGAAGTTGTTCAAGCTCTAAAGGAAACTGCTGCGCGCAGTCAGGCGCCGGTATTGGCTTTGCTCAATCAAGGTGTTCAGGCTCAAGAGGTGTCGAAGGATGTTGTATCCTTTTTTATTATCAATGCTATTGCTGCAACTATTAATCAAGACATGCTCGTTAAACTGGCTGAGTTACCTCAAGTGGAGCATATTTATCCAGATGTTGTGATTCAAATACCGCCTGAGGAAATGAAAGCCATACAAGTGAGCGACAATGATGTAGATGTGAGCGGGGTTGCTTGGGGTGTAGCTAAAATACGCGCAGACAAAGTTTGGAATGAATTGGGCATCACCGGCAAGGGTATTGTGGTTGGCAGCATTGATACCGGGGTTGACCGCGATCATCCGGCGTTGAAAGATAAGTATCGCGGCAATCGAACATATCAGGTATATAGTTTTCATGATTTTGTGGATATGAAGCCTATCCCTTATGATGATCATGGGCATGGGACTCATGTAATGGGAATAATCATGGGCGATGGCGGAGAGATGCAAAAAATTGGCATTGCACCCGGCGCAGAATGGATTGCTGCTAAAGCCATTGATGCTCAGGGATATGGTTTTGGACGTACATTGTTGATGGCAATGGAATGGATCATGGCTCCGGAAGGGGTTGCACGGCTTGCCCCGGATATTGTCAGCAACTCCTGGGGAGGGACCTGTGATTCAAGGGATGTATTTTTTCGCCAAGCTGTTCAAAGTTGGCGTGCAGCCGGCATTATTCCAGTGTTTTCAGCCGGAAACCGAGGTCCTAAAGAAGCTACAGTGGGTTCGCCAGGTTGTTTTCCGGAAGCTATTGCAGTAGGTGCCACCAATCAGGATGACCAAGTAACTGAATGGAGTAGCAGAGGGCCGGCTTTTAAAGATTTGCTCAAGCCGGATTTCTCAGCCCCCGGCGACAAGATTCTCTCCAGCATTCCGCCTAAAGGTTATGCGAAGTTCAGCGGCACTTCTATGGCTGCTCCTGCAGTGAGCGGCTTAATCGCCCTGATGCTAGAGGCTAACCCGAATTTGTCTTTTGATCAAGTGGTGGAGATATTAAGTGAGACAGCAGTGGACTTGGGTAAAAGCGGTCCTGATTATGATTATGGATACGGTCGGGTGGATGCTTACAAAGCTGTGTTAGCTAGCAAGGGCGAATCCGGCGGTTATGAGCTGATTGCCCCGCAAGGAAACATTTCTGAAAAACAGCCAACCTATCAATGGAAAATTATTCCTGATGCTGAGAAGATTCAACTTAAAGTTGCTGCAAAGTCGGGTGAACAGGTACTCGCCGCTTGGTACAGTGCGGCAGATATATGCAAAGGGACAACATGCACGGTAAAACCTTCTAAGACATTGGAAAGTGGAGCTTATGAATGGCAGATCCAAGCTGCTACAGCACAAGAGGTAAAACCGTGGAGTGATGCGGTTGGCTTTACTGTTCAGGAAGCTCTTCTGCCTGCCCCCAAGCCAATTTCACCGCAGGGTAAAGCTAGTGAAAATCCTCCTCTCTTTGAATGGGAGGCTGTCGCGGCTGCAAAGAAATATCAGCTAAAAGTGCTAGATGATAGCGGTAAAGAGGCAGTCTCTGCTTGGTACAATGCAAGCGATATTTGCAATACAGCCCAATGTAAAGTAAAAATAAGTTCAACGCTACAGCAAGGCTCATACCGTTGGCAGGTGCAAGCAGCTGATGACAGTTCCACTAGCTTATGGAGTGATGAGTTGAGTTTTAATATTGAGCAAAATCAGTCTCCTGCAGTGGAGCTTATCTCACCGGTGGGAGAAATTCAAGATCCTTCACCGACCTACACGTGGAAAGCTGCTCAAGGGGCGAGCCGCTATCAACTGAATGTCCAAAATGAATCAAAGCAGGATATTATTTCTGCATGGTATGAAGCTGCTGCTATCTGCAATGCAGAGACATGTATGGTTAAAACTACCCAAACCTTGGCAGGCGGCTCTTATACTTGGCGAATTCAACCTGCGAGCGATTCATCGAATGGTGAATGGAGTGCTCCGCTTGCTTTTAAGGTGATTTCAGCAGCACTTAGCTCTCCTCAGCCGCTTGCTCCGCAAGGAGAAATAGTAGAGAATCAGCCGGCATTTGTATGGAAAGCTGTCAATGGGGCAAGCGAGTATAAATTTAAGTTAAGCAAAGCTTCTGGTGAAAAGGTACTAACAACGTGGTATGCTGCAGCAGATCTCTGTAAAGCTGACCAATGTTCAGTGCGACCAGAGGTAGTCCTTGCAGAAGAAACCTACCTTTGGCAGGTGCAGGCTAGTGCAGGCAATCAAAGCAGTGATTGGAGCAAAGAAATGCAATTCACGGTTAAAACTCCTCCTCCAACTGCGCCTCAGTTGATTGCTCCGCTGGGCGACATTAAAGAAACGCAGCCGCTGTTCCAATGGAAGTCTTCCAGAGGAACAAGCGAATATCGCTTAGTGATTAGTGGAGGTGGAGGAGATATCTTGCGGACGTGGTATAAAGCTCAGGATGTGTGCCAAGAATCCACCTGCAGTGTAAAACCTAACCTAACGCTGGAAAGCGGCACCTATACTTGGCAAGTTCAGGCTGCTGCACCGGGAAGCAATGCAGTATGGAGCGAAGCAGGCCGCTTTTCTGTGCAGCCTAGTGCCCCAGCGGTTCCTAGCGGTATTTTCCCGATGGAGCAGATAATTGAGGATCAGCCAATTTTCCGCTGGTCAGCTGTACAGGGAGCGGAAGAGTATCAATTGAAAGTGGTCAATGAGCAAGGCGGAATAAGCTTCAGCAAGTGGTACCGCCATAAGGATTTTTGCAGCGGAGCGGTTTGTTCAGCTAAGCTCTCAACGCGTTTGGATGTGGGCAATTATATCTGGCAGGTGCAGTCTTCTAACCTGAGTGGCAGCAGTGCTTGGAGTGAGGGTTTAAGATTCACCTTGCGTGAGCTTGCGCCGCAAGTAAAACAGCTTTTTGCGCCAAGCGGGAATATTAGTGAAGTGCTGCCTGTGTTTAAGTGGTCTGCTGTCGCGCGTGCTCTTGAGTATGAAATAAAAGTGAGTGATGCAAATCGACGCGTCGTACTCAATGGGCGATATGCAGCAGCAGATGTATGCTCTGATGCTGTCTGTTCTACTCGTCTCACTATGGAGCTTCCGCCAGGGGCATATGAGTGGCAAGTACGTGCTTCAAGCAGCAGCGGAGCCGGCGCGTGGAGCACCGCCATTGCTTTTGTGATTAGTGAACCTCCGCTGCCGGCGGCCAATTTAATTGCTCCGCAGGGTGCTGTAAATCATTCTACGCCAAAATTTGAATGGTATTTTGTACCGAAAGCAACATCTTATCAGCTGAAAGTCAGCGGCCCGGCTGGCAGTACAGAGAGTGTATTCCAAATGAAATACAATGCAGATCAAATCTGCTCCGGAGCTCGTTGTTCCGTAAGCTTACCGATGCAGCTTGCTCAAGGCGATTATACTTGGCAAGTGATGACGGCAAATGCTACCAACACAGGAACTTGGAGTTGGGTGGCAAAATTCAGTGTTCAACCGCCGGCTTCCAGTCCAACTTCCATTGTTCAACCGACTGTCTCACCAACAGCCGCTCAATCCAATACCTATGTTGTTCAACCGGGCGATTCGTTAATCAACTTAGCGCGGCGTTGGGGTGTAAGTGTAGAGACGCTCAGCACCTTGAACAATATCCCCTATCCGTACATATTGCGGGCGGGGCAGGTTATTAAAAAGCCGTAAGTCGAGAAGTTTCTATGGGTTTTCGCTTGTTTACTCGAGAAAATGGTGCGGCGTTATTATTTTGTCTTTTGGTGCTCTTGCTGATCATACTCACTGCTGAACAATCACCGCAGTGGATTTACCAAGGTTTTTAGATGCCGCTGGCACAAATCCTCTTCTTTTCCGTTGGAGCGCTGCTATTAGGATTAGTGCCTTATCGCAAGGTTAAACGAGGGGGGATGTTGTTATTCTCGCTGGCTGCACTATATATCCTTCAGCCAGCAACCCCTATTCGATATATGAGCTTTTGGCTGCCGACGGCTTCAATAGCTTTAGCGATATTAGGCTGGGCAGCCACACTTCCTTCAGAAAGGCCTTGGCGCCGAGTAAAAAAAGAAGATAGCTTAACCTTGTTTTTCATCTTATTGCTGGTGATCGGAGCAGCCGCCATGCAAGCTTGGGGTTACAGTCTGCCGGGAAGCTCCATGCAGTTCCCTCCACTTGAACATGTAGGCTTGGCAATAGGTATCTTATGCTTGATTGTGATCATCATGTGGCTGCTGGGTTTGTCTGCGCGCTTAGCTGTATGGCTGAGCTTTTTATTTATCCTTGGGCTAGTAGGGTTGTTTTTTATGTTGAAGACAGATGAAGTATCTGCCTTGATAAGTGCTTGGCTTCGTTATTTTAATCAGCAAGACCCTGCTTTAGCTAGCCCAACAGACCTGCGCTGGTTGGGCTTTTCATACTTAAGTTTTCGACTTATTCATACCTTGCGCGAGAGAGCAAAAGGCAACTTAGCTACGCTTTCGCTACAGGAGTACTTTACATACATGCTTTTTTTCCCTGCCATCTCAGCCGGCCCGATTGATCGCCTTGATAGATTTGATAAGGATTGGCAGCAGCTTCAACCTTTGGATGTTCAGCGCTTTTATATAGCCGGGCAGCGGCTGTTGTGGGGCTTGGTAAAGAAGTTTGTTCTAGCAGATAGTTTAGGCTTGGTTGCCCTAAACCAGCAAAATGCCCAGCAGGTAGGTTTAAGCGGCTGGCTGTGGGTGCTGACCTACTGTTATGCCTTTCAGCTGTATTTTGATTTTTCAGGCTATACAGATATTGCTATAGCTATGGGTGAATTCTTAGGCATTCATTTACCGGAGAACTTTCGCCGACCCTACCTGCAGAGCAATATAAGTACTTTTTGGAATTGCTGGCATATTAGCTTAACGCAGTGGTTTAGGGCGTATGTGTTTAATCCCCTAGCGCGCAGCTTGCGCAAACATCCATTTATACCAGAGTGGCTGGCAATTCTCATCTGTCAGAGTGCAACCATGCTGCTGATTGGGTTGTGGCATGGTGTCAGCGGCAATTATTTAATGTGGGGAATATGGCATGCATTTGGGTTATTTATTCACAACCGCTGGGCTGCTGTAATCCGCCCATTAAGTTTATGGCACAATGCTTCACCTTTTTGGCAAAAAGTTGGCAAAGGGGTTGGGATATTCCTTACCTTCAATTATGTTGCCTTAGGCTGGGTATGGTTCAGCTTGCCGAGCGTCTCAGAGGCATGGCGCACCTTGCAAAAAATGTTCTTATGGGGGTAGCGGTTGAGTAAGGGGTATGTTTTTCGGGTGATTTTCAAGGGAATGCTACTGCTTCTCGCAGCTAACTTCATGTTTGCGGAAGTATATCCAATAAACACGCTTGGTAAGATATCAATTTATGGATGGTTGATTCCGGCACGGCAACGGCTCCCTTACGGGGATGATCCTTCTAAAGCGTATAACCTAAATTTATATAAACTCGAGGCGATGTTTGCTTCGCATGAGATTGCAGCAGCTATGCCTAAGTCAAAGGATGAATATCGAGTTATTCTGATTGGCGATTCATCTATTTGGGGCTATTTGCTCAAGCCAAGCGAGACGTTGGCAGCTTATATTAATTATGCACAGCTTAGTACAAAAGATGGAAGAATTGTCCGTGCCTACAATTTAGGGTACCCAACCGTTTCCTTGATGAAGGATTTGCTTATTTTGTCTCATGCCATGCAATATCAGCCGGATATGATCCTTTGGTTTGTAACGCTTGAAGGTTTTCCGTATGCCAAGCAGCTGTCTTCTCCGATTGTGCAAAACAATGCTGAAGAGGTTCGCTGGCTGATCCGGAAATATGGGTTGAGTTTTAATGAACGCGATCCTCAATTACACTACTTGAATTATTGGGATAAAACCATTATCGGGCAGCGCCGCGAACTTGCCAACATTGTTCGCCTTCAACTATATGGAATAATGTGGGCGGCGACTGGAATTGATCAAGCCTATCCGCAGAAAATAACTTTGCGCGCAGAAGATCTTGAAGCAGACATTAGTTATTATGACTTAAAATCCCCTCTAAAACCTGAAGACCTTTCCTTTGATGTCATTCAGGCTGGGATAGAAATGGCAGGCAAACTTCCCTTGATTATTATCAATGAGCCCATTTTCATCAGCGAAGGCAAAAACAGCCAAATCCGCTATAATGCGATGTACCCGCGCTGGGCGTATGATGAATACCGTGCCTTGTTAATTAAGGAATGTGAACGGCGCAGCTGGCATTGTTTGGATTTGTGGAATGCAATACCGGCGGATGAATTTACCAATACTGCTATTCATATCACGCCGCAGGGCAGCGCCGAGTTGGCTGTTGTGCCATTGCGATTCTTGCAGCTAAGCCTTCAGTTGACAGGGAAACTTTCGGACGATTTACCCTAGCTTCGTTGCAGTGCGGCAGGTCTCGCAAATGCCGAATAACACCAGATGATTGGTCGTGATTTCATAATTATAGCGTTCGCCAATGCTTTTTAAGAAAGGATATACTATTTCATTTTCAATAGTGATCACTTTTCTGCAAGATTGACAAACAAGGTGATGGTGAAGGCCTTGGTGAACAGCTTCATAGACGAGCGCACGGTCTCCCATATCCGAGACGGATATTTTGCCTTCATGTGCCAACCGTTCCAAAGCGCGATAGACGGTTGATGGGTTCAGAGCGGGCAGATTCTGGTGCAGTTGTTGATAGACTTCATGAGCAGATAAGTGTGTGCCGCTTTGTGCTAATAAATTCAAAATCAGCAGCTCAACAGAACTTGTTTTCATATAGCATCTCCCTAGCTAATTATATCCTAACTTAATAAAGATAGGATGAACAGCTTAATTCAAATCTTTACAAATGCAAATATTTGCATTATACTTAGGGCATATTATTTTATTATTATTTTCACAAGGAGTGTTTATGTTTTCTTCTCTTCCTCTCTCATCCCAACCGATGCATATTCCAGATGGGTTTCTTTCAACGGTAATTTCTGTTGTTTTTTGGGTGTTAGCTATAGGTTTCATTGTAGTAGCTTTGCGAAACGTTCGCAGTGAGCTTGGAGACCGCCAAATCCCATTAATGGGCGTATTGGCAGCTGCAATTTTCGCCGGGCAGATGCTTAATTTCAGCATAAGCGGCGGCACTTCCGGACACTTGCTAGGCGTCGCCCTAGCTACCATTTTGGTAGGACCGTGGCAAGCGATGATTATTATGACAGCGGTAGTCTCGGTGCAGGCGCTTATCTTTCAGGATGGCGGCATTTTAGCTTTAGGAGCAAATATTTTTAATATGGCTGTAGTTGGTGTTTTTGTTGCCAACGGGGTCTATCACGCAATTCAACGACTGCTTAGTGGAAATCAGAAAGTTTTCTGGTTGAGCGGTTTTATTGCAGCTTGGGCTTCTATTGTTGTGGCATCATTTTCTTGTGCCTTGCAGTTGGCACTTTCAGGCACATCGCCGGCCTCCATTGCGGTGCCAGCTATGGTTGGTGTGCATGCTTTGATTGGCATTGGAGAAGGATTGATCACTGTAGCTGCCCTAGCCTTTCTGTATGCCACTCGCCGCGATTTGATCAGCGGAGGTGTTTCATCATCTCAAAGCACGCGTTCGTTGTGGATTGGTGGCATCATTATTGCTGCAATCTTGGCTATCCTTTCACCGCTTGCCTCAACTCATCCAGATGGATTGGAATGGGTGGCTGAGCAGCATGGATTTATTGAGCGTGCTCAAGATGCTCTTTATTCCATCATCCCAGATTATGTGATGCCAGGGGTGCCGGATGAGGCTTTGGCGACAATAATCGCCGGTTTAGTAGGTGTTGTGATAGTATTGTTGGTTGTGGTAGGTATTGCTTTTTTGGAAAAACAAGGTGCACGCGCCGAAAAGGTTTAAGGAAAGTTGAGTTCTTTTTCCTCTTCCATCCTCCTCTCTACTGACGCAAGGGTTAAGTTAATTCTTACCCTTGCGTCTCTTCTAACCATCAGCCTATTGCCAATAAAGGCATGGGGGGCGTATCTGCTGCTGTACGCAGCTTTGCTATCTTTGGAGATCCTTTCAAGCAAAGGTTTGAGTTTTTATTTCAAACGTTCTCTAATGGCTTTTCCATTTGCAATCTCTGCAGTCCCGTTGATATTTACTGTTCCTTCGCAGTTGTGGTACACTATACCATGGTTGAATATATCTATCAGCTGTGCCGGGCTGGAGCGAGTGGCAGGGATTATAATAAAAATTTGGCTCAGCATGCACACCGCATTGTTGTTGACGAGTATAACGACTAAAGAACAGCTATTGGCTGCCCTGCGCAGTTTTGGGTTGCCACTAGTGTTTGTTGAAATATTAAGTATCATGATGAGATATTTATCCATCTTTCAAACAGAAGCCGAAAGCTTGCTGCGAGCGCGTGCCTGTCGTAGTGTTGCCCTGCCCAATAGTGGATTGAAAGCTGGTGGCAGCGTTTTTTGGAGGGCTGAAGTAAGTGGCCAAATGGTTGGCAATTTAATGCTGCGATCGTTTGAACGTGGTGAACGAGTGTATCAAGCTATGCTGGCGCGCGGCTATAATGGTATTCCTTTACAAGTTGAAACGCAAAAGGTTACAAACAAAGAAAAAGGGCTGTTGTTGTTTGGATTGGCATCGCTATCCTTTGTGATCATTTTTGGTATTCTTATCTACTAAGGCAATTTGATTCCCGATATCGCTGTTGTTCATTTAAGTTATTCTTATCCTCAAGGCACATTGGCTTTAGATGATGTGAGCTTTGAGATTTCGCGCGGTGAAAAAGTAGCCCTCTTGGGTGCAAATGGGGCAGGCAAATCAACGCTGCTGCTTCACCTTAACGGCGTGCTGCCTAGTGAAGGCAAAGTGATTATTCAAGGAATCAAGCTTACCAAACAAACCGTGAGTGAAATTCGAGCACGGGTCGGAATGGTCTTCCAAGAGGCTGATGATCAATTGTTTTCCACAACGGTCTTTGATGATGTAGCCTATGGACCGCGTTATATGGGTCTCTCAGAAGAAGAGGTGCGGCTGCGGGTTCTAGAAGCGCTAGAAAAAGTCGGGTTGGCAGGTTTTGAAAAACGTCACCCCTATCACTTAAGTGTGGGAGAAAAACGCCGCGCTGCACTGGCAACAGTTCTTTCGATGCGTTCACCAATTTTGGTAATTGACGAACCTAGCGCGGGCTTAGATCCGCGCGGTAGAAGAGAGCTGATTGAGTTGCTGCAATCCTTACCGCAAACGTTAGTGTTGGCTACCCACGATCTGGAGCTAGCGAATAAGGTTGCTTCTCGAGCAATTGTGCTTGATCATGGTAAAATTGTCAGTGATGAAGCGTGTTCAGTACTATTCAATGACCCCCAACGCTTAAGGCAATTTAGTTTACTGTAATCGTGCTCGAGAAGGTTTATGCAGCAAGAATATCTCTTACGAATACTAAATGAGGTAAAGAATCATACTCTACCTGTAGAAAAAGCAATAGAGCAATTACGCCTTCTGCCTTTTGAGGAGCTTAGAGGAGAAGTACACCTTGATCACCACCGCTCTCTGCGCAGTGGTTTTCCAGAGGTGGTTTTTGCTCAAGGGAAAACGCCATCACAAATTGTCGAGATATTTCATAAGTTAGCCCAAGCCAATAATCAAGTGCTGGTAACTCGGCTTGATGAAAAGGTATATGAGCAGATTCGGGCAGAGCTCTTACCCGAAGCGCGGTATGATCCTAAAAGCCGCACCTTGATCCTGGATAAAGAACCGCAGCGTCAGCGTTTGGAAGGGATCATTGTCGTTACGGCAGGTACAGCGGACTTGCCTGTAGCAGAAGAAGCTGCGGTTACAGCGGAAATAATGGGCAATCAAGTTGAACGGATCATAGATGTTGGCGTTTCTGGATTACATCGCTTGCTGAATTATTTGCCTAAACTTCAAGCCGCGCATGTGATCATTGTAGCTGCCGGGATGGAGGGCGCCTTGCCTAGTGTTGTTGGCGGTTTAGTAGCTGTGCCTGTCATTGCTGTGCCTACCAGTGTTGGTTATGGGGCAAGTTTTGGCGGTGTAGCTGCTCTGTTAGCCATGCTGAACAGCTGTGCCAATGGTATAGCTGTGATGAATATTGATAATGGGTATGGAGCCGGTGTACTGGCAAGCAGAATAAACCGCTTGGCTTGGCAGAACCAGCCCTCCAATTAAAGTTAAAGAGATCAGCACATTTAATTTCGGTTTTTTCTAAGGAGTAATTCATTGGAGTTGGAACAGCCTTTAGCAGATAAATGGCAGCGTTTGCTGAACCAGATTGGTGAGTATTCGTCTGCCATCGTAGCTTACTCCGGCGGGGTTGACAGCAGTCTGTTGGCGTATGCTGCTCATTTGGTTCTCGGTGAAAATATGCTTGCGGTTACAGCAGACAGTGGTTTTGATTCACAAGCCCAGTTCATACAAGCTGAAGCGTTTGCTGTGCAGCATGGCATCCCTTGGAAAAAGCTGAGCATTCCATTACTCACCAACGAAACAATTCTTTCAAATCCACCTGAAAGATGTTATTTTTGCAAGCTGACAATCCTCACTGCATTGCACGACTACGCGCGTAAGAATAATTTTGCGGTTGTGTTAGAGGGGCAGAATGCCGACGACCTGCTTGTTTATCGGCCGGGCAGGCGGGCGGTGCAGGAAACGGGGACGTATAGTCCCCTGCTGGAACAGCAGCTGACGAAAGCGGAAATCCGTCAAATAGCCCGTGCTTTAGGTTTGGCGGTGTGGGAAGCGGAAAGCAGTCCTTGTCTAGCGACGCGTATTCCTTACTATACCCCTATTACGCAGAAAATACTTAGACAAATTGAAGAAGCTGAGGTTTATTTAAAAAGCAAAGGGTTTACACATGTTCGGGTACGCTATCATCAGCAACTGGCACGTATTGAGGTTGCGCCGCAGGAAATTAATGCACTTACCGCAGCGCGATTGGATATTTTGCAAAAGTTTCATGAGTTAGGTTTTCAATATATTACAGTAGATTTGGAAGGATACCGTTCCGGAAACATGGATGAAGGAGTATTGCGATGACGATCATGTATTGTGATTGTTATTCCGGCATCAGTGGTGATATGCTGCTGTCAGCTATGTTGGATGCCGGCCTGCCGCTGACTTATTTGGAGGAACACATAGCTGCCTTAAAATTGAGGGCGTACCGCGGAGTTCAGGTGCAGGATATTCAGAAGGGTGCATTGAAGGCGCTTTCCCTGCAATGGTTGATAGAAGAAGAGCAGCAGCATCGCCATTTGGGTGATATTGAAGAGATCATACAGTCGAGCTGTCTTCCGGCAGAGGTGAAAGCAGTAAGCCTAACCATTTTTCAGCGTTTAGCGCAGGCAGAAGCACAGGTGCATGGGACTGACATCCAACATGTACATTTTCACGAAGTAGGGGCACTGGATTCCATATTGGATATTGTTGGAGCAGCTATTGGCTTGCATTATTTTGGGGTGAAACAACTATATTCCTCAGCATTGCCTTTAGGCAGTGGGACTATAAAAAGCCAACACGGCTTGCTGCCTTTGCCTGCGCCGGCAGTGATGGTGCTGCTTCAGCAGGCAGGTGCGCCACTTCGCCCCTCGAGTGCCGAAGAAGAATTGGTTACACCAACCGGAGCAGCAATTCTCAGCAGCTTGGCAGTGTTTGAGCAGCCATCCATGACCCTGCAGCGTTTCGGAATAGGTGCCGGCAAGCGCGACTTTCCTTGGCCCAATGTATTGCGCCTGTTGATTGGTGAGCCAATAGCTTCATCGCCGGAAACGTTTGTCGAGTTGATCACCAATATTGATGACATGAACCCACAAGCTTATCAGCACATCATGCAGCGCCTGTTTGATGAGGGTGCGCTGGACGTGTACCTTACCCCCATTATCATGAAAAAAAGCCGACCGGCTACACGCCTAAGCGTAATTGCGAAAAAGCAAGATGAAGCCCATTTGGCTGATTTGCTGTTGAGAGAAACGACAACCTTCGGCATTCGAGTGATACCGATTTATCACCGTTACGAAGCGTCGCGCGAAGTGCATCTTGTTGCAACACCTATTGGAGAAGCGCAGGTGAAGTTGAAAAAGGCCGGCAGCAAAATTGTACAAATTGCCCCAGAATATGATGCAGTGGAAAAATTGGCTAAGGAATCATCCCTAACTTGGGAAGAAGTGTATTGGATGGTAAAAGAAGCCGCCCAAAAATATTTTGGAATAGAAAAATAGAATAAGCTACTCGTTAATACAAGGGCTTAAAAGTTTCACTACCTTTTGCCTTAAATGTTAGAAGAGAAGCAATAAAAAATCCCTTCCTCCACCTAGAGGAAGGGATTTTGATACTGTCTTGTTTCCTAGCGGAACTGCCAATAGGCGGCTTCGCTCACTTTGATGGTGAGATTCTCGGTTTGGTTAGGTCCAATCATCAAGCCGAATTGCCCCCATTTGAACCAATCGGCTTTATATTCGCCTAAGAAATAGCCGTTGACGTACAACCGCAATTTGTTGCCGATTGCCATAACACCTAGCCGATTGGTTTGGTAAGTTCCCATATTGATGTGCGGGCTGGGTTTGTATGGCTGAATGTTCTTGAAAAAGCCATGATCCCATTGATAGAGGCGATAAGAGCCGTTGCAAGTTATTCCAAACACATACCCTGAATCGAAGTCTTGAGCGCGTACAATAACACCATAACTGTCAAAACCGCCGCATTTTGCACCGCTGCTGGCTTCAATCTCGAAGTAAAAGTCTGTCAGCGGTGGCAGCTTGCTGAGACCCCAACGATCAATGTCAACTTTCTTGCGGGCTGTCATGTATAATGCGCCATTTCTTATTTGCCAAACAGTATGCTCATCGTTGACCATATACCAGTTCGTATCGTTCCAAAATGAGTCGTACCAAGTTGGGGAGCCTAATTGCTTCAATTCCTCAGCTTGCCCTGTCTGAAATTCAGTGGTGGGGTAAAGGGATGGTGATCCTGATACGGAAATTTGAATAATAAGCGGTTGATTGATCATATCTCCCAAGCCGAAAAGTTCACCGTTGATGCTGCGCAGCATCCAATTGCCGCTATAGACACCGCTTTGGTCTGGGGCAGTAACTTGCACTGAAAGGTCAACTGTGCCGTTAGGAGGGACAACACCAGTTAGGGTAGTTGGAGTTGTGGCATTCATCTGATCGCCACCAACAAAGACCAGCGTATAACCGGTTTGCCATGTACAAGTACCGATGTTTTTCAGCCGCCATGTCTTGATAATATTCATTCCCGGCTGATAAGTTGGACCGCTTGGCATCATGCTATCTGAGATGAGAGCTGCACGGTTGAGGCAGTTTGGCGGTTGAGGGATGGTGCCACCTTGAGGCACAATTGGCAGGCTGCTGCTTGGCTCAATGGGTTGAGCTGGCAAAGAAGGAAGTGTTGGCGCAGGAATGGGTACAGAGGGGACAGCTACTTGCGGTGTGCCGAAAACCGGCTGTGCCAGTGGAGTGCTGATTGGCTGCTGCAGTGTGCCGCTATATGGAGTAACCCATGGGGTCGGGAAAGGCGTAATAGCAGGCACAAAATTGAACTGATCTTGGGGAACTTGCGCTCCGAACTCACTCTGGTAATCCCATCCAAAATTAACTCCGCTTTTTTGCTCATCTTGATTAAGTTGGAGGAAAGTTTTACCTTCTTTATTCGGAAAAGTCCATTCACCGGCGATAAGCTTAGCCCTATTGGATGGCTCGTTGACATCAATTTGCACACAATAACTGCCAGGAGATACATTCCTGAAAATATATTTCCCATTTGCATCCGAAATAGCTGTTTGCAAAGGATTACCGCTGCAGTCAGCTTGCTTTAGATAAATCAATACTCCTTCAATACCCGGTTCACCAAGCTCTAAAATGCCATTAGCGACAATTTTATTATCGCCGCTGCGTCTGATACAGCCGGCACCGATTTGGTTATCGGCGCTTACTGCACAAAGGTCATGCCATATCATGCCGCTGATGGTGTTTTTATCTGTGATGGTTTCAAGCGGCGGCTGTTCAATTAAATCCTGAGGGGCGACGTTGTCCATTGCAAATTCAAAAGTGCCAATTATTCCGTTGACATCTACTGTGTAAAGACCGGCTGGCAGTCCTTTGACATCTAAAGGAATTTTCTTTTCGAAGGAGACTGGAGATTCAGCGCACTGTTTTTCTTCTTCAAGAATGGCAGGAAGGGTAACTTTAAAGGTGCTGCCTTCGCGTTCAACAATTGCTTCACCTAAACGCATGCAATCATTGGAAAGCACACCGCGTGCAGCCACTTGCATTTCAACGGGAATAGACCCAGAAACCAAGATCTCGATGCTTTCCACTTTAGCCAATTCTTCAGTTGTTGTGCTAGGTTTCATCTCTTCGGTAGGCATTTCATCCAATGGTGGGTGTTCAGAGACTGGTGTTGGGGTTACTAAAAATGGTTGAGTTGCAGCCGGCGGTAATGAAGGAGTGGCTTTGGCAGGCGGTTGGAGAAATGATAGATCAAGACCGCTGCACCCTCCGATTAAAACCGCCCCAAATATGGCCGCACTGATGAGGATTATCCAAGTTGGGTATTGAAAAGATTTCATTTTTTTCCTCCAAGCTCCTCGTGTTGAGGAAAATTCCTTCCATGATAAGTTAAAGTAATACTCTACATACACCTCGCAACCATATCAGGCTGAAGTGTTTGCAGGATATGCACTGTTATGGTGTGCAAGATTTATACCACTTCAGGCGGGTGGCAGGGTTGAGGTAAGTTTTTCCAGAATTTGATGGAGCTGTGCTGCTTGTTGGGCGCGTTCGAAGTGTGCGACAGCAGCTGCACGCCCTTTTTCTCCCATTTGGCGGCAGAGTTGAGGGTTTTCTGAGAGGGATAACACGGCCTCGGCTAAGGCTTGTGGATTGCCGGGCTGGACAAAGATGCCGGCCTCAGCTTCTTCAACAACTTGACGGATGACACCGTCTATGGCTAGCAGGATAGGTTTGCCGGCCGCTAAATAATCAAACACTTTATTAGGATATACTGTTTTATAAAGAGGCAGCGGTTTAAG
>DAOUFY010000015.1:0-5672 GCA_034429745.1 Anaerolineales bacterium
TTCGCAGACGTTCTGCAAATTCTGGGGTAAAACTAATTTGCATCGGCGTGCGATCTGGCTTTTCATGATTCAACGCCATTTCTACTCTTTCGCGGGGTTTCATTTTTGTTTCTCCTTCCATAAAGCCCACAGACTCATGAAAAAAGCTAAACCGATTAAAAGGCTTACCCCTATCAAGACCTTCTGTAAAGCTACAACTTGAATGAAGGGTGGGGCATTGGTTACATCAGGATAACCCTGCACTTGCAAATGACTCTGCACCAGACTAGCCCATACCGCCCCAATTAAAGCAATACCAATCGTCTGTCCAACGGTTCGAGTAAGGGAGAGCAGCCCAGAAGCTACCCCAAGCCGCTGCCGGGTAACCGTGCCCATAATGGCACTGTTATTGGGAGACTGAAAAACACCCATACCAATTCCTAATAGCAAGAACCACAGGATATAATTCTGAATTGTTGAAAATTCATTAAGGGTTGATGCACCTAAATATCCAAAAATTAAAAGGAATAATCCCAGGGTTGTTAATCGGCGGGTACCCCAGCGGTCTGAAAGCCAACCTGCCAGCGGAGCAATCAGCCCCATTGCCAATGGAGATACTGCCAGCAGCAAACCAGCTTGACTAGGCGGAAAGCCCAATATATTCTGCAAATAGAAAGGCATCAGCAACGTTACCCCCGCAATCGAAACAAAAGTGATAAAGCCGGTGATTAAGTTTACTGAAAAAAGGGGGTTTCTAAATATAGTCAAATCAATCATCGGATGAGTTACCCGCTTTTCAAGCTGAACAAAGAGCAGCAAGGCAATGAAAAACACCGCAAAAAGTCCCAAAACATACAGATGTGCATAGCCTAAATATTGACCGATGGTCAACCCTAAAAGCAGGGCAAGCAGCCCAATAAACATAATAGCAGCTCCCCAAAAGTCAAATCTTTCTTGCACACCCGGACGATGTGCCGGAACAAAAGTCCACACCATTATTGTTCCGATGATGCCAATCGGCAGGTTGACAAAAAAGATCCAGCGCCAAGATGCAGCACCAAGTATCATTCCGCCAATGGCCGGACCTGAGATAAGTCCAATCGAAACCATCAACCCTCCAATACCCAACGCCATACCTCGTTCCTGCGGCGGAAAAGCCTCGGTAATGATAGCTGTACCCAAGGCTGCCAGCATCACTGCCCCCAAAGCCTGAAAGACGCGGAAAGCTATCAGCATACCAATATTTAGGGAAAGCCCGCATAAAGCTGAGCCAATCGTAAAAACAATAAAGCCGCTGATATAAAGGTATTTTTTACCAATCATATCCGCCAAACGTCCTGCCATCAGCATAAGGGTGCCTACAGTAAGCATATAAGCCAATGCTACCCATTCAACAAGCGCAAAGCTCGCCGCCATTTCGTGTTCCAACACCGGCAAAGAGATGTTGACTATACTGCCGTCAATCGTGGCTAAAAAACTGCCGCTGGCTACCGAAGCCAGCACCAGCCACTTGCGGCTGTAATCCGCTGACGGTATATCTTGTGAACCTGAAGAAATTGATGAAAGGGAGGTAGCAGAGGAAGATACAGGGGAAGAAACATTTTGCATAGCCCCTGTATTATACAACCTTTTCAGAAAGCCAAGCAAGGGTAATTTCCATCGCCTCTGCCATGCTGTAGCGAGGGGAATATCCAAAATCCTGTTTAGCGCGGCTGATATTGTAATAATGGCTCAGCGCCAATTCGCTGGCAAGAAAACGCGTCAAGCGCGGCTCACCCGGCAAAGGCAGGGTTCGGTACAGCAATACAAAAGCTGCCCCAATCCCGCGTGCCGCCCATAAAGGCACTTTGCGTTTTATCGGAGGCAAGCCCAAGCGAGCAAGCAATTCCTTTACAAAACCCCATAAATTCACCGGCTCATCTTGGCTGATGAAATATGCTTTCCCCTTTAGAGGTGATGAGGGCGTTAAGGCATCCGCCGCTAGCAGGTGAGCGCGAGCTGCATCCTCCACATATGTTAGATCGACGCGGTTATGTCCATCGCCAACCTGCATCAACGCGCCCTTTTTTGCTTGAGCAATCAACCTTGGCAAAATATGCGGATCGCCTGGTCCCCAAATCAGGTGCGGCCGCAATGAAACTGTCAGCAGCTCGGGTTGATTTGCTTTCAACACAAGCTGCTCGCCTAAGGCTTTTGTATGAGAATAGACATTTTCGTAACGCCGCGGGTAAGTTATGCTTTCATCAACGCCTTCTTGCGATTGATTATTAAAAATGACACTTGGTGAACTGGTATAAACTAATTTTGGAACTCCTTGGTTTAAGCACGCATCAATGACGTTTTGCGTACCTTGCACATTGATGCCGTAATACTCCTTCCATTTGCCCCAATAGCCCGCTTTGGCAGCAGCATGGAAGACAACCTCTACTCCACGGCAAGCTTCTTGGAGAGAATCTAAGTTTTGAATATCCCCGCGGTGGGTTTCTGCGCCCAGTTCTCGTAAAGCGGGATAATCACCGCGGGCGATAATGCGCACTCGATCACCGCGCTCTAGCAACTGCCTGACAATTGCCTGTCCTAAAAACCCCCCACCGCCTGTAACTAAAGCCAGCATAGAGATTTTTGATTACCAGCGTACGCTCATCATCGAGCAATTGATGCCGCTGCCAACTCCGATCAAGGCAGCATGGTGTCCTGGCTGCAATCTGCCTTCTTCAACGGCCATCGAAAGCGCAGCCGGCAAAGCTGCTGATGCCATATTCCCATAGCGATCGAGAATGAGATACACTTTCGATAAATCCAAACCCATAGCGCGGGCGGCCGTTTCTATTTGTTTCTTACTCACCTGGTGAGGCAGAATTAAGTCAAACTCATGTTTTGCCCAGCCATCCAAAGTTTGTTCCGCAAGTTTCCAGGTTCGCATGACAAGCTCGGCGCCGGCATTCAGCAGGGCTTTAGAATCCGTCTTCATCCAATCATGCTGAGCAACACACAGACGATTGTATTGAGTTGCCGCCAAGTTCACATAACCTTCTAAACGATGGGTACTGCGCGAATGCTCTGCCCGGGATAAGATCATCGCAACTCCGCCGCTGCCAAGAGTAAGACTGGCAAAGTTCTCGTGAAATATCGGCACCGTTACATCTTCCCGCTGCAGCCGCCTTATCGTTGCCTCAATGCCAGGTCGCGGGTTTTCACCCGAAACCACTAATCCATAGCGGATATGCCCCATCTCGATCATCGTTCCAATGGTACTCATGCCATTCAAGAAGCCCAAACATGCATTCGTAATATCAAAGTTTATGCAGCGCGGGGAAAGCCCTAAATTGCCATGCACTAAGCAGGCGACTGAAGGCTCAATGTAATCTTTGGTTACCGATGTATTGATCAAACAACCAATCTCTTGGGGATCAATTTGGGCTTTTTCTATGACCTTGCGAGCTGCCCGTGTAGCAATTTCGCTTGGCATTTCATCAACATCATAAAAACGCCGTTCGCGAATGCCGGCTGCATGTTCTAACTTCCCGTCTTTGATGCTTAAACGGGCAATAGTTTCTGCCAACTGTTCTTCTAAAGCAGCCGAAGAAACTACATGCGGAGCATCATCATGAGCGATGGCTTCAATTGCAACATGCTGAAATAACATTCTTCACACCCCATAACGTCAGATTAACAAGACCATAACGCAGTGCGTCAATTATTATTGCAAACCAATTTATCGCCTATGTACTTATGACAACCTAATTGTCAAAGTTATTGCAATTATTTTTGCGCCTAAAATCAACACCAACCACATCTGGTTAAATAATCATACTCTTAATGCGATATTTTGTCAATACTTGCCTATAGTAATGTAACATATAGCCAATTCATCCCAACTCGATGACATTCATGACGCACTGTGTCAATACAAATTGTATGACTGTTTTCTTCCTAAAAAAGAAGATCTTTCTTGATCATACATAGCTTCTATAGACACACCTATCGTAAAAATAATATACAATATTTATTGCATATTATCCAGATGATACGCACCTTCAGCGCGATCCTCAAAGACCGGGATTTTTGCCCGAGCTTGTTCAATGCTTTCAAAGTTGAGGGTTACTGTCAATAATGCTTCTTCTTCCCCTCCCAGCACAAGCGTTTCCCCCCATGGGTCTATCACACAGGAATTGCCAAAAAATTCTAGAGGTCCATTTTTACCTACTCGATTGCAAGCAGCGATAAATAGTTGATTTTCGATAGCCCGCGCTCGCAGCAATGTGTGCCAATGAGCTAGGCGCGGGTGAGGCCAAGCCGCCGGCAAACAAATTAACTTCGCTCCTTTCAAGGCATATTCCCGAAATATTTCTGGAAAGCGCAGGTCATAACAAATCGCTATACCAACCTTACCCCAGGCGGCCTCTGCCATTGCCAGATGAGTGCCGGCAGTAAAATAAAGGTGTTCATCCATCAGACGAAAAAGATGAATCTTGGTATAAACCTCGCCAACCTCTCCATTCGGTTTATAAAAAACAGCCGTATTGCCAACTTTTCCCCCCTCAAGCAGCGCGAAATTTGAACCTAGCAAACACAACTCCAACGACTGAGCCAAAGCAGACAATTTCGCAAAAATACCTTCTCCCAAGGGCACAGCGGTTTTCACTGCTCTTTCTAAAGCATCCCCATTAGACCAAAGTTCAGGCAGCAGCAGCAGAGAAGCTCGATGCCGCTTTACCTCTTGCGCAGCTTGGCATACCTTCTCCCAATTTTCATCTTCGTCATTGCTGACTTTCATTTGATACAATGCTAAGACTATTTCATTTTGCATATCTTCTTACCCAATTAACTATATTATAATCTAACTTGTATGAATTTCTCTTTTTATGCTAAAATTATAAAAATTGTTCATGTAATCCACAAAAAAGCAGCAGATGATTTTCCCCATTAACAAATAATTTAGGAGGGTAAACCACCATGTTCACTCGTTGGAAAATAAGCACCAAAATACTTTTTGGGTATGTGATGGCTTTGATCTTTCTACTGATCGTTGGCATTATCAGTTTGGTTCAACTAAATCAAATCAATCAGATTGTTAAGGAATTGACCACTAAAACCGCAGAAGACTACCAGACAGCCAACGATATTGTTTCCGGGATTTACGCCGCCCGCCTATACGTCAACCGTTTTATGCGAACAGCTTCCGAACAGGATTACAACGAATATCAAACGAGAATAGAAAAGCTAGATAAGGCAATCGCCACAGCAGAGAAATCATTTAATCAAACAGAACAAGCCAAGCGCGTAACTGAACTTAAACAAGACTTCCTCACTTACAAAACCGATTTTGAAGAAGTGGTGAACCTCATTCGAGAGCGCAACAATATTGTAAAGAATACATTGGATGTCAACGGGAAAATAATTGATGAACGAATAAAAAGTCTGCAAGAATCATTTCGAACAACCTCTAATGAAGAAGCCTTCACTGGACTGATCACTTTTGCTAACAGCATTCAGCATGCGCGTCTGCAAATTTTCAAGTTTCTTCAAGAAGGTGATCCTGATATTTTTAAAACTTATGAAGCAGATATCGAAGAGGCAAACGCCTCAATTCAAACCATTAGACGCCACATTTCTGACTCCACCAGTGGGCAAACGGTGGACGAACTGCTCGCTGCCCTTAAAGCTTACCATGAAGGAGCGCAAACTATTCA
>DAOUFY010000016.1:0-3183 GCA_034429745.1 Anaerolineales bacterium
AATTAAAAATATAGAATGTAGTGAAAATACAATGAAGGAACCAGTTTCTAAAATAGCAGGTGTGTATCTAAATCCATGGTCAATGATTAACGGATAAAAAGCTGAGGCAAGGAATAAAAGAAGGAAAAGAAAGATATCAATTTTTTTATATGGTTTTAACCTTTTTTTATTAAGCAAGACTATTGTAATAAGAATTAACAAAGTAAAAAAGGATACGGAAAATGATAAAACAACATAGTAAATATCTGGTAAGGGCGAAGAGAAAATGGCAAAAGCGAAAAAGACAACTGCACTAAGCAGCGAAATGAAGGAAAGAAAAAAGAGAATTTTTTTATAAATTTGGTTTTGACCGGAATTGAGGGCGGTTTGAGAGTACCATTGGTTAAAGAGGAAATACAACGCAAGAATGAGAAAAAAGCACACTACAGGGAAAAAGATATAAGTACTTTGATAGACAGGGACAGCTAGTAATATAAATCCTATACTACTAGCTGTCGTAAACCATATAAAATGTTGGTTGTCTTGTGACTTAAGCGTTTTACGGGCGTAAATACTTATAATGCATGCGCTGGCATAAATTACTGCAATTAGAAGAAATACAATTTCTTGCGGTGTAAAAAGCAAGGTATATGCCATATTTTAGAAGTCTATCAAGATAATTCAAAGAGTTTATGTTGGTTATCTTCGTTTGTTAACCCCATTTCATTGATTTCCATTATAGCTTCCCTGGGTACACGTTTTAGATTAATTTCACCATCAACAACTTCTACTTGAATCACATCTCCATCTTTAAAATCACCAGCCAAGAGACCATCGGACAGAGCATCTTCTATTTCTATTTGAATAACACGCCGTAAAGGCCTTGCACCCATTTCTGAATCGTAACCTCTTTGTGCGATAAGTTCAATAGCCGCCTCAGTAGGTTGAAATGTGATTTTATGATCCTTTAGCCGTTCTGAGACTTTATTTAATTCAAGACGAACAATCTTTTTGATATCATCCTGATTGAGCGAGCGGAATATTATGACCCCATCCAATCGGTTAATAAATTCAGGCCTGAAAACGCGTTTTAAAGATTCAGTAAGTTTTTTACGCATATCACGATAAGCTATTTTTTCTTCGGTAACCGTATCTCTCTTAAGGGCAAAACCCAGGTTAGATTGCTTAATCATATCTGCGCCAATGTTGGAGGTCATAATGATGAGAGCATTTCGAAAGTCAACTTTTCTTCCTCTTGCATCAGAAAGGTGACCTTCTTCCATAATTTGGAGAAGCATATTATGTACTTCTGGATGTGCTTTTTCAATCTCATCAAAAACCACGATAGAATAAGGTTTTCTCCGAATGGTTTCAGTGAGCTGACCTGCATCATCGTAGCCAACGTAACCTGGAGGTGCGCCAACTAAACGGCTCGCGGTATGTCGTTCCATAAATTCGGACATATCAAGTTGGAGCAATGCATCTTCACTGCCAAATAAAGTTCTTGCTAATGCTTTGGTTACTTCTGTCTTGCCAACGCCTGTTGGACCGAGGAAAATGAATGATCCGATTGGACGACGAGGATCTTTTAATCCTGCCCGAGCTCTTCGAATGGCTTTAGCTATCGTTTCTACTGCCTCATCTTGCCCAATGATTGATTTCTTGATCTCTTCTTCTAGTTGGAGTAGTTTCTGGGATTCTTCTTGAGCTAGCTGTTGGATAGGGATGCCTGTCCACATAGATAATAGTTCAGCAACATCATTGCTCGTAACTACAGGACTTTTTTCCCTCTCCCACCAGCCACTACGAAGTTGTTCAATTTGTTGTTGGATTTCCTCCTGTTGGCGTAAAATTTCCTCAGATTGGGGATGAGTTGCGCTGTCATTTTCAATGGCAAGCGCCTGCTGGGCACGTAATTCCTTTAATTTCCTCATTAACTCCTTGGCAGTTTTGGCATTATCACTCTTGTACATCCGAACTCGTGAAGAGGATTCATCAATGAGGTCAATCGCTTTGTCTGGCAGAAAACGTTCAGTGATGTAACGAGATGATAGACGAGCAGCTGCTTCTATAGCTTCATCAGATATTGTAAGGTGATGGTGTTCTTCATAAACATTGCGAATACCGCGTAATATTTGAATCGTTTCTTCAACTGTTGGTTCTTCAACAGTGATTGGTTGGAACCTACGTTCGAGAGCTGCATCACTTTCAATATACTTACGATATTCATCAAGAGTTGTAGCACCAATAACTTGAAATTCTCCACGTGATAATGCGGGTTTCAATATATTTGCTGCATCAACGGAAGAACCAGCGGCACCTGCCCCTACCAACATGTGAACTTCATCAATAAAGAGAATTGCTTCGGAAGCTTTAATCTCTTCTATGACACGCTTTAACCTTTCCTCAAATTGACCACGATACATTGTTCCGGCAACTAAACTGCCCACATCTAACTGCAATAAACGTTTATTAAGCAATGGTGCTGGAACATCTGCCTCAATGATTCGTTGAGCTAATCCTTCCACAATAGCAGTTTTTCCAACACCAGGTTCTCCAATTAAGGCAGGGTTGTTTTTATTTCGCCGAGCAAGAACTTGTATAACGCGTTCAATTTCATTTTGACGTCCTATAACTGGATCAAGCTTGCCATCTTCTGCCAGTTGTGTTAGATCAATGGCTAATTGATCAACAAGTGGAGTTTTAGAACGCTCTTTTGGTCTTTGGGATGTTTCACGTTTTTGCTCTGGCTTTTCGGTTAATGATGTGCTTTCTTGAATTACTCGTTTAATCTGACGACGAATTTGATCAGATGTGATCCCCATATTTTTTAAGACATCAACAGCTATTCCTTCACCGTGAGAAATGATACCCAAGAGAAGATGTTCTGTACCAATATAGTTTAATCCCATACGATGTGCTTCTTCAATAGCTTTCTCTAATACATTTTGTGTACCAGTGGTTAATTCCAGCTTATCAGACGGGGTTTGACCCTGCCCGCTTATTCGAAGAATCAGTTCTCTTGTTCGTTTTGCATCAACGCCTAATTCGCGTAAAACACGTCCAGCAATTCCACCTTCTTCGAGTATTAGCCCCAATAATAAATGTTCTGTTCCAATGTAACTATGGCGCATTCGTTCAGCTTCTTGATGCGCTAAACTTAGAACTCTACGTGCACGTTGTGTGAAGCGTTGTAAGTTTGCC
>DAOUFY010000017.1:0-5906 GCA_034429745.1 Anaerolineales bacterium
ATCCACAAAGAACACTTTGTTTTATTTTTTATTATACAAAAAACAAACAGGATGCACAGGAAAAACCTGATTGTGAACCGCGGTTTACCTGAATATCCTGTCTTGATCAAACTTTTAAGACTACCGATTACCCAGCAGCACTAAGATAACTTAGGGCAAAAAGACAGCCTATTGCCTATAGGATTATTATTATAAGCAATAGGTTGTCTTATTGTTGTATTAATATCCCTAATATTGCTATTAATACTGTTATAAATTCGAATTAATTGTACAAAAATTATACAGATATTCAGGTTGCTTTATATCCATTCTTGTGTTATAATGCTTTTTCGAAAATCTAATCTATCCTACACGCCTCACTGACTTGCCGGGGCGTGCTGTTTTGCCTAGCGGCAGACAGTGCCGAGCAAGAATGACGGAGGCGGAGGTCAAACGCAAAAGGAGAATTTTATGTCTGTTATTTCCATGAAAACCTTATTGGAAAGCGGGGTACATTTTGGTCATCGCACTCATAAGTGGAACCCGCGCATGAAGCCTTATATCTTCACTGAACGCAACAAAATCCACATTCTTGATCTTCAAAAAACCGCGAAAGCCATCGAAGAAGCTTACCATGTTGTGCGCGATACGGTTGCAGACGGGGGAGTTATTCTCTTCGTGGGCACCAAGCGTCAGTGCCAAGATGCTATTCAAAGCGAAGCTATCCGCTGCGGGATGCCTTATGTTACCAATCGCTGGTTAGGAGGCATGCTCACCAACTGGAAAACCATTCAACAGCGCATTCGCGAACTGGAACTTCTTGAAAGAATGCGCGACAATGGTGATTTTGAGCGGCTGACGAAAAAAGAAGCCCTCTTAAAAATGCGCGAAATTGACCGCCTTGAAATGCTTTTTGGCGGCATTCGCGATATGATTGCCTTGCCGGATTTACTTTTCGTGGTTGACGTGCACCGCGAGTTCAACGCTATTCACGAAGCCAACCTGTTGAAAATCCCCGTCATTGGCATGGTTGATACCAACTGCGATCCAACCAATATAGATTATGTCATACCCGCCAATGATGATGCTATTCGCGCTATCAAGCTGATCGTTGGCAAAATTGCCGATGCAGTTCTTGAGGGCAAGATGCTGCGCTCTGATAAAGGCGAAGAGGTGAGCACTCCAAGCTCAGTCCGCAGAGGAGCTCTCATGGCTGAAGAAGAGGAATTAAGTGACAGTGATCTTCTCGGCGAATCCACCTTGCAAAAGATCGGAGCGATGAAGATCGTCCCCAAGGGAAATTTCATTGACGAAATTGATGAAGAGTTTTTCCCCGCCGGCAAGGATGAAGAAGAAGAATAAAATTTTAAGCAGCACCATAGGAGCAATAAACACATGAGCATTACAACCGAACAAGTAAAAGAATTGCGTGAAGCTACTGGCGTTGGCATCCTCGAGTGCCAAAAAGCCCTTAAAGAAACCAATGGCGACTTTCAAAAAGCGGTTGATCTGCTGCGTGAACGCGGTTTAGCCAAAGCTGCCAAGCGCGCCGACCGAACAGCTTCTGAAGGCATTATTGAGCTTTATTCCCACGGCGGCGGTCGAATTGGGGTGATGGTTGAGGTAAACTGCGAGACAGATTTTGTTGCCCGTTCGGAAGCATTCCGCGAATTCGCCCACGAAGTAGCTCTTCAAATTGCAGCTTCAGCCCCTCTCTTTATCAAAGAGGAGGATATTCCCGAATCGTTTCTGGAGCATGAACGCGAAATCGCCCGCGCCCAAGCTCTCGCCGAAGGAAAGCCGGAAGCTGTTGTCGAGAAAATTGTCAACGGACGAATCGAAAAATTAAAGAACGAGGTCTGCCTGCTTCGTCAGCCTTATATCCGCAATGAAGACCTCACCATTGAAAAGCTATTAATGGAAAAGATTTCTTCAACCGGAGAAAACATCGTCATTCGCCGTTTTGCCCGCTGGCAACTCGGTGAAAGCACCGAAGAACAAAGCTAAACTTCAGAAAAGCCAATCGTTTGATTGGCTTTTCTTTTTTTCTTGGATTTGCATATTGAGGAATGATGTATGAACGCGAAAGAACACCCTAAATACAGCCGCATTCTTCTAAAATTGAGCGGTGAATCCTTGCTTGGTGATACAGAACACGTGATTGATGTAAGCAAAGCGGAAGAACTTGCCTTGCGAGTCAAGGATGTTCAAGAGCTTGGCGTGCAAGTAGCTATTGTGATTGGAGCCGGCAACATTTGGCGCGGCAAAGACGGCCTTGAACATGGGATGGAACGCGCAACCGCCGATTATATGGGCATGATGGGCACGGTTATGAACGCTTTAGCATTAATGGACGCTATGGAGCGCCATTCCATGGTCGTGCGGGTGCAATCCGCAATGGAAATGCGCCAAGTAGCCGAACCCTATATTCGGCGCCGCGCAATTCGCCATTTAGAAAAAGGTCGAGTAGTCATTTTTGCCGGCGGTACTGGCAACCCGTTCTTTTCAACGGATACCGCCGCCGCATTGCGCGCGATTGAAATTAATGCCCAAGTGCTTATTAAAGCCACCAAAGTTGATGGTGTCTATGATTCCGACCCCAAACACAACCCCAACGCAATCCGCTTTGAGCGGCTTTCATACATGGAAACCATCAACCGCCGCTTAGAAGTGATGGATTCAACTGCCATCTCGCTCTGCATGGATAACAACCTGCCCATATTAGTTCTGAACTTGTGGAATAAAAACGATTTGCGCAAAGCGGTGCTTGGTGAAAGGGTAGGCACGTTAGTTGCCGCCGAAGGAATGATAGAATAAATTCCAGGATATTTTTTCTAATACTTTGCCCTTCACAGATTATGGGGGATATGGTAAAATAACCCTCGTTAATTTTCTAACCTAATGGGGTGTGGTGCAACGGTAGCACAGCGGACTTTGGATCCGTATATTCTGGTTCGAATCCGGACACCCCAGTTTTATTTTTAATGTCATTTTGCATGACGATTGAAAAGTCTATTTAGAGATGCTGATTAGGAAATAGCTAAACCCATCGAAAACTCTTAGCAATCCCTACGGTGAAGTCATTAATGGTGTGCATTTAGTCTTACCATCTTTAGCCCACCCCCTAGCCATTGGATCTCAAAGCGATCATCCCGGCGCAGTTGTTCAATCCCAATCGTCAATTTAAATGGGTACAGTTCTGGCAAATGAATTAAATCCTCAAATGGCAACTCATCTGCTGGATGAGCATAAAGTGCACTGCCTAACAACCAAAGCTGCAGATTTTCAGCAGTTTGAAAATGCCTCAGGTGTAATCTGTAAGCTGCTTTTTTCTCGGCAGCTGCAATTGCTCCCCAATTCATGAGTGAAGCGAGGATGCGTTCTACTGATCGATCCAAGCCCCCCAAATGGCCATATTCCGCGGAAATCCGATCTTTGATCATTTTCCGCGTGAAGGTTTCTTCTGTGCGGCATATTTGCCCAATGGTTGCAGTAACTTTTCGAAAAAGCGGATAATATACCAAAGTCATTCCATAATGCAGCAATAAGCGTTCTTCTGGTCTAGATGACAAAGAAAACAATGATAAAGCTTCATGGCGTATTTTGGGCGTTGCTTTCTCAGTTTTCACCCAGATGGCTAAAAGCACGTCTATCGTTTTTCTTTGTGCTTCTTTCCCGCAAACAGTTCCCGAAATTGTTTCTGCCAATTGTTGGCGAATGGCGGATGGCTCCATGTTCTGGATGCATAATGAAGCTGTAACATCCAGCCAATCTAGCATAATCATTCGACTGAACCCTAAACCTTTATCCATCATTCACTCTCTTTTGATACTTGAACAAATGGAACAATGACTTCATCAATCGAAATGCCCCCATGAGTTACTGCAACTTCTCCATAGGGAGCAAAGGCATCTTGCCCTTTTGGCATTAATGCAACGATCTGATCGGGCAAAAGACCATCTTTTTCCCATAATATGGTATTTGTAAAAGCATGCTGAACGCGTAATGCAGTTAATCTATCGTTATAAATGCGCACACGTTTTCCACGCGTCTGTGCAACCACACCTTCCGATGGCTGCCCTATTCCCACCGACTCTACATGACCATGATCGCTGGCGATGAAGAGCATGTATCCTCTATCTAGGTATGCATCAAGGAGCGCTTCCAGCGGCAGGGAATTCGGATGGTGCATTGGCTCAAGCCATAGCCTAAGAGAAGATCGCCGATCAACAGCGCCGAGAGCAGCATGATGCGTTAGTCTATCGGTTGTGTCATCAATCAAACACCAAAAACTTACCCGCGGATCTTGCAATTCCGGCAGTTGATCTATTTGGCGATCATAATGCAAAGGCAAAAGCTTACAAGCCGCTTCACCAACGCCCTCCCTTGACCAAAACAATTTCCATGCTCGCTCTTCATTAGCCTGCCGGCTGCTTTCTATCATAAAATCTGCAGGCCGCAAACCGGAAATAAGGGCGTACCTTGAAATGGATGTGATCGTAGGAATTTGTGCCAACAAAAGATTGATACTCACCTTCCAGTCTGTGTGTCTCTTTCGCCATGTTGCAGAAACAACGTACCAATCCATTAAAGATAGGCAATCCAATATAAGCAACACAATTTTATCAGCTCGCATTAGGTTGCGAAGGTATGCCAGGTAATGAGGAACGTGATGCACATGATGAGGAAGCGGCAAACGCTGCACACCGAGAGCCGTATAATTCTTTTCCAGCCATTGCGGAAACGCTTGATCAATAAACCGCCTTATACCCTGATACGCTTCTTTTTGCTCCTGATGAACCATCACATCAGTCTGCAGAATAATACTGCAAAGTTCAGCCCAGGTCAACGCGAATTCCTTCCACTTACCCCAGCTTACTTGGGTATCCTTCCTGATATAATCAATCTGTTGATCAGCTTCTTCTAAAAGCATGGACAGCCGTTGAGTGCGCACGTCCACGTATGTTATGCCGGCTTTAGCCCATGCAGGCAAGTTTGGATGGTCTTCTACCTTCAACGGCTGTATGGTTCCGCGGCGAACGAGATTTGGCACCAGGTCCTGCAGCTGCGGGTCGCTTGCAAAGGGAAGGTAATATTTCGTCTGAGTTTCTTTTATCTGTTTGGCGTGTATGGATTGATCAATAGACTTTTGCCATTCTTGTTGGACAAAACTCTGAAATGCCTGGGCGTCTCGGATAAGTAAATCTATATTCCAGTCCTGGTAATGCTCACAACCTTTCAATTGCTCTACCAGGCTGTTACGCAGCAGATCTGGAAGCTGCATGAACTGATGATGGTAGTTACTTAGCCAGGTTAATAAAGCATGCGGCTGACACAATTCTAACGGCTCAGCTTGAAAAACTTCACGCAGTACAAAATCAATGGTTTTCTGACGGCTCAAGGGTTGGTTTGGTTGCCGGCAAGTTCCTAATTTTTCAATGTGCTCAGGCAGCAGCGTTTGCAGCACCGGATAAGCCAGGTTTGGGAATAATTGATGCAGTGATAAGTTGATTCGATGACCATACTGATAAAGGTCATACGGCAAGTCTTCTAACGCTCCATTGGTAGTTATAATGATGGGATGATCCAGCGAAAACGGACGCGCTTCCTCGATGCGATACCGCAAGAGCACCGGGTCTTCCTCCTGAATGAATTTAAACCCGCGGCGGGTCAATTCTACTAACAGCGCTTCACCTGCCAGCAAACGGTCTGGATCGCTAACCAGAACTAAGGGATGTGTATGGGGAGGAAAATATTTTAATATCTCAGCCTTCATTCATCTTCTACCAGCTTGCTGGTTTTGCAAATTCGCCTTTACTATTCTGCATGATAGACGGAAACTGACAAGCTGTCAGCATTCCTTTCCGGATATCTTCTATAGTTATCTTTGGATAATTCTTGCTCAGCTATTTAGATACCTTTAAATC
>DAOUFY010000018.1:0-34142 GCA_034429745.1 Anaerolineales bacterium
TTCTCCCGCTATCGCCGCTCGCTTGATAAGAACAGCAAAGTCTATATAAAAGCTGTTGTAAAAATCCCCAATGGGGTAAAGTATTACGCCAATGAATTGGATTATCTTGCGCTTGTCTTGAAATATTTGCGAAACGAGCACAAGGTAGATATTTCTAAAATCAACAACCAGGTAAAGTTCCTCATTGCCCGCGATATTGCCGAGAATGCCCATCGCTTCACCTGTGTAAAATTTTTACGTTTCGTATGGGCTCTCTTCGGGCCAACGCATGATCATGATAATGAGTATGGTTTATTTCCAGAAATTTATCAAGCACCGATTGTGAATGCTGCAGAGCTCTCATACCAAATTGTTGGCGGTGGCGGAAAAAGTATCTTCGCTGAAGAAAACAAATCCATTATTAAACTTTCACCCATAAAGAACGCCTATATTATTGCCGACAACCCTGAAAACCGTCCTGAATTGTTTGATGGCAAAATTGTTGTTTTCTTTCGCAAGGAACGCGTTGAAACTGAGCCAGGACACGTGGGTGTAGGCAAATTGATCGCTGAATATTCACCAAACGGCGAGTTTAAACGTTTTGTCATCACCTCTCTCGAAGCAGATGGTTATACCGGACAAGTACATTATAACTACCGCGAAGACTTAGATGAGTTTAGGAAAAGGTTCTATAACTCAATGGGCTACTCCCCCGCGGAAGAAAACAGTGAAGGATTGGTTACCCGGCGAATGATTGGTTGGATATTTAATCGTCAATAAATTCAATTAGTATTCTAGTTTTTTCAACAAAAGGAGAACAGGTATGTCAGCAGAACAACTCATTATCACTCTTTTCATTGGTCTTATAGCAGGCTGGTTAGCAGGTAAAGTGGTGCGCGGCAAAGGCTTTGGCTTAGTGGGTGATATGATCATCGGAGTAGTCGGTGCTTTGTTAGGCAACTTTCTTTTCGGACTTTTCCGTATCTCTCTCGGAGGAGGAATTGCCGCTTCTCTCATCGCTGCATTCGTTGGTGCTGTAATTCTTGTTTGGATTCTCCGTATGCTTAAAAAGAGGTAACCTCTTGCTTTTATTAAAGTCAAATAAGTTGGAATGTGATGGAAAAAGATTTACCTCCTTATGATTCTCGAGAGCATCTGCGGTTAAAAGAACAACTCAACAATCTGCTTCAGCAAGCTGAACAAATTCGCCTTGAAATGTCTCTCAATCAATCGCTTGCACCAAAACAGATTGCTGCTTTTGATGAGCTCCTAAAGGAACTGAATAGCTTCTATCAAGAATTCATAGATCAAGACCAGAAGCAGCAATACCTGCAAGCGCTAACCGAAGTTGGGCGCACAGTCAACTCTTCTTTAGAGTTAGATCATGTTTTACAAGCTGTTATGGAGTATATCATCCAACTTACAGGAGCAGAGCGCAGCTTTCTTATGCTAAAGGATGAACATGGCAAGCTCTACGTCCGTATCGGTAAAAAATGGGAACGCGATGCTGTTACCGAATCAGATTACTATATTAGCCGCACAATAGCCCAACGCGTGGTTTCCGAAGGACGTCCTATTCTCACAAATAATGCTCAAGAGGATCCGCGCTTCAACAGCTCAGAAAGCATTGCTAATTACCATTTGCGTTCTATACTCTGCGTACCTTTGAATGTAAAGCAAAAAAACATCGGCGTTATTTATGCTGATAATCGCATTCAAAGCGGTGCTTTCAGCGAAAGAGATGAGGCATTACTGAGTTCTCTAGCCGACCAAGCCGCTATTGCCATTGAAAACGCTACCCTATTCGAAAAAGTGCAGCGTAATGCTCAAGAAATTTCCGAAGCTTACGATGCCACCATTCAAGGTTGGGCGCGGGCGCTGGAATTTCGCGATTATGAAACTCAAGGGCATTGTCAACGAGTTACTGAACTCACCTTGCAGCTCGCTATAGCTTCGAAGGTTCCTGAAGAAGAACTGATACATATCAAACGTGGTGCGATACTGCATGATGTAGGTAAAATGGGCATATCCGATCACATTCTGCTTAAGCCTGGTCCATTGACTGAAGAAGAGTGGAAAATCATCCGGCTGCACCCGGAATACGGTTATGAATTTTTAAAACAAATTCCCTTTTTAAAGCAAGCTCTGCCTATCGTGCGTTATCATCATGAACACTGGGATGGTACAGGATACCCCAAAGGACTAAAAGGTGAGCAAATTCCTTTCCCGGCTCGCATCTTTAGCATTGCAGATGTGTGGGATGCTTTAGTGCACGCTCGACCTTACAAAAGACCATGGAGCAAAGATGAAGCGTTGTTTTACATTGAATCTCAAGCTGGCGAACTTTTTGACCCTCAGGTTGTTCAAACATTCCTAGACTTAATCCAAAGGAAAACTATTGATTATCCTTTACCTAGTGATTAAGGATTACTTAGCTTATTTCTATGGAAAACGAGATCAAAAAGTACTATATTTGGAATATGGGATGTCAGATGAACGCCGCAGACACCCGGCGGATAGCTTCCAAACTCGAGGCTTTGGGGTACCTTCCTGCCGAGTACGAGCATGAAGCAGATTTGATTGTACTCAATACCTGTGTCGTTCGGCAAAGCGCAGAAGACAAAGCAAGCGGTCATATTAATAGCCTAAAACCCTTAAAAAAGAAAAACCCTCAACTTGTTATCAATGTGATGGGCTGCTTAGTGGGCTATAAAGAACCACAGGCGTTAAAAGAACGTTTTCCTTTCGTTGATGTTTTTTCGCCCCCTTCCGATATTAGTCCGTTGCTTGCTTATCTCCTCAATGGCAATTATCAGTCTCTGCAAGGACAATGGACAGAAGAGGGGGAATACCGTTTGCCCCTGCAGCAAGCAGGCAAAGTCGTTACTGCCCAAGTACCCATTGTGTATGGCTGCTCACACGCCTGCACATTCTGCATCATTCCCTATCGGCGCGGCGCTGAACGCAGCCGTCCCCCTCAAGAGATATTTGCTGAAGTCCAAGCACTTGCTGATCAAGGTGTAAAAGAAATCACACTATTAGGTCAAATTGTTGACCGCTACGGAAAAGACCTCAAAGACGGGAGCAGCTTGGCTAGTCTATTGCGTCAACTCCACACCATACCCGGCATTGAACGCATTCGCTTCCTTACCTCTCACCCAAATTGGATGACTGAAGAGCTCATTCATACCGTAGCCGACCTGCCCAAAGTTATGCCTCATTTCGAAGTGCCTATTCAATCCGGGGACGACGAAGTGTTACAGAGGATGAAGCGCGCATATACCGCAGCAGATTACCGGCGGCTCATCCATAAAATCCGCAGTGTTATACCTGGAGCGTCCATAGCGAATGATATTATTGTTGGCTTTCCTGGTGAAACCGAAAAACAGTTTGAAAACACACGCGCCCTTGTAGAAGAACTTCGTGTGGATGTTATTCATCTTGCTTGCTATTCACCTCGACCAGGCACAGTTGCTGCCCGTTACTATACCGATGATGTACAGCCGGCAGAAAAGCAGCGCCGCTTTAGAATTATTGAAACGTTGCAGGAACGAATTGCATCGGAAATCAACCAAACCTACCTTGGCACCCAACAATTCATTCTCTTTGAGGCAAAAGTCAAAGGACGCTGGATGGGCCGCACGCCGACAAACAAAATTGTTTTTGTTCAGTCTGAAAATGATTTATTAGGCAAGATTCTTCCGGTAACTATCACTAAGACTAGTGCATGGTCAATGCAAGGAAAGTTGGATGCAGAGTCAAATGGATAATCATCCTTCTCCCCCCCAAGTAAAAGAAGTAGCACCTGCAGCTTTAGTGCTCGCCCTCATTGGATGGGTCGGCTTGTATTGGCTGACCGATTCTACATTGCCAACCCTCATTCCGCGCTGGCTGTTTTTCTTTTGTTTTGTCCTAGCAATATGTGGAACAAGCTTACCTTTTGTAGCTTACTTCCATCGCCGTTTTCCAAGTCAGCCGCCAGCGAGTCTCCACACCGTCGTTCGCCAATCCTTATGGATCAGCGTTTATCTTACTGCTCTGCTTTGGATGCAAATCGCCCGCATATTAACTTCTACGATAATCATAATGGTCGGTATTGGTATCATTGCCATTGAATGGCTATTAAGGTTGCGCGAACGCAGTCAATGGAAACCTTAGTAAAACAGGAGAACGAATGAAAACCGATTTAGATCGCCTCATGGATGAGAAAGAAGTTGTTGCCATGATTATTTTTGGAAAAAGCCGCTATAACCCAAATATGGCGTACCTTGTTCAAGGGGCAACTCTTTCCTATGCAATGTTGATCAAAGCAATAAAGCGAGAGCCCATTCTTTTTCACCATACCATGGAACGCGGAGAAGCGAGCCAAAGTGGTCTTAAAACCAAAGATTTATCAGACTACGATTGGTCAGCTTGTCTTCAAGCAGCCAACGGATCTCAACCAAAAGCCCAAGCACACTTATTAGCTCAAATTCTTACTGAGTTAGGTATAACCAAAGGTAAAGTGCTCATTAGCGGAACAGAAGACATCGGCAAGTATTATATAATCCTCAACACCTTAAACACTATACTTCCTCAACTAACACTTCTCGGTGAAGAAGAGAGCACGAACGCTTTGCTGCAAAAGGCACGGCTTACCAAAGATGCAAACGAAATACAGCATATCCGCCATATTGGGCAAATCACTACTGCCATTGTTGGAGAAATTGTGAATTTCCTCACCTCTCATAAAGTGAAACATGGGATATTGATTCAACCCAACTATGAACCTTTAACCATTGGGGAAGTGAAGAAAAAAATTCGCATTCTGGCTGCTGAATTAGGAGCCGAGTTTCCTGAAGGCTTCATTCTATCCACCGGCTATGATACTGCTATACCGCACAACAGTGGACGAAACAATGATGTTATTGCCGTTGGCGTTCCCCTCTTGCTGGATATTTTTCCATGTGATATGAACAGCGGCTATTTCTATGATTTTACCCGCACATGGTGCCTTGGTTACGCGCCGGATGAAGTCTATGCCCTATATGAAGATGTGCGGCAGGTTTACCAAGAAATCAAAGGTGTAATCAGCAATACAAAAAATCTAAGCTGCCGCGAGATTCAAATCCAAACTTGTGAGCTCTTTGAGCTACGCAATCATCCTACTATTCTTTCCGATAGAAGAACTACCCAAGGGTTTGTACACGGGTTAGGGCATGGTGTTGGTTTAAATATTCACGAAGCCCCCACCATTAGTCTTTTAGCAGCCGAGCATGAGCGCATACTTCCGCGCACGGTGTTCACCATTGAACCCGGCCTTTACTACCCACCAAAAAAAATAGGCATTCGGCTTGAAGACACCTACTGGATTCAGCCCGACGGAAAGCTGGAACAGATATGTGATTATCCTGACGATCTGGTATTGCCCATGAGCTGATCCCACTGATCGCGAGCATCTCCACTGCCAAAAGAGCTGAAGAATCAGCGATTAGACGTTGCTGCTTATTTTTTTGTTATGCTTAATTCAATCGCATCCTGCACGGCTTTAGCTTTAGGCAATGATAAAGGAGTGCTCTTCCCCGCCTTTTTAATCGTCTCTTTCAGCTTTCTCAAGGGTATTGTCGGATATGGTGCATCATCGGCGTCAATTACCGCTTGCTCATTGGTAAAAACCAGCACAGCTTGCACTTCGTCCAACAATTCTTCATCCACCTTGTCTTTCAAAAAACGCTTTAAAGCATCCAATTCACCTTGTATTTGCCATTCGATTCTTCCTAACCCTTCTTGGGCAAAGAGCTTCATATAAGCAAGAAACAAACCGCCTCCTTTCTGCTTCCAACGACCATCCTCATAGGTAATGATACCGCGTTGATAAAACGGAAAAATTACCCAGATGCCGCAAGGACCAACAAGCAGGTGGGAGGCAGGCGTGTAATAGTGATAAAGTGCATAATTTTGATCAAACCCCTTCAACTCGCGGGTGATTAATTCATACATTCTTGGTCTTCTACCCCAACGGTTGCCAAAGTAAACCCCTATTTGGGCTAATGCAAAACCTGCAATTAATGCCACCCAAACCCAAATAATATTTTCTGGTGCTGTAAAGCTTATATAGGCGCCAACCGCTAATATAAGCAACCCTCCTAAACCTGCATAGCGCGCAATACGCGCATTTCTCTCGATGAATGCTTCGTTTGTAATTACTTTCATACCTCTTCCTTTACTACTGTATTACTGGCGAACTTTATTCTTCCGCGGAAGCTAATTGCTTTTGGATTGCCGTACGCATAGCCTCAAGCAACCCTGAATTAACCGCATTGACTGCAACCCCTACTCCATTTACCAATGCCCGGCTATCCGAACGTCCATGGCCAACAAAGACTAATCCGTTAACACCTAAAAGTGGAGCTGCCCCTATCTCCGCTGGGTCAAGCAGCTTCTTTAACGCGTCAAAAGCCGGTTTTGCCAGCAGAGCTCCCAGTTTCGTCTGCCAGCTGCTTAGTAACTCTTGCTTTAGTAGATCTACCATCAGCTTGGCAACTGCTTCACTGCTCTTCAGCAAGATGTTGCCGCTAAACCCATCCGTAACAACCACATCTGCTGCACCGCCAAACAACTCTTTGCCCTCCACATTGCCAATAAAGTTCAATCCGCTTTTTTCCAGTAAGGGATAAGTTTGTTTGACCAGCTCGTTTCCTTTGCCGGCTTCTTCACCGTTTGAAAGCAGACCAACGCGTGGGTTTTCAATATTGAGGATCTTTTGGGCATATAAGTATCCGAGTACTGCAAATTGAACTAAAAATTCCGGCTTGCACTCCGCATTCGCCCCAATATCCAGCACAACCGCTTTCTTCCCTCCTGCAACGGGAAAGAGAGCAGTAAGTGCCGGGCGTCGTACACCGCGAATACGTCCAAGACGATAAAGGGCGGTTGCCATCGCCCCACCTGTATTGCCTGCAGTTACAAAAGCTTGAGCTTCATTTTGTCGCAGCAAATCCATACCTACTGCCATTGAATGCTTTGCCTCACCGCGTATATTTTCTGTCGGTTTGTCAGTCATCTCCAGCACTTCTGGTGCATGGACAATGCGCACCGAAGCACGCTCAGCACCTTTCGTATTTTTATATACTTGCTCCAAGCGCGGTTTAAGCAGCTCCTCCTTGCCTACTAGAACAATTTCTACATTAAAGCGCAAAGACGCTTGGACTGCAGCTTCTACTTCCGGGTCGGGATGCTGATCGCTCCCCATTCCATCCAAAACAATTTTTATCATAATTCCTCCAAATATCCCCTATGATAAGAATAATGGCATGTTTCTACTCAAAATTTTCTTCGATAGATAAGATTTCTTACGCTATTCACGCTTACATGATTGATTAATCAGATAAATACCAAACCGTCGCATTATTATATCTTATTTTGAAGCGAGTTTGTGCTATAATCTGCCTTATCATGAAAGCTCGGTATAAAGCTTTTTGGCGGGTTAGGCTTTACCTTCCTAATAACTGTTGGATATTATTGGGGTTGCTTGTTACTTTTCTGCTAAATTCCCTTGGCTGCAACACCATCTCTACATCCTCTGCAGGAACTCGTGCCAATATACAAATCTTAACACCAACTCAACCGCCCTCTCAAAAATACATGCAATTCGCAGACGAGCTTAACAGACCCCAATTCTTCCTTCCTTCAACTGGCAGACAGGCTTCAGCTAATATGCAAACGGAACTATCACCCAACAGTCAGCCACAAACGGGATTCTGTTCATACACAGATCAGCAGCAGACCTCCTGCGAGGAAAAGGTAGAAAATCCACTTCCGACCCCGCCGACAAGCCTGTTGACCCCATCTGCTAATACCATTTATTACGGCAAAGCCGTACAGCCCTCGTCTTGTGCAGATTTCATTTGTCCCCTATCTACGCTCAGGGCAACGCGTTTAATGCAGCGCTCTATTGACAAAAACGTCCTCTCGCTTTCTTCCGCGGTTGCGGATAGTGTTCGCAATCGAGTCTATGTTATCGGTCGCTTATCCCCTTACATAGCTGTTCTCGATGGTGTAACAGAAGAATGGCAAAGCATCTTAGATTGCTCTTACCCTTTAGAGAATATTCAAAAGAGAATCTATTTCGATCCGCTTGCCAATTATTTGTACATTATTGACTTATCCAATCAACAGCTTAAGCGCATTGACATCGCTAGCGGAACAACCGTTGGACCTATCATTCTACCCGAAGGTGAAGGCATCGCAGCCGTGGATACCCTACGCGGGCGTTTATATCTCTTCAGCAGAAAACCACCTTTTTTCACTATTGTAGATGGTAAAAACCTTAATCGGCTAGTAACCAGCAACAATCTGCCTGCCACAATCATTGATGCAACTTATCATGAAGACACTGATTCGCTCATCTTATTAAATTCTATCTCCGATACTGAAGGCGAAATAATTCTCTGGGATGCAAAAACAAACACCATAAAAGCAAAGCTTTATTTCCCCATAGAACCAGAAACGACTCTCCAAAGATTAGCCGTTGACTCGAGCGAAATACGCTTTTTTGTCTTCAGCAGCCGCTGGATTTTGGTCATACAGCAAGATGGAAAAGTGCTCAAACAGTTTCCCCTGCCTCAAGACATCATGTTTAAAGCAATGGCATATGATCCATCTCACGATATTCTAGCCATAGCCGGCACCAAATGTCAACAAAATGCTCTTAGTTGCCGCGGCGGGCAAGTTTACTTTTTCAATCCTACTTCTGGCACCTTCATCTCGCATCTAGCCGTCGGTGATGCCCTCAATGGATTAATCTTCAACCCCGCCAATTATCATTTTTATGCTTTTGGCGAACAAGAACCCGGTTTATGGAGCATTTCAGCTGATGCAATCGTTGAAGAGCCTTATCTTATTCCTCTTGGAGATAGCATCGAGCAAGTCGTTTTATCTCAGCAAGGTAGAAAAATTTTTTGGAACAGTCGTTATGGAGATGCTTATCTCATCGGCTACAATATTGATGACGGCACTTACGAGGTGGTTACCAGCAATCGCATGCCCACTCCCTTGCGCATCATCCAAGATGGACAAAACATCGAACATTTGTTTGTCCTCAACGCTTGGGATAGCCGCCTCAACATTTTCCGTACCCAGCCTCACATCAGCTGGGAAAACGCCATTGATTTTGGCTTGCCTGTCAACACTTCTGCTTGTTTACCAGACCTTGCTATAGACAGTGAGCATAGCCTTGCTTTTGCTGCATTTCCACAATTCAGAAAAATCGCCATTGCCGATTGGGAAAACGGCAACACTTTAGGGTATATTGAAATAAGCAAGGAAATAAGCCAAAATCTGCCCAGCGAAGGCTGCGACACACAAGCCCAACTTCAACTATTAGCGAACCCAAAAGAACAACAACTCTACATTCTCCTCAATCAAAAGCAACATCACCGCCTGTTGATTTATCACTCCCTGCCGCCTTTTTCACTGATCAAAGACATTAACCTAAACCACCTGGATTGGAAGCTCATCGAACGCTCTGCGGTCATGGAATTGTTATTCCTAGATAGCGAATTCAATCGTCTCTTTATTGGTCCTTATGCTTTCGACATACAGGCCTTGACTTTAACCAACGAAAAGTTATCCCGAGGACAGGCAGTGTTTGCCATTGATCCGTTAACCAACAGTTATCTAGCTATTGGTGTTGAGGAAGGGAGTGAACGATTATCCTATGTGATATTAGCTTTGTTTAGAAAATCCTTATCCATGCGTCAAAGCCAGGTGCTGGCATCCGCCCGCTCCATTAGACCCGGCGTTGCTTTTGACCCTCAACGCAGGTTATTGTACGTGTCAGATGCTGTAAAAGCTGAATTACAACTATTCAATGTAGGAAATTATCGCTAGTATGGTCCCATTAAAGCTGATCATTAGTGGTTTTCTCTCTTATCGCGAAAAAGTTGAAATTGATTTTTCCGGCTTCGATTTGGCATGTATATCCGGCGCAAACGGAGCTGGAAAATCCAGTCTGCTTGATGCCATAACTTGGAATTTATTTGGCGAAGCTCGCAAGAATGACGATTCCGTCATCAATCTTCATCCTTCTGTAAACTCTGCCGAAGTAACCTTTTACTTTGAATATGAAAACAACATATATCGCATTTATCGCAGCTACCCGCGCAATAAAAGTGTTGTGCTGGAGTTTCATATTCTCACTAACCCAGAAAGCTATTGGAATGGTTCCGAACAACAGCTTGAATGGAAGACCCTCACGGAAAGAAATAAAACAGAAACCCAAAAGCGAATCCAAAAGGTACTGAATCTCGATTATGAAACGTTTGTGAATGCTTCATTCTTTTTGCAGAACAAAGCTGACCAATTTGCCCAGCAGACTCCTAGCGAACGCAAACGCATTCTTTCCAACATTCTCGGTTTGGATATATGGGAAATCTATCGCGAGCGCGCCGCCGAGCGGCGAAGAGACGCTGAACTAGAAGCAAAAAACCTCGAATTTCGACTGCAGGAAATTGAACAAGAACTGCAAGAAGAAGCAGAGCGTAAATCTTTTCTAAAAAAGGTCGAAGAAGACCTTGCCGTCCTTGAAAAGAGTCGCAGCGCAAAAGAAAGTCAGCTGCAGACTGCTCTTCAACTCAACCAAATGCTTGAAGAAAAACGCAGAAGGCTGCAGACATTAAAAACCCAAATGGAGCAAAACAAAGCAACTCTTGAAGAATGGCAAAACCGTCTTGCAGCTGCAAAAGAAGAACAACACACTTACCTTCAAATTCTTCAAAGGGCTTCTGAAATCAAAGCTGCTTATGCAGCTTGGGAACAACTTCGCAAAGAGCTGGAAAACTGGGATCAGAGTGCTGCACAGCATTATGAATATGAAAAAATTCGCACACCACTTCTTTCCCAAATTGCAGCCGAAAAAGCTCGTTTGGAACAAGAACTGCGGCATTTTCAGCAGCAGCAAGCTATGATCGCGCAGCAAGCTGATCTTCTCCCACCCCTTCAGCAGCGGATCACTGAGCTCGAGCAGACAATTCATGAATTGCAGTCAATATTAGAGCAGCGCCCACTTCTAGAGCAGAAAATCACCGAAACGCGCAACCTGCAAGCTGAGCTAAAGGCAGAAAACATTCACCTAAAGACAGAAATGGAGGAACTGCGCAAGCGCATTGAGCAAATCCTTCAGGAAGAAGATGCTCCCTGCCCAGTTTGCGGCAAGCCTTTACCTAAAGCCGAAAGAGAACAACTCGTTGCTGAATTAACCGCTCAAGGCAAACAACGCGGTGATCGCTTCCGAACTAATAAAGAAAACCTCGAAAAATTGGATCAGCAAGAAAATGAACTCCAAGCAGAATTAAAATCGCTTGAAGAAAATGAAAGGCAGATCACAATTTTCTCCCAACAGCTCATTTCTCTGCAACAAGATATTGAAAAGATTAAGAATGACATCGCTCTATGGGAACAGCAGCAGTTACCCCAAATGTCGTTGATAGCGAAATTGCTGGAGGAAAACACCTTTCTCCCCGAGGTGCGCAAGCAGCTTCAAGAAGTGGAAGCCCAAATGAAGGAACTTGGCTATGATGTAGCCGCTCATGATGCACTGCGCCGTGCTGAATCTGAAAGCCGATCTTGTCTTCAAGATGTTCAAATGCTCGAAAAAGCCCAGACCGCCATAGAACAGCTTGAAAAACAATGCACCGATCTGCAAACCAACATCAGCCAGCGGTTACAAGAGTTTACACAGCTGCAATTAGAAATAAATGAGCTTAGCACTTCATTATCAAAAGAAGAAGCCCAAATGCCCAACCTGGAACAAATAGAAGATGAAGTGTTTCAGCTTAAGGAAAAAGAAAACCTATTGCGTATGACTTTAGGCAGTGCTCAACAAAAAGTGGCAGTGCTGCAAGAACGCCGCATACAGCAAGCAATCTATCAAAACGAACTCCAAGAGAAGCTAAAATTGATTACTGCCTATAAGCAATTGGAACAGGCATTCGGGAAAAATGGCATTCCAGCGATTCTGATCGAACAAACCCTGCCCCTGATTGAAGAAAAAGCCAACGACATCCTCGATCGGCTAAGCGAAGGAACGATGTTTGTGCGCTTTGTCACTCAAAAGCGATATAGAGATAGACAAAGAACCGATGAATTGAGAGAAACTTTAGAGATTCAGATTACCGACGCAATGGGCACACGTGATTATGAAATGTATTCCGGCGGGGAAACTTTTCGGGTAAATTTCTCTATTCGTTTGGCACTATCAGAATTGCTTACTCAACGAGCCGGCGCCCGCCTGCAAACATTGATCATTGATGAAGGTTTCGGCAGTCAAGATATGCTGGGACGGCAAAGGCTGATTGAAGCCATCCATACTATTCGCGAAGACTTTGCCAAGATATTGGTTATCACTCACATGGACGAAATTAAAGAAGCTTTCCCCACTCGTTTGGAAGTCGAAAAAACACCCAATGGCTCACGCGTAAGCATTATTTAATAATCTTGTTACACCCATGAAGCGATTCAGCATACTCCTCATTAACAGCTTTCTTGCAGTTGCCCTTGCAGCCTGCAGTGTTTTGGGTGAAGCTTTGCAGCGTCCCAAACCTAAGTCGGTTTTATCTTCCCCTGAACCTCCAAAAGGCATTCCCTCACCAACCCCTATCCCTTCGCCCACCTTCACTCCGCAGCCTGAGGAAGCGCCTCTCATTGGCAAAGGAGCACGGCAGCTTATGGAAGGAGATTGGGAAGGCGCTCAAGCGACGTTTGAAGAAGCTTATGCCCAAGCTGTTGATCCTGATGAACAAAGTGCAGCTCTGCTTGGTCAAGGACGAACGGCTTTTCAACGCGGCGATCATGGTGTCGCTTTGAACATCTTACGCAGCGTAACTGAACGTTTTCCCGATTCACCATATAAAGCCCATGCTTGGTTTTTCTTAGGGCAAACTTATGAAGCCCTTCAGCGGTACGCTGAAGCCATTCAAGCATATCAGCAGTACCTCACTCTGCGCCCGGGGATGATCGATTCGTATGTGCATGAACTCATCGCGAATAATTACGAAAACATGAATGACTGGGCAAATGCTCTTCTGGCATATCAAGAAGCCCTAAAAGCAGAAAGGGCCGGCAGTACAATTGCTTTAGAAGTTCAATTAGCCAAAGCTTATGCTAGAACCGCAGCCCATGAAACCGCCATCGTCATGTACGACGATATTTCCCAACGTTCTGATCAGGATTACATAAAAGCTCAAATGCTTTTGCTCAAAGGACAATCCTTTTTAGCGTTAGAAAGAAGAGACGAAGCTTACGCGGTATTTATGGACTTAGTGGAAAAGTACCCACAATCGTATGATGCTTATACCGCCCTGGTAACCTTAGTCAATGCTAATGTACCGGTCAATGAATTGAGTCGCGGCATTGTGGATTACTATGCCGGCGAATATGGGGCTGCCTTCGCCGCTTTAGAACGGTATTTGGTTTCTGGCAAAGGCGAAGCAAACACCAATGCAGCCGCACTGTATTTTCGCGGCTTATGTTTTCTTGCCCGAAAAGAATATCAAGCTGCGGTGAAAGAATTTGAAAAGCTTATTCAAACTTATCCCCAATCTGCCTATACCGACAAAGCTTACGAACAAAAAGGCTATATACAATGGAATTATCTGAATCAATACCCGGCAGCCATTGACACATTCCTAAGCTACACTCAAAAATATCCTCAAGAAAAGCGGGCTGCTGAATTTTTATTTTTTGCCGCCCAAGTAGCCGAAAGATCAGGCGACCTAGAACAATCAGCGAAAATTTATGAACGCATATCCGTAGAATATCCGCAATGGGAAAAAGCCTTTCGGGCAGCTTTTTTGTCTGGCATTATGCGCTACCGCCTGCTTCAGGCAGCTCAAGCACAAGCCGATTGGCAGCGAGCCCTAGGCATGACAACGTCTCCCGAAGAGCGAGTACTTATCCTGTTTTGGATGGGAAAAGCCCAGCGGGTGCAAGGCAATGAGACGGCTGCCCGCCAATATTGGCAGCAGGTACAGGAAATGGACCCCAATGGATACTATGGAGGACGCGCCCGCCAACTGCTGAGCGGCGATTCTCAGCTTGTGCAATCCCCCTTTACCCCGCCTGCGCTCTATGAACTGGTAGATAATGACCCTAAAGAACGCAGCGGAGCTGAGTTATGGTTGAAAAGCACTTTTAACTTGCCCCAAGACACAGACTTATCTTCATTAGGACCCCTTTTGCAAGATAAACGCCTTTGGCGCGGCACGGAGTGTTGGGCTCTTGGTTTCTACACAGAAGCCAATGAAGAATTTAACTCCCTGCAAAAAGCGATTGAAAATGAGCCTGCCAATTTGTATCGCTTAGCGAATTATCTCTACCGTTTAGGTGCCTACCGAACAGTAATTTTTACTGCTCGTCGTATTCTGGATTTAAGCGGTATTCCCCCAGAATCTCTACTAAGCGCGCCGCGTTATTTCAACCGATTGCGGTTTGGGGTTTATTTCAAAGAATTGTTTATTGAGGCTGGTGAAAAATACCAACTTCATCCACTATTCTTGTTCAGTGTTGCCCGCCAAGAAAGCATGTTTCAAATCGTCAGTCATTCGGATGCCGGCGCGCGCGGCATTATGCAGGTGATCCCTTCTACCGGCGAAAATATTGCCCAACAGTTAGGCTGGCCCCCCAATTATCAAGCAGAGGATCTTTTCCGGCCAAAAGTCAGTGTGATTTTTGGCAGTTATTATCTATCAAAAATGCGGGAAATGTTTAATGGGGATCTGGTTGCTGCCTTAGCTGCCTACAATGGCGGCCCAGGCAACGCAACCCAATGGAAATCACTTGCTCCGGATGACATTGACCTCTTTGTGGAGAGCATCCGTTTTGAAGAAACGCGCAATTACATCCGCAATGTCTTCGAAAACTTTATGATGTATTCTCTGCTCTATACCCGCGAGCCGTAGGTATTTTTATTACTACCTTACACTGGCAAACCTGTTCACATAACAACCCAAAACCATCATTAACACTTATTTATTTTTACAACAGCTTTTCCACCAGCCGCTTAATAAATTTGCGCCGTGACTCCTCATTGTGCATATCTATTCCAAAACCTCGCTGAAACACTTGGGGAGCCAAAGCCATCATCAATGCCGCTGAACTGATTTGGGTTAACGCATATCCCAGTTCTTCATCATCGCCCTGCCAACCATGCTCTTTTAAATCTTTTGAAAGGCACTGCAAATACTCGTTCAATCGGCGCTGCACCTCTTCATCTACAACACCTTGAGAAAAAAGCGAATAGAAATGAGCTCGTACAATACCAGGGTATCTGCATGCCCCTTCAACCAGATTGTTAAAAATATCCTCACAACGTTCTTTGGGTGTTAGAGCAGTAAGACGTTCAAAATCTTTTAAATCAAAAGCATTGTCTAAAGTTATTTGGAGTGCTTTCTTAATCAAAACATCTTTGCTGCGAAAATAATAATTTACCGCTGCGCCGTTAACATTTGCCATCGCAGCAATCCGCCGATTAGTGGTTTTCTTAATCCCGTATTTTTCTATGCACTCAATTGTAGCTAAAATGATTCTCTCTTCAACACTGCCGGGTTTTACACCTGTTTCATCACTCATATTTTTCTCCTTTATTCTCTTGTTCTTCAGGCAAACCACAAAAACGACAGGAAAGCTGCCATAATTGACGCCCAAGTTCTTCACGATACACTAGCGGATTGGGCTTCTTCGGCTGTGAATTATACCAATAAGGTTCTTCTTGCTGCATAACTTCCAAAGAACTTGCAAGGTGGAGAATAGTTTGGCTTGGTACACTAGGGTGCACTCCTGAGCGACTGCGCATATTCCAAAACCAGCGAATAAAACCGCCGCTTCCTTTTGCTCCAATCTCTGTCTGCACTAAACCAGGATCAACCGCAAAAGCACGGCATCTCGAAGATGCATAACGGCGATTGAACTCCACTGTGAACAATACATTTGCTAATTTAGATACTTTATATTCCCATAAGCCATTATAAATAAATGGGCGATTGAGACGGGATAAATTCAAAAAAGTCCGCTGATGCGAATCAGAACTAACCGTGATCACGCGCGCACTAGAAGATTTATTTAAGTAAGGCAGCAATAAATGCGTTAGCAGAAAAGGTGCCAAATGGTTGACTGCCAAGGTGAGTTCTATGCCATCTTCCGTGCGGATGTACTTTTCTGAAAAAAGACCTGCGTTGTTGACCAAAATATCCAGCTGTTGAAAACCTGCCTGCTCCAGGGTTTGAGAAACCGCTACTGCCAGCTGACGCACCTGCTGTTGTATAGATAAATCAGCCAAAACAAACTGTATGGAAGCTTGCGGTACCTGGGCTTTTATCCAGTTTTCCGCCTCCTTGCAACGCGTAACCGAGCGCCCAACTCCAATAACCCAAGCTCCCTGCTGGGCAAGCGTTAAAGCGGAATACAATCCTATACCTGAGGTCGCCCCAGTTACTACGGCTGTTCTGCCTTCCAGCAATTGATGATGATTATTATTCATTTATTATCTCCTTATTTATGCTATTCATCGCCTCTATTATATCCTTATCTTAATTGGATGTCAATCATACGTATTAATCATTTGTCTTAAACAATCTATTGACATAATTCATCAATCAAAGTATAATTTAAACAGTTGTTTTATACATACGTTAGGAGTGTCAAATGAGAAAACCATATCTTTTAATAAGCGGTGCAACCGGTGGATTAGGCAGCGCATTCGCGGTAGAATGTGCCCAACGCGGTTACGATCTTGTTCTTACTGATGTTCCCAAAGAAGCTGCCCAATTTACAGCGGCGCTAGCTTCAGCTTTTAGTGTTGATGTTCATTATTTTTCATGTGATTTAACCTCTCCTCAAGAACGCATGACGCTCTATAAAACCTTGGATGAAGAGGGGTTTTCTTTTTGGGGGCTTATCAATGTTGCCGGCATTGATTATGAAGGGGCATTCCTTAGCCGGCGAAGAGACGAAATCTGCCAAATCCTGCGATTAAACATAGAAGCTGCTGTAGAACTTACTCATACCATACTTGCCCGACGCGTCCCAAATAAACGCTTTATGCTGATCAATGTATGCAGCTTGGCTGCTTTTTTCCCCATGCCATACAAAGCCCTTTATGCTGCCTCCAAACGTTTCTTGCTTGACTTTACCCTATCCTTGGCAGAAGAAATCAGCAGCTTTGGAAGCGCGACAGCCCTATGTCCAGCCGGCTTGCCCACAAATCCAGATGTCATGCGGGCAATTTTTGCGCAGGGGTTTTGGGGCAAGATGACAGCAATGGACACAAACCAAGTTGCTCGTTTAACCATCAATGCCGCGCTAAAAGGCAAGAAAGTAGTTATCCCAGGTTTTCTGAATCTTTGGCTGCAAAAAATTGGTTCGCTGCTGCCGCGCACCATTATTGCACGGCTCCTCGGTAAACGCTGGAAGCAATCCTGTGAAAATACCGTATTCTTACGATACCCTCTTATGACTGATATGGTAGAATCAACTTGTAAGACAACTTAAAGAGTATTAGACCTTATCAGGAGGGATGTATGAACAAAAGCACACTTAAAGACGGCTCAAAGGTACATGAATACCAACGTTTTGGGGTAAAAACTCACCTCAAAGCCGGTTATGAATGTCCGCCAGGCTGGTGGAAGTATAAAGAAGGCAAAAAACATATGTGCTGCCACTGGGTGTATGATCCATATTGGCGTAACTATAAAGTAGAATGCACTGAATAAACTACTTTTAAAGTTGAAAGGAGCATGCTTATCATGCTCCTTTCTGCTCTGTTGTGTTAGGAAGGTGTGATTACGCCTCTCGGAATTCTCCTTCAACGACTTCCCCTTCATCAGTCTTAGATCCACCGCCATTGCCTGAAGCCGTTGTATATCCACCGCCTGGAGCTCCGCTTGGTCCTGCTTGGCCCTGCTGTGCATAAAGCTGTTGGCTAATAGCATGGAAGGCATGCTGCAAATCATCGCTCTTGCGTCGAATATTATTGATGTCATCACCTTTGATCGCTTCGCGCAAGTCATTAATCTGGGCTTGAATGCGATCTCGATCGCTGGACGAAATTTTATCTCCAAGCTCGCGCAGTGTCTTTTCGGTTTGATAAGCTAAGCTGTCAGCATTATTGCGTGCCTCTACCAGTTCTTTGCGACGGCGGTCTTCTGCCTCATGCTCGCGGGCTTCGCGTATCATGCGTTCAATCTCTTTTTCATTTAAGTTTGTTGAAGCCGTGATGGTAACTTTCTGCTCGCGCCCGGTCGCTTTATCCTTTGCCATCACGTTTAGAATTCCATTTGCATCAATATCAAACGTTACCTCAATTTGCGGTATGCCACGAGGCGCCGGCGGAATACCTTCTAGGCGGAAGCGTCCTAAGCTCATGTTATCTGCAGCCATTGGTCGTTCGCCCTGCAGCACATGAATATCTACTGCTGTCTGATTATCCTCAGCGGTGGAGAAAATCTCCGTTTTCTTGACGGGTATTGTCGTGTTGCGCTCGATCAGCGTGGTCATCACTCCACCCAAAGTCTCCACTCCTAAAGAAAGCGGAGTTACATCCAACAGCAGCACATCTTTTACTTCGCCGCCTAAAACGCCTGCTTGGATGGCAGCCCCCACAGCAACGACTTCATCCGGGTTGACTCCTTTATGAGGCTCTTTGTTGGTCAGTGAACGGACTAAGTCCTGCACCATAGGCATACGGGTTGCCCCACCAACCAAGACTACTTCGTCAATATCACTTGCTTTCAAACCAGCATCCCTCAGCGCGTTTTCAAAAGGTCCGCGCAAACGGGCAACCAAATCCTCAGTTAATTGCTCTAATTTAGCACGCGTTAGCTTAATCTGCAAATGCTTTGGTCCTGAGGCATCAGCAGTAATGTAAGGCAAGTTCACCTCAGTTTCCATCATTGTAGAGAGCTCGACTTTAGCTTTTTCAGCTGCTTCGCGTAGTCGCTGCAAAGCTTGGCGATCGTTGCGTAAGTCAATTCCCTGGTCTTTTTTAAATTCATCCGCAAGCCAGTTCACAACCTTCTCGTCCCAGTTGTCCCCGCCTAAATGAGTGTCACCATTCGTGGCTTTTACTTGGACAACACCATCCCCTACTTCAAGTATGCTCACGTCAAACGTACCACCACCTAAGTCGAATACTAGGATGGTCTCGTTGCCTTTTTTATCCAACCCATAAGCTAAAGAAGCTGCAGTGGGCTCATTGATAATACGCAGCACTTCTAAGCCGGCGATTTTCCCTGCATCTTTGGTTGCTTGACGCTGACTGTCATTAAAGTAAGCGGGTACAGTAATAACAGCTTGGGTTACAGGCTCCCCGAGGTATGCCTCAGCGTCTGCTTTAAGTTTGGCTAAAATCATCGCAGAAATTTCCTGTGGGCTATACTCTCTGCCCGTTTGCGGAATTTTGACTCGCGCATCACCCGCCGGTCCGCGCACCACTTGGTAAGGCACCATCTTGCGTTCTACTTCAACTTCGTCATAGTGCCGTCCCATGAAGCGTTTGATTGAGTAGATAGTGTTCTCGGGGTTGATTACCGCCTGTCGTTTTGCGGTTTGTCCAACCATACGCTCGCCGTTCTTGTTGAATGCAACAACTGACGGACACAAGCGCGACCCCTCTGCGGTTGGGATAACAGTTGGTTCACCACCTTCCATAACAGCAACAACACTGTTTGTTGTTCCTAAATCAATACCAATTATTTTTCCCATAATAATCCTCTCCTTATAATTGCTGAATTTTCTCTATAAGTTCTTTCTATAGAATACTCGGTTTAAGCAAAAATTGTATTAACATTTTATAGAAATCTTATCAACATCCTGCTACTTTCTAGACATTGCTCAAACCACAACGTTCAGTTAGGGAAAGAAAAGAAGAATGTGAGTGGACTTTTTTATAAAGAAAGGAGTCGTTTACTTCTCTTGAAGTGAATGTATGCCTTCAAAATTCAACAAAATGAGATCTAAAGAGGTATCCTTACTCAGGGTAACTTTGATCAGCTCAACAATAATTTCCTTCTGGCTTACTTGGGTCTTCTCTTCTTGCAATTGCTTGATCGTTTTTGTGATCCATTTTTTTCCCTCCTGCCAATGCGGCGCGATATATTTCAACAATTGCGATATATAACCTTCATTGACCAGAGCTTGATCGCCAACATAAGAATCACCCATATATAAGGTTACTTTGATCAGTTCTGCCGGAGGACCGCTAAGCTCGATTGTCGTTTTTCTATCTATAGAAACACCCAATAAGCGCGGCTGATTATATAGTGGAGGGGCTTCATGAAAGGCAAAGCCTAAGTTGGTAAACACTGTTTGCAGTGTACTCCGACTAACCCCAATGCCGGCCGGCGGCAGAGGAGTAGTGGTTGGCACAGGCGTTGCAGTAATGGTGGCTGATGCGTTTGCTGTCTGCATAGGCGGTGTTGGGCTCGCAAGGTAAGGCGTGTTGCTCGCTTGGGGTGTTGCTATTGAAAAAAGCTTGCTCTGCAAAGAGTTTCCCCTTCGTATATATAACCCCACAAAAGCTAACCCAACAATGATAATAGCACCGATAAGGATTCCAACAATAACCTTCTTTACCTCTTTCTTCTTCGTTCTGCTTTCCTCTGGCAGCGTATCAAGAGAAAAAGAAGCCCTTTGCAGGTCAACCCTTATCGTTTCATCTGCAGTCGAGAATATTTCTTTGCCACAGTAACCACAAAAATTAGCTCGGGCAATATTTTCATGACCACAATGAGGACAAATCCTTTTTGTGCTTTGCATCATTAAAAACTTGTTTATCAGGCTTTATATGCTTTACTGATTTATCTTACTAGACCAATAAAAAGTTGTATTGCAGCAGTTTCATCATTCCCCCTATTGTATCAAAAAAAGCACATATCCTTACCACAAATATAGAGTTAAGAATAAAAGAACCTATTCTAAAACCTAATTTCCTTAGTTTAGGAAATGACTGGTGAAAGAGTAAAATAAATTGTTGTTCCATGTTCGGGTTCAGCCTCAGCCCACACTTTGCCCCCATGACGATGGATAATCCGTTGCACCGTAGCCAAGCCAATACCCGTACCCGGAAAATCCGAAGCAGTATGCAAACGCTGAAAAGCGGTGAACAAGCGGTGAGCTTGGCTCATATCAAAGCCGGCACCGTTATCGCGCACATAATAAATTCTTCCTTGTTCCGCATCATCCTCATAACTAAAGATAATATGGGCAAGCTCGCGCTTTGAGGTGAATTTCCAAGCGTTACCTAAAAGATTTTCAAGTGCAACACGTAATAAATGTTCATCTCCTCTAACAATTATCCCTTCTTTTATACTTACATCTACGTGGCGTGTTGGTTCCTGCATCGTCAGCTCTTCAATAATCGTCGCTGCCAATTGACTCAGGTCAACGTTACTTATATGCAGTTCATTACGAGTTACCCGCGATAAAGACAGGATGCTGTCAATTAATTCCCCCATCCGTTGGGAAGCCGCGCGGATGCGTTCCAATGTATGCTTCCCTTGATCATCCAATAAGGAAATATAATCCTCTTCCAACATTCGGCTGAACCCATCAATACTGCGCAGCGGTGCGCGCAAGTCATGCGAGATGGAATAAGCAAAAGCTTCCAGCTCTTTGTTTGCTGCCTCCAATTGAGCTGTACGCTCCTGAACTCGTTTTTCAAGGCTTACATTTAACTCATTGACTTCCGCTTGAGCTTTCTTTAACTCGGTGATATCCACCACTTGTCCAATAAAATATTCCGGCTTGCCATCCTTATCGCTTACTAAAGTTAGCTGCAGGATAGCTTCCATTTGACTGCCATTTTTTCTATAGTACTTTTTCTCAAGCCGCTCGACCGTTGTTTCGCCTTTCATCAAACGCTCGCGAGCTTTCCAATTTTCTTCCAATTCTTCGGCAACCGACACATCCGTAAAAGATGAGCCCAGCAATTCACGTGGAGAAACGCCCAACAAATTACAGTATGCTCGGTTGACATTAATATACCGGCCTTCCAGATCAGTGATTGCCATCCCAATCGGAGCTGAATCAAAGATCGAACGGAACTTCTTCTCACTTTGGCGTAACGCCTCTTCTGCCTGCACTCTTTGCTCAATATCGCGGGTGATGACTACAAAACCGCTTGGGCTGCCCTTTTCATCCAACATAACTGCGCCGCTTAATTCCGCCGGGAAATATCTATTCTCTCTAACCTTTTTTAATCGCAGGACATAATCTTTAATCACTCCATCTTGCAAGGTTTGCTGAATGCCTTGATGGACTTTTTCCACCTCCGAAGGCTCCACTAACTCCATAACATTTAGACCAATTAAGTGATCAACATCATCAACTTGATGAACTGCAAGAGCCTGAGCATTCGTCATCAGGATAATGCCCTGCAAATCTATTAATGAAATAGCATCTGGAGATGCATTGACTAAAGCTCGATAACGCTCCCCTTCCGTACGTGCCTTTTGAAGAGCAGCCTGATATTGACTCATCATAAACCTGAGCAATGACGCAATAGCTGTATAACTAATAGCTGCAATGATAACCCGATTCCAAAAATACAACTCGGATTGCCTGACAGGAGGCAGCCACCCCGCAATGTGTGCATAGTAAATACCAGCATAAGACAGAATGCTTACTGCTGTTGCAACCCACAAATACCCGTCCGGTAGCAGCAGCGCAGTTAAGCAAATGGAAAGCGCATAAAAAACCATTGCCGGCGCGCCGGGTCCGCCAACGATGTTGCCATAGATTGCCGAAACAAGCAAAAATAGGGGCGGTAAAAACGAAGCAACCTGCCAATAGCCAGAATGAGCCAAAGCCCATGAAATGCTGAGAATCAACGTTAAAACTACTGCAAGAATTAGGCTGTCCAATGGCAGAAATCTAAGACTTTTACCTATTCCAAAGACAACAATAAACAACAAAGACACCCCAACCAAGATAGCCGAGATGACTTTGATCATATACTCACGCTGCGATGAATCTTCTTGAGGTGAACGTGTTAGGGTTAATTTTTCCCAAAAACGATTGAGGGATTTTGTATAACTGAGCAGCTTCTGCAATACGTTCCAAGACAAAGGATGTTCTCCCTACTAGCTTGCAAAGCAAAACGGATAAGATTCTATCTATTTTCTATCATTAATTTTATTTTAATGTAGCTAACAAGACAAGTCAAGTTAACTCACCCTAAATTTTTGCAAAATATTAATAAAATCAGTTAAGGTGTGAGAAAAAGTCGCTGTTTTCACGTTGACTTCGATTTAACCGTTGCCAACCAAGAGATAATAAGGTAAAATCTTAGGCGCCGCAATTGGGCATTTTTAATTTAATCTATTTGATCTTAAGGAGAACAATCCGTGTCCCAGTATGATGTTAAAGATTTAAGTTTAGCTGAAGGAGGACGGCGTCGCATTGATTGGGCAGAACGTGAGATGCCGGTACTGCGTCTTATTCGCGAACGCTTTCTCAAAGAAAAACCCTTGAAAGGTGTAAGAGTATCGGCTTGCCTGCACGTAACTACCGAAACCGCTAACCTTATGCGTACACTGCAAGATGGCGGTGCAGATATTGTGCTAACTGCCTCAAATCCTCTTTCTACTCAAGACGACGTTGCTGCTTGTCTAGTCAGCCACTTTGAAATCCCTACTTTCGCCATTAAAGGTGAAGATAATGTTACTTACTATAAGCATATTAACGCGGCTCTCGATCATCAGCCGCAGCTCACCATGGACGACGGCGCAGACCTGGTCAGTACGCTGCATAAAGAACGCAAATCACAGCTCTCTTCTGTCATCGGTGGCACTGAAGAAACAACCACCGGCGTCATTCGCTTGCGCGCCATGGCTGCCGATGGTGCATTAGCTTTTCCGGTGATTGCTGTTAACGATGCCATGACAAAGCATTTCTTCGATAACCGTTATGGCACCGGCCAATCCACCATAGATGGTATTATCCGCGCGACCAATATTTTGCTAGCAGGCAAGAACTTTGTAGTTGCCGGCTATGGCTGGTGCGGACGCGGCTTAGCCATGCGAGCTCGCGGCATGGGTGCTAATGTCATCGTTACAGAAGTTGATGCCCTCAAAGCACTTGAAGCTGTCATGGATGGCTTTCGAGTAATGCCTATGATTGAAGCTGCAAAGATTGGAGATATCTTCTGCACCGTTACTGGTGATATCAATGTGATTGATCGCCATCACTTTGAGGTGATGAAAGATGGTGCAATTGTTGCCAATTCAGGCCACTTCAATGTCGAAATCAACATCCCTGCACTTGAGCAAATGTGCGGTCAGCCCATGCGAGTACGTCCTTTTGTTGATCAATACACTATGCCAAATGGTAAAAGGATTCACATCCTCGGCGAAGGGCGACTGATTAATTTAGCATCTGCAGAGGGGCACCCCGCCAGCGTCATGGATATGTCCTTTGCCAATCAAGCTTTAAGTTTAGAATATATGCTGAAGAATGCTCAAAAATTAGAGAAAAAGGTCTATAGTGTTCCTCAAGAAATTGATGAAGCTATTGCACGCATTAAACTGCAAGCCATGCAAGTTGAAATTGACGTGCTGACCGAAGAACAGATTAAATATCTCAACTCATGGGAAGAGGGCACCTAATCGGCAGGCAATATTCTCTTTCATTGCTGTATTACCCTGCCATAAAGAAGGCTTCACAGGTTTACACTTGTGAAGCCTTCTCTTATGGAATAACAGAATAAGGAGAGAAAAGAGAGAATACTTTGGTTATTTTATCGTTGGAATGGGATAACGGCCATAAGATAAAGCAGTATCAAAAGCAGTTACAATATTTTGGGGCGGCACCAAGGCTTGTATGTTATGTACTGCTGCAAAAACAAATCCTCCACCGGGAGCCAAATCATCAATGCGCCGCTTTACTTCATCCTGCACTTCTTGAGGAGAGCCAAAGGGCAACACACGTTGAGTATCCACCCCACCTCCCCAAAAGGTAATATCCTTGCCATAAGTTTGCTTAAGTCTCTTGGTGTCCATTCCTTTCGCTGAAACTTGAACCGGATTGAGAATATCAAAACCAAGATCAATGAGATCGGGGATTAAGTCAAACGTTGCGCCACAACTATGATAAAAGAGTTTTGCATCTGTCTTTTTCTTAATGGCATCAACTAACTTGCGGGTGCGTGGTTTAATCATGCGGCGATACATAGCTGGACTAATCATCCATCCATCCTGCGTACTGACATCATCCCAATAGGTAAAGACATGCAAATATTTACCAACCTCATCGAGATAAAGATTGCACGACTCTATATAAATATCCGTTATGGTATCCATCACGCGTTCGGCGAATTTTGGTTCAGCCACCAATGACTCGAGAAACCTTTGCATCCCCATGATCCGCGCCGGCTGCTCAAAAATGCCGCCGCCAATGATCGCTGTACCCACAATAGCATAATCCGTGTTTTCGTACAGTTCTTTCGCCTGTTGAGCCAACTGTTGATGATACTCCTTCGCGTCCGGCTTTGTCCAACCATAGCGGTCTAACTCCTCCATGGTTGTTTCCTTAATAGGAAAATCTACCCAATCAAAATAATAACCGCCGCTTTTGGGCATGTGCAGTTTTGATCCCCAACGGTCAATAAAGGCATAATAATCACCTTCTTCAAAGATATGCAAGCCCGGTGCAGTAGCGGCTGGCAGCTGCACCATGCGAAAATCAACATCAAACCGCTGCAGAAGATCCTCGCCAACATAAGGCAGCTGCTGCACATAGTCCAACATTTTGATCTCTTCCAGTGGTAAACCGAGATACTGCTTAAGGTCAATGTATGCCTTTTTTGTAATGGAAGTGATGATCGTTCCGCCTAAATCTATTGGGATGCGATCCGGCTCTTTATGATTAAGAGCAGCCAACACCCTTTCTCGGTGATTCATAAACCACTCCTTAACAGCAACCCCGATACAATCCTCTACTTCAATTTAAAGCTCAATACGGTTTGAATGGCAACGGAAATAACAATAATTAAGCCGTAAATCAATTGAGTGTAGAAACCCGTTAAGCCCGATGCAACAATACCGGCATTGATGGAGCCGATGATAAAGGAAGCGATGAAAGTACCAAATATTGTCCCAGTACCACCAAATACTGACGTACCGCCTAAAAATATTGAAGCCAACGTGTTCAACAAATAACCTTCACCGAGACTGGGCCAAAAATAGGTTACTTCGAGTGATGCCAACAAACCTGCAAATACTGCCGTTACTCCCACGATGCAGAAGATGATAATTTTGGTCGCATCAGCATTGACACCCATCAATTTTGCACTTTCAATGTTATCACCAATCAGGTATGTATGAGCTCCTAATTTTGTGCGATTGAGCAAGAACCAAATTCCGATAGCAAAGATCACCATCCAAATCATTTGAGCCGGCACATCGCTGAATATGCCTTGCAGCAAGGGAATTGATTCAGGCGGCGCATCCGGTGGCGGCAGGGGAGCAATGGCATGACGTCCCACTAAATAGTTAAATATCGGCAGATCTTTCATATCCACCAGACCAGCACCTTTGCCATCCAAAACAACTAAGACCACGCCGCGCCACAAAAATTGTGTACCGATGGTAGCTACTAAGCTTGGCATGCCAATTCCCATGTTGACTTTATTTTGAAGCAGCAGCGCCACCAAACCAGAGAGCAATAAACCAATCAATGCATAGAGAAAATTTTGGGTAAGCAAAAAAATTAATAAATAAACAATTACTCCTAACACTACACAAAGCAAACCGGCTGCTGCATTAACCACCAATAACCCATTCAACAAGCCAGCGTACAGCCCTCCCAGCAGTAAAAAGATAATCCCCAATGTATAACTGCCAGTTACTTGCTGAACCAAAACTAAAATTGCCATTCCCCAAGCCATAATTGAAGGAAAAGACAAGTCAATTTCCTTAGCAATGACTATTAAAGTTGCTGCAATAGCGACAATAGCAAAAAATGGGGTGGTCTGCATGAACGCCTTATAAATCTCCGGCTGACTGAAAACCTCTGGCGAAGCGATATAGAAAACGATCCATACGACGATCATCACCGCCATAATGCCGATCTGCAGAGCCCATTTGCGCGCCCACTTGGCTAAGGGCGTTTGCTCAACCAGACGTTCGTGAGTTAAATCCACTTTTTCAAGATGCTCGTTCATCTGCTTGCTCCATCATATTAAATTTTATGCTGGGGTTTCCAGCGTGCCTGTTCTGGCTACACGGTAAAGTTTGTCTATTAACTCGTCTAAGGTTACTGACTTTTTAGAGAACTCCCCAGCCAATTTGCCGCGATCAAGAACAACAATTCGGTCAGCGACCGGATATACATGGAAAATATTATGATCAATAAAAATACAAGACTTGCCAGCTTTAGCAATATCACCCACAAAGTTGAGTACTTTTTGAGTTTCAGAAAGGGAAAGTCCCATCGTAGGTTCATCGAGGATGATCAAATCAGCTTCAAAGTATAAAGCACGGGTAATAGCCACTCCTTGGCGTTCACCACCCGACATTGTTTTGACAGTGTTATCCGGTGTAATAGCACTTGAAGTGAAACCCATCTTAGTTTTCATCAACATTTCGGTTTCTTGCTTCATTTTCTTTACATCCAAAAACCCAAGGGGGTTAACAATCTCTCGTCCCATAAAGATGTTGCGCCACAGCGGTTGCTGATCGGCTAACGCGCGTTCCTGATAGACTGTCTCAATCCCCATGCTGCGCGCTTTTTCAACGCTCATATGGGTGATTTTTTCCCCTTTCCAGTATATTTCACCACCCGCATCAGGCTGATGATAGCCTGTAATGATCTTTATCAAGGTAGATTTACCGGCGCCGTTATCCCCCACTAAACCTACCACTTCACCTGGCCTAATATAAAAATCTATATTGCTCAAACCTTTAACTTCGCCAAAAGACTTCGAAATATTCTTCATTTGGAGCATGTACTCCATATACTCACCTCTTTTTTATCTGTTAATCCATAATTCCTGTTTCAGAGCGATCAACTTCATTATTTGCAAATTCGAGGGCGCAGTGGCTTGCGCCCTCGAAATTATGTTTTATGAAGTCTTCCGCCGTTGTTTGGATGCTCCAATCAAGGCTAGCTCAATCAGTGAGCCACTCAACTAGCGAATCTCCTGCTTGATGAACGGAGCAAGAGCATCAACATTGCTTGCATCAAGGAAACCAGAACCAGTATCAATATGCAAACCGGCAAAACCATATTTCTTCGTCAAGCAGATTTGCAAGATAGGCAGGTAACCTTGCAGGTAGGGTTGCTGGTCAATAACCAATTGCAGATAGCCACTCTTGATCGCGTCCAGCGAAGCGGGAGATACATCAAAGCCAGCTGCATATACTTCACCTGGTTTCTTGCCAGCTGCTTTCAAATAAGTTCCAACTGTAGAGGTTAATGCACCATGATCCGTGATCACCAGTTTAACGTCTTTGTTCTTTGCCACATAGCCTGTAAAGGTTGGGGTGCCTGCAGCTGCATCTTTGTTAGTCGCATCGTCAATCTCAAGGTAGTCCACTACTAAGCCGGCTTCTTCCAAGGCATCTTTTACGCCTTTCGTGCGCTCACCGCGTCCAGCCTGAGAGAGCAAACCCCACAAGAAGGCGCGATCGCCCTTCTTTACGCCGGAGCGTTTTACAGCTTCCTTGCCTAAGCTGTATCCAGCTTGATACAGGACAGCACCTACATAACCGAAGCCTTTAGAGGAATATTTTTCCTGCAGTTTCGGCAATTGAGTGTTCATGCTTGTGATGATGATGCCGGCTTTTATTGCTTCATCAACAATGGGGGCATAAGCGTCATCGCCGGGGTGTCCCATAATTGCGATGCCATCCGGTTTCTTAGCAACAGCTTCTTTTAGTTGGGAAACCATTTTCTCTGGGTTCCAACCCGAAAAGACATAATCTACTTTAGCTCCCAGGTCATTTTCAGCTTGCTTAGCGCCATTATACACATTATTGGTAAATGGTGTTCCTGCGTCGCCGCCCGGGAAGAAGACAATCTTCACTCCATCACAAATCCGGGCTGTAGCAGGTTGCGGTTTTGCTGATACCCCAGCAAAGGCGGGTGAATATGCTGCAAGAACCAAGCTAAAAACCATTAACAGTGAAAACACTACATACAACTTTTTCATACTTCCCTCCTTATAATAAAATATTTGGATTTGTTTTTTTCTGACGCAAACTTAGCTAAAAATCTGGGCTGAACTGTTACTTTTTTCTTCGGAATATTACCACCTCCTTTCACAAGATCAACACCATCTCATTGACCATAGACATGGGTATAACGATAATGGAGCTTTTCAACCATCTCTGGTGGTATTTCCTGCGGCTGTCCAAGCTGATATGCCAGCCAGACTGTTGCCGCAATATCTTCAACCATTACAGCAGCTTTTACCGCTTCAGAGCCTGAGCGTCCAATTGTAAAAACCCCGTGATTTTTCAGCAAACAAGCTAACGAAGTACCGATTGTATTCACCACAACTTTGCCAATCTCTTCCCCACCGATCAGAGCAAAATCACCACAAGGTATCGTACACCCAAACTCATCAGCATGCGCAGTTAAATAGACAGGAATCGGTTTACCTAAAGCTGCAAATGCTGTAGCATAGCGCGAATGGGTATGCACTACACTGTTCACATCTTCTCTATGACGATAGATATAGAGGTGAGATGCCGTATCTGAAGAAGGTTTTAACTTTCCATCAACGATCTTGCCATCTAAGTCAACGATAACAAAATGTTCGGGCTGCAAGTCTTCGTATCTGATACCAGATGGTTTAATAACAACCAATCCACTCTCTTTATCGCGTAGGCTTACATTGCCTCCGGTCCATACAACTAAATTGTACTTTGGCAGCTCCAAATGAAGCTGAACTAATTCTTCTCGAAGTCGCTTTAACTTCATTAACAAATCCTCCTACTGCGAATTGCACTCACCTTTATCCTAGCTGTTCCCAGCCCCCTCCTATAAGAGGAAGGGGCAGGAAGAAGCTAGAAGGAGAAGAAAGGATAAAAAAAACAGGTAATGCCTCTGGAACCGCATCTTAGGGATAGGCGAAGCAATTCAACAGCTTATGATTTTTTCTGAAGCACTTCCGCTTTCAGGTTCTTCAAACGTTTCATCACATCGTTTGCACCGCGCCCGAAGTAATCGTGCAGCGTTACATATTCGGCATACAAGCGGTTATAGATTGCATGAGCCTCCGCGTTGGGTTTATACATCTCATCACGCAAACGCGCCATTGCGCGGCTTGCTTCTTCAATAGTATCATAACCACCGGCGGCTTTGCCGGCTGCCACAGCTGCAAACATCGCCGAACCTAGAGCTGAAGGCTGCTTAGCAGCGGTAACTTTAACCTCGCGGCCAGTTACATCCGCATAAATCTGCATCAACAGGCGATTGCGATCCGGCAGTCCACCCGTCGCAACAATTTCATTTACTGGCACTCCATGGTTTTGGAACGTCTCGATGATAATTCGTGTGCCATAGGCGGTTGCTTCAATCAGGGCGCGATAAATTTCTTCGGCTTTTGTGGCTAAAGTTGCTCCGAGCAATAAGCCTGTTAAATCCACATCCACCAATACGCTGCGATTGCCGTTCCACCAATCGAGAGCCACCAAACCGCTCTCACCAGGCAATAATTGGGCTGCTTTTTCTTCCAGCAAGGCATGGATATCTTTGCCCTTGGCTTTGGCTTCAGCCTCATAGGCAGCTGGCACACAGTTTTCCACAAACCACGCAAAGTGATCACCAACACATGACTGACCGGCTTCATAGCCAAAATAGCCGGGGATAATGCCATCTTCTACATAACCACACATACCCGGCACAATATGCTCTTCCGTTCCAAGCACCATGTGGCAGTTGGATGTACCCATAATGATGACCATGCGTCCCGGCTCAACAACTGTGGCAGCCGGCACGGCCACGTGAGCGTCCACGTTCGCCACTGCCACTGCTGTGCCGGGCAACAGACCAGTCCAAGCTGCCGCCTGATCCGTCAATCCACCGGCTTTGCCACCGAGTGGTGAAATTGTACGCAGCATCTTCTCATCTACCAAGTGTTCAAGACGAGGATCAAGAGCTTTGTAAAATTCATTAGGCGGAAAACCCTCGCGCTTTGACCAGATAGCTTTATACCCGGCGGTGCAGCTATTGCGGGTTTCAACCCCAGTAAGCTGCCAAATAACCCAATCTGCCGCCTCGATCATTCGATCGGCTGCTTCATAAATCTCAGGTGCTTCATCTAAAATTTGCCAAACCTTGGGAACAAACCATTCTGAACTAATTTTGCCGCCATAACGATCAAGGAACTTATAGCCTTTCTCGCGGGCAATTTCATTCAGTTTATTGGCTTCAGGCTGGGCAGCATGGTGTTTCCACAGCTTTACCCAAGCATGCGGGTTGTTGCGATATTGCGGTAAGAAGCATAACGGTGTACCATCCTTTTTTGTTGGAAGCATCGTACAAGCCGTGAAGTCAATCCCAATACCGATGACATCTTTGGGATCCACCCCGCTTTGCTTTAATACCGCAGGAATCGTGCGCTTGAACGTCTCTAAATAATCGTTAGGGTCTTGCAGAGCAAAATCGGGGTCTAAACGAATATTCGTGCCGGGCAATTTCTCATCAATAACGCCGTTGGCATAAGGATAGACCTCTGTCGCCAACTCGCGTCCATCTGCGACATCTACTAAAACCGCTCGCCCAGATTCAGTCCCAAAATCTACACCTATGGTATATTTCGCCATATCTGCTCTCCTTTATCGATCATGATTATAGACTGACCAGCCTAAATATTTAGAAAAAGCCTCTTCCAACGGTGAAGCAATCTGCGACGGGTTGATAGCTACATGATGCTCAAAGCCATTTTCACAAATATAAGCCAGCAGCGTCTGCAAATCTGGAATGCGAATTATCCCGTAGCCGCCAAAAGTCTTTAATGTTTCGTCGAGGATCTCACCTTCACCCATATAAGCACGGATTTCACCCAAGCTATCATCAGTTGAAACACGGCAATAGGTGAAAGGACCTGGGCGCAACCTACCTACAATAGTACCGTAAGTGCTGTCCTTCCCTACAGTGCCGGCTATGATTGCCTGATAATCCATGCGAGCTGATTCTTCTTTAGATTCTTTTTCCGTAATAAAAAGATCCTTAGGGAGGTTGGAACAGTGGAAAATCACAGCTTTATCGGGCTCATCACCAAAATTGTTGTTCCAATCAACCAGTGCACTTGCCTTACCGGAGGCTAACACCATGGCATACATACCGATCACCCCTGGAATATCGGTTTCACACGCGCTGGGCATTAGTTGATTGCTCATCATGCTCATCAACGTGCATGGCACAATACCGTAAAATTCTTCCATAGAAGTCCAGCATTGTAAAGCACTAGCCACTAATGCATTGTCTGCCATCCATTTATCAATAATAACTCCCATCTTTGCCATGCGCATAATGGCTTCGCTAGGTACGTTTTGACTGGGCACATAGCTGCGGATTTGTTCAAGTTTAGCCTTGACACTTGCGTCATTCTCAGGCAGGCGAGCCGCTCGTCCAAGCACTTCAGAAAGGTCTAGTGTTTCTACACTGATCCCATAAAGCTCAAACAATTTCTCGCTGAAGCGCACTGTATTGAATGCCGCCGGGCGAGCACCAAGCATACCTACTCGGGCGCCACGCAGTCCGCGCACTACCCGACATACTGCCTCAAACCAATGCAAATCATCGCGAAACGATTTGCTTTCCGGATCTACCGTATGGAGAGTGGTGAGTGAAAACTTAAAACCATATTGTGATAAATTGTTGCAGGCAGACATTTTCCCGCAGAAGGAATCGCGCCGATCGCTGATCAACATGTTTCTCGGATCATCAGCAAAGGCATGTACAAGAATGGGCACATCCAGCCCTGACCAGCGCATCACGTTCGCTATCGCTCTTTCATCACCGAAGTTCGGCAGAGTCACCAACACACCGTCAATCTTATCGCGATGCTTTTTAAACAAATCAGCACACTTCCTAGCATCTTGCAGTGATTCAACGCTGCCAAACTTTGTATCCTCTGGTGTAAGTGCAATGGCATTAATGCCTTCTTCTGCCAACACTTTGAGGATAGTTTTTCTTCCCGTTTCACATAAATGATCGGGGAAGAATCCACGGTTACCAACAATTACGCCAAGAGTTAACGGTTCCATAGCTCTCCTTTTCTAATTTCAAATAGTGGGTGGAAGTGGAATTTTTGGTTAATTGCTTTACACATGCAGAGTCTCTTTTTATTACAGATCAGTTGCACTGTATTTTATAAAATCGTCAACGTCAACGACAACGTTGACAGTCTAGATATATTCTAACCGAAAACTTAGCGCTTGTCAATATTTTTACGAAACCGTTATCAGCTTTTCTGCATTTTCACATTACCCTCATGACTTTTTTATGGCAATCATACCTATGGTATCAAAATACCTCCCCTGTTCAGCTTTCATCATTTCTACATCTCGTTGAGCGTAAGGATTGCTGCACTGAAGCCATTCATTCCACGCAGCTTCATGGCATGCCTGGGAAAAACATTCCACCTGCGTAATGTTTGGCGATTTCTCCCAAAGTGCTTTCCACCACTGTGCTGAATACATGTTCATATTTTCCACCCAAAAAGGCTGCAGTTCAGGTGGTACTTCATTGAAAAAATCTTTTTTCAAGCCCGGCACTGATATGGCTATAATGCCATTATCCTTTACTAAAGGAATTAGATATTGATCTAAATATTCAGCTTCTGCTCCATAATAATGAAAAGAATCAATACTTATTACTGCGTCAAAGTAATTCTCAGCAAAAGGCAGTGCGTGTGCTTCAGCATAAATTGGAATGATTTTATCTTCAAGCCCAAATTGCATAATGCGCTTATAATTTTCTGAAGGGTTAATCCACAGATCTACAGCAAATACTTGAGCATTAACCTCTTTAGCTAGAAAGATCGAGGTTAAACCTGTGCCGCAGCCCAAATCCAAAATGCGCAGGGGTAACGATTGCCAAGTTATTTTTTCCGTAAGCTCTTCAACAAGTCTCAGGCAATTTGGACCCATCATGTTCTGCAATAAAAAATCTGCTTCAAAAGT